>SCTB01000114.1 GCA_004297545.1 Alphaproteobacteria bacterium
GCCAGCTTGTCGCCCACGCCGTCGGCCTGGCGCAGCGCGGTCTTGTCCTGCGAGGCGATGACGAGCGGCAGCTGCTCGGGCGAGACGGCGCTCAAAATCGACTGCGCGGCTTTCGGCCCTACGCCCTGCACGGTGCACAAAATCTGGAACCAGTCTTTCTCCACCGCATCCGCGAAGCCGTAAAGCAAAAACGCGTCCTCACGCACGATGGTCTCGATGAGCAGGCTGACAGGCGTCCCCTTCACCGACCCCACGCGCGACAGCGTGCGGTTCGAGGCATGGACAAGATACCCGACGCCATTGACGTCGATGATAATATGATGCTGGCCGGCTGAGTCTATTACGCCCGTGAGTTTTGCGATCATGCTTCGCCCCCTCTCGTAACCCCGGCGAAAGCCGGGGTCTTGGATTTGTCAGTAAGCACGGTGGCGACGGCTTCAAAACGACAGCCACCGTTCATGATGGACCATCTTAGACCCCGGCTTTCGCCGGGGTTACGGCGATTGTTTTTCTTCATCTCACCCCTCCCGACAGCGCCGCGTCCATCTTCGCCTTCATCGCGCCGTGATGCGCGTGGCATATAGCAACTGCGAGCGCATCCGCCGCGTCCGCCGCGGCCTCGATGCCCGGCAGCAGAACCTTGATCATCATCTGCACCTGGTGCTTTTCCGCATGGCCAGCGCCGACGATGGATTTTTTGACGAGGTTCGCGGGATATTCGGCGACGCTCAGGCCGAGGTTGGCCGGCGCCATCATCCCCACGCCGCGCGCCATGCCCAGCTTCAGCGCGGAGGCCGCGTTGTTGTTCATGAAGGTTTCCTCGATCGCAGCATGCGTCGGCTTCCATTTCACGATGCTGGCCGAGAGTTCGGCGAAAATCCGGAACAGGCGCTGCGCCGTTTCTTCCTTCGGGTCGGTCTTGATGACGCCATGCGCGACATGCACAAGGCGGTTGCCCATCACATCGATCACTCCCCAGCCCGTTCTCTGCAGCCCCGGATCGATGCCGAAGATTCTCACGATGCCAGCCTTTCCATGACCGCGTCGTCGACTTCGAAGTTGGCGAAGACGTTCTGCACGTCGTCACTATCTTCCAGCGCCTCGATGAGGTCGAGAAGGTCTTTGGCCTGCTCCTGGCTGACCGCGACGGTCATATTGGGCTTCCAGATGACGCCGGCGGTTTCGGGCGTGCCGAATTTCTTTTCGAGCGCTTCCTTCACGGCGATAAAATCTTCGGGCCTGGTCGTGACCTCGTGACCGTCCTTTGTCGTCTCGACGTTCTCGGCCCCCGCCTCCACCGCGGCCTCGAACATCGCGTCGGAGGATGTGACGCCGGCCGGGAACAGGACGGAGCCGATGCGCGCGAACATGAAGCTGACGGAGTTCGTTTCGCCCAAAGCCCCGCCGTTTTTCGCGAAGGCCGCCCTCACCTCGCCCGCGGTACGGTTGCGGTTGTCGGTCAGCGCCTCGACGATCACGGCGACGCCGCCGGGGCCGCGGCCTTCATAGCGCACGTTCTCGTAGTTCGACATATCGCCGCCCGGCTTGGCCTGGTCGATGGCGCTCTTGATGCGCGAGTTGGGCATATTCTCTTTCCGCGCGGCGGCGATGGCGTTACGTAAACGCGGATTGGCGTCCGGATCCGGCTGGCCCGCTTTCGCGGCCACGGTGATTTCACGCGCGAGCTTGTTGAAGACTTTCGCCTTCTTCTTGTCCTGCGCACCCTTGCGGTGCATGATGTTTTTGAACTGGGAATGGCCTGCCATTTTTTTGCCTTTAACGCATTTCGTACTCCTTTTGTTTTAGCACGACTGCAGGCCCCGCGGAAAGCGTGATTCCGCTTGAAATTCAATACTTGAACGACTACTTCTCGAAGAGGCGGTGACTGTGCCGCAGCTATTATGAAATAGAAATTCCGCACATGAGTTATCAGTTCCGCAACATCACCGTTCTGGTCGTGGAGAGCACGAAGGCGATGTTCGACCTTACCAAGTCGGTGCTGATCGCCTTCGGCGTGAACCAGGTTTATTCCGCTTACGGCTACGACGAAGGCTTCGAGACCTTCTGCCGCCTGAACCCGGATCTCGTCATCATTGACTGGCTGGACGATCCGAAGAACGGGCTGGAGCTGACCCGGCGCATCCGCACCGACGCCACCAGCCCCAATCCCTTCACGCCGATTGTTCTGATGACCGGCTTCAGCCAGAAAAAACGGGTGCTGCAGGCGCGTGATTCAGGGATTACGGAGTTTCTCGTAAAACCCTATACAGCCAAGGCTTTATATCAGAAAATTGAACAACTGATTGAAAAGCCGCGGCACTTCGTGAAATCGGAAAGCTATTTCGGCCCCGACCGCCGCCGCGGCCGGGAAGAAGAATACAAGGGCCCCGAGCGCCGCGACAACGAACCGCTGGAAGCGCGCCCCGTCACGCAGGTCAGCATCTCCACCGCCCTTCAGAAGGCCAAGGACATCGCGCGCAAGCGGGACCAGACCGGTGAAGATGACATCAAGATGGAAGAGAAATAATGGCCTCGGAAGGAAAAGCAGATCCGGCCGTCGAACAGGCCTTCCAGGACCAGAAAAAGGTCCGCAGCGCGGAATTGCTGGTGCCGCCGAACCGCCTCAAGATGAAGGTCGGCTCCGGCGGGCTTGACGATACCGTGCTGAACAAGGCCCAGGAGCTGCTGGAGAACAACACCATTGATTTCAAGCCGATGGCGCTGATGCTGGTGGATGTGCTTCATGAGGCGATCGCGGATGCCAAATCAGGCTCCGCCAAGGGCGAAGAGGCCATCCAGGCCATGCTCTACCCCGCCATGCAGCTGAAGGCGCAGGGGGCCATGTTCCATTACCCGCTGGTCAGCCAGATCGGCGAGATACTCGTCAATTTCCTGGAGACGGTGCCAAACGTCGACAAGGACGTCATGGATATCGTGGTCCACCACAAGTTCGCCATCAACGCCGTGCTGGGCAGCCAGATCAAGGGCGATGGCGGCAAGCTGGGGCGCGAGCTGCGGGATGCCCTGCTGGATGCCTGCTCGCGCTATTACAAACGCCAAAAGAATTGATTTTTCAAATATTTAAAATCCATGTTTCACGTGAAACATGAATAACTACTCGGACGTTCAGTTAAAAATCACTGGGAAAGCACTGAAATCATTGTATCCCGGCTGGAGAGGGCCTTCTCCATCCGGCTCGGCGGGCCTTCGTGGGTGATCACCGCAAGCCTGCCGTTGCGCGCGATAAACAGCACGGCTGCCGCGGCATCGTTGACTCCGTTCATGCAGGCCAGCTCGCCTTCCATAACCTGAACGCCGTTGAGATC
This sequence comes from Alphaproteobacteria bacterium, assembly GCA_004297545.1. GTDB lineage: Bacteria > Pseudomonadota > Alphaproteobacteria > Micavibrionales > UBA2020 > JAPWJZ01. Next base: position 3,327 of record SCTB01000114.1, read on the forward strand.
TTTCGTGGCGCCGACGGTACGCGCGAAATCCCCCTTGCAGAGGGCTTCCTGGCGGCTGACAAACTCATTTGCGGCTTTGGCAAGGCTGCTGCCGCTCATATCCTGCTCCTGCGCGGAGCCATAGACGCCCCCCACGGACCAGGTATAGGCGGCAGGGTTATGCGGGTCGCGGCTGCCCGTCACATGCGAGCGGGTCAGCAGTTGCTGGATAAAATCGTCCGGCTTGCCCACGATCTGCAAGGATTTACGGGAATCGGTCCGCGGCTGGACCGTCACCACGGCATCCGGCCGGTAATTGGGCTGGCGCAACGTGATGGCTGCCTGCTGCGGCTGGACGGGCGCGGCAGGCTTTACCGCTGCCTGCCTTGGCTGCACCTGCCTTTGTGCTTCCGCCGCCGCCTGTGCCGCCGCAAGGGCGCGCTGGCGTTCCTGCTGGGCCGCGGCGAGGTCGGCCTTCAGCCGCGCATTTTCGGCGGCGATAGCCGCCTGCTGCTGCGCTTCGGCTTCCTGCGCCCGCGCGAGTTCAAGCGCGCGCTGTTTTTCTTTCTGCTCGAGGGCGAGCGCTTCTCTCAGTTTTGCATTTTCGGTCAGGATGGCCGCCTGCCGTCTCGCTTCCTCGGCCTGCGATTGCGCCGCTTCGAGAGAGGCCTTCAGCCGCGCGTTCTCCGCCGCAAGGTCGGCCTGCCGGCGCGCCTCTTCCGCCTGCGCCTGCTGGGCCTCCAGCGCCTGCTGTATGCCCTGTTGCGCGGCCGCAAGCGCGGCGGTCACATCATCCCCTCTTCCTGGCGACGGTATCAGGGACGGCGGCGCCTGCAGCACCGGCGGCGGCGCGGCTTCCCTCTGCATGCTCTCGGCCACCCGCTGGTTTTCCAGCAGCAGCTTGCGGTTTTCCGCCTTCAAAAGCTCGATCTGGTCCTGCAGCGTCGCCTGCGCGACTTCCTGGCCGAGGCTGCCGGTCACCGCACCCTGCCCGGGCTCCGCGACCTGCATCTGCGGAAACTTCGCCGGCGGCAGCACGGGATCGCCTGCCGCGGGTTCGACGCCGGGGAAATACTCTTCATCGGTCATGGCCTTGAGCGGAATGCGCGCCTGCGCAAAATGCTTGCGCGCGCCGACGGCCTGGGCGCAGGCGGTGAGAGCCTTGAGCCCGTCCTGCGTGCCGTCAAGCCCGAAGGACATCTGCGAGGTCTGGAAATCGACCAGCAGCGACGCCTTGCGCTGGAGCATGGAATAGAAATCGCGGTCAAGGCCCATCTGGATGATGAGCACCGTGGGCGTCGCCGCGATGGCCATCATTTCGCGCTGCAGCGGCCCCACATGCAGCGTGAGCGTATACTGCCCCCCGCTCTGCAGGACTTTCTTGTGGAAGTCGATGGCCAGCGAGTTCGACCCTTCCGCATCGCGCGCGAAGACGAGAGAATTGCCGTTGCGGTAATCGTTTTTCATCGAGCAATAGCCGACGCCCGAAGACGACGCCGCGTTGATGGGTCCGACAATCCAGTCGCCCTTGGGCGCATTGGCGGCGCCTGCAAGAGCAGGAGAAATCCCGCAGAGAAGAAAAGCCAGCGCCGCGATGACGTGTCCGCTTCCTCTCATGCCGATCCTCCTTCTAAAGGACGGTTACTCGACGACGACAGTTTCAGGCTCATCGTTGCCGGCAAAGCCGCCGCCATACGACGGCGTTCCCGCCGCAGGCTCGATAGCCGCAGGCTCGACGGCGGCAGGCGCGCTATACGCAGGAGCCGGCGCTTCGTCGCGGATCGTGAACCGGCGGCGCGCGGGCGCAGCCTGCGCGGCGGAAGCATCCGCCGTGCGCGCCGACGACTGCGACAGCGGCAGGAGGCCGCCCGAGCTGCCGAGCGCGTAAGCGATGTTGTCGCCGATGCTGCGGATTTTCGCCGCGTCTTCCGGATATCCCGTATGCAGGATCGCGCCGAACTTGCGGGCATCCTGCACAAAGACAAACGACGTGCTGTAACGGTTGCTTTCGAGGTTGCAGGTCACATTCGCCTCGGCGAAGGTCCCCGCTTCCGTCGTCTGCGGCTGGCCCATCTTGACGTCAAGACCGCCCGGGCAATCCTGCTTGTACCGCCCGAGGTAATTCTGGGCCTGCGTCCGGAAATTGCCGGCGGGAAGCTGCTCGTACATGCCGTTGACGGCGCCCGAGCTCCACTGGCGCACATCGCCGCCCGACGCGGGCTTGAATGCGGCATCGACGCCCGAATTCGACAGGAGTCCTTCCAGCGTCACAGGGCTGCCGCCGGAAAGCGGCACGACCGGCGCTGCCGCGACGCGCGGCGCTCTCGCCATGACGCGCACGGGCGCAGGCTCGGCAGCCGCCTGTTCGGAGGGCCACAGGGGCGCGCTCGCGACGGGCGCGGGAGCCGCGGCGGGAGCCGCGAACTGTTGTTCATCGTCAGGCATCGCTGTCATGCGCGTATTGCGCGCGGCGGGAGCCGGCGCGGGCGCAGCGGCGACAACCTGGCGCTGCGGCTTGCGGCGCGGCAGGAGCGCGGGGACCGGCGCTTCCGCTTCCTCCGCCGTCATGGCCTGGCCGAAAACAGGCGCGGCGTCGGCAACGGCGGGAGCAGAAGGCGTTTCCGTGGAGCCTGCCGGGCGGTGATACGACATGATGCGGTCGAGGAACGCGGCGGCGCGGTTTTCATCAAACGACGGATCCGGCGCGGCGGCAGCCTCCTCGGTTGCAGGCGCGGCAGCGGGACGGGAAGCACTGATAAAGCCGCCCTTGCCGTTCGTCCAGCCGCCGGGCGCCCGCTGGGGCGCAAGCGCCGCTTCGAGGGGGACGGAATCCCCGCCGGACGAGGGCTGCACGCGGGCCATGGCGCGCGCGGAAGACGGCGGCGGAACCGGGTCTTCCGTCACGGCTGGAACAGGCGCTGCGACGGCCTGGCTGAGCGACTGTTCAAGCTCGAGCTTGGCATTACGCAGCGCGTTGATTTCGTTTTGGGCGGCGGCCAGTTTCGCCCGGTTCTGCTCCTGCGCCTGCGCTTTCGCGGCGGCGAGAGGAGACGGGATGGGCGCAGGCTGGCTGCTGATGATGGTCGCGAGGCGCTGCTGCAGCTGCGCGTTTTTGGCGCGCAAATCGGCAAGCTCGGCTTCGTTCTTGTCAGGGCCGGCGGCCGGCTGCACCGCAACGGCAAGCTTGTCGGTGAGTTCGGCGTTTCGGGTCTTAAGTTCAGCAAGCTCCGCCTGGGCCTTTTCCAGTTCGGGATTCGGGCCGGGCTGGACGGCGGGCTTCGTGGAAGCAGCCGCGAGCTGGCTGGAAAGTTCGGCATTTCTGCGGCGCAGTTCGGCCAGTTCGGCCTCGGCCTTTTTGTCAACAGGCGCCACGATGGGCAACGCGTCGGCTTTGGTCGCCGCCAGCGCAAGTTTTTCAGACAAGGCAGCGTTCTTCTGGCGCATATCCGCCAGCTCCGCCTGCGCCCTTTCGAGCTCGGCGTTCTTCGCCAGCGGGATGGGCGCGTTGAGACCGCTCTCCACGCCGTCGTTGATTACAACCAGGCTCTTACGTACGCCGGAAAGCACGGCGCGCTGATCGGCAAGATCCGCCTGCGCGACTTTCACCCGGCCGGCCTCTGCGGCGCGGTCGGATTCAATCTGCGCCAGTTTCTGCTGGAGACGATCGATTTCAGCCTGCTTCTGCGTCAACTGGCCGGCAAGTTCTTCATGCCGCTTTGCAAGCGTCGCATCGGCGGCGGTCTGCGTTCCGCCCTGGCGCCTCAGCGCGTCGTACTGGCCTTTCAGCGCATCGAACTGCGCCGACTTGTCGGAAAGTTTTTCCTCGACCGCCGCCAGCTGCGCGGCGTCTTTCGCCTTCAGCCCTGCGAGTTCGGCCCTGAGCGCGGTGAGTTCGCTGTTGTTCGCCGGAAATGCGGGAGCGGCTTTGGCGAGAACCTTGCCTTGCGCCTCAAGCTGCGCGATGCGCGCCTCCAGCGTCTGGCGGGCGGAATCCGACTGCGCAAGCTTCGCCTGCAGCGCCTGCGCCTGGGCGCGGTCTGCGGCATCTGCCTGCTGCCATTTGGCGGCTTCGGCCTGGGCTGCGGCCAGTTGGACCTTCAGGCTGTCGCGCTCTGCCGTGAGCGTGGCGACTTTGGACTGGAAATCGGATTGCGTGGCCGCGAGCTTCTGGGCCAGCAGGCTGCGCTCCTGCGCGGCCTGGACGTCCACGCTCGCCAGCTGCGCTTCCTTCGCGACAAGGGTCGCCTTCAGGGGCTTGCTGTCGGCGACGGCCTGTTTCGCCGCAATGGCGTCGCGCTGTTTCTGGATCTCGGCGGCCTTTTGCGCCAGCGCCTGTTGCCGGGCGGCAGCCTCTGCGACCTGCTGGCGGGCGGCTTCGGCCTTGGCGGCCTCAAGCTTCGCGATCTCGGCGTTCTTCGCCTCGACGCCCTGCTGTATCTTCGCCTGTTCTTCCGCGCGCTTCGCGGCGGCGACGACCTGCTGGTCATCCCACAGCTTCGCAGTCGCACCGGTGTTGGCGGGCGGCACGGCGGGCGTTTCGGTATGGGCGGAGGCAAGCAGCTTGCGCTCCACCACTTGTTTCTGCTCGGCAATCTGGGCGGCCTGCTGGCGGCCGGCGTCGATTTGCGTCACGACTTCCTTGCGCTGCTCTTCCAGTTTCGCGATGTTGGTCTGCGCAACCTTGACTTCGGCGTTCGCCGCGGCGTCAAGCTGGGCGTCGAGGCTGGTGGGCGCATCGTTCGCGGCCACCTGCGTTTTCGCGCCGCTGCTTAGTTTCTGAACTTCCCTGTCGATGGGGGCCAGCGAGGCCTGCTCGACATCGGCGACCTTCGCGGCTGGCATCTTCGGCGTGCCGTCGGCGGATTTCGATTCAGCCTTGGCATTCAGTTTGTTCGCGCAAGTGACAAGGCTCTTGAATGAATTGGAGAATTTGGCAAGCGCGAAGCTGATATCCACGGCGGGCATCGAAATCTGCATCGTGCCGTTGCCGTTGAGCGCGTCGTAAAGCGCCTTGTCCTGTCCGACCTGCAAAACGATGGAGCGGGCACTGGTCGCCTTGCCCTGCATCTTGCGCGCCACGCCGCCGGCGGCCTTGAGTTGCACTTCATATGTATTGTTGGGCGTAAAGACGTTCTGGCGCACGTCCATCGCGACCGTACCGTAGCCCTCGGGCGAGCGCGCGAAGGCAAGGCCGATGCCCTTGTCGAATTTATTGACCATCGCGCAGAAGGAAGCGCCCGTGACCTTCACCGTGCCGACTTTCCAGTCCTCCACCGGCTTCAGGACGCCCAGAATGACGGACGGAGGCTGAACGGCTTCCGACGTTGTGGCGACACTGACCAAAGCTGCAAGGGAGACTGTCGCAAGGACAGCCAGAGTGGAACGGCGCATTACTATACCTCGTCCGATACGATCGATGATAAATCGTCAAAAATTGGTTTTCCCCATAATAAGGATTCGTCCGCACTTTACCAGAAGTTTTTGCACGATTTTTGTGCAGTATATGTCTGATTTTATTTATGAAAATGAGTTAGGCGCTAAAGTTATGGAGAACTGTGGATAACCCCCCCCCCCTCCTCTATGATGAAGGAAGTTGCCGGGATCCGTCCGGCTATATTTTGACATAATGTTGACAAGCAGATATAAAGATGGCGAGGTTTCGCGATGACAAGCACGCATGACAAGCAATGGGACGAGCTCGACGGACCGCTGTTCGAGGCGGCCGAGAATGGCGAGGTTTTCCGGGCGCAACAGCTGCTGGCCGCAGGCGCAAACCCAAACGCGCGCGACGGCGGGCGCATGACGCCCCTGCATGCCGCCGCGGTGCACGGGCATCTGGATATTTTCCGCCTGCTGCTGGCGAATGGCGCCGACATCACCGCAACGACCGTACGCGGCAGGACGCCGCTCCAGCTCGCGGAAATGAACGACCATACGGACATCATCGGGTTTTCCCTGCACATCAAGAATGCCGCCGCGCCGGTACCGGTCATGAAAACGCTGAAGCTGAAAGTGTCGTGATTCAAACAGACGAGCCGCGCTTAAATCACATGCTGCCGGTACAGCAGTTCTGTCGTTCCATTATCCGCGGTCTTCGTGGATAATGTGGATAATCAAGCTTGCCGAGTTCAACACAATCACCCGGAATTTTGGCATTTCTCAGAAATTGAGGGCTCAAATGAAGTTAAAATTTAAACTCACAGCTATTGCGATGGTAATAGGCGTGTGCTTACTCGTTCTGGCTCTTCCTTCCGTTAGTAAGGCAAGCCAGTCCCTTCTGATTCACCCGAAATATCTGAAAGGCGTTGATACGATCATTCTAAGATCTCCGCTTGACGTAGGTCCGGCTAACTTTCTTTCCACTTTAGCAAATAGTGCTGAGTTGGATTCCTGGGTCTACGATGCCTTCAGCGCCATGTTTGCCTCAATGCCGCAAATAAAGATTACTGCCTACCGCACGAGTAGTGATAGGCAGAGCAATTCTATCATAGTATCTTATTACTTATCGGTGCGGGAGGAGATGGTGAAAGGCAAGCTGGTCAAGACTGCCGCTCTTGCAGTTCAATTTCGCCAATCCTTCTATTATGATCCACCGGATAATTTTTCGCCCTCAAGGACGGTCGTCTATCCATTTCTTGTGCCGGAAACCAAGGAAGAGCTGGAGGTGAAAATCAAGGATGGCGTCCGTTATCTTGCGGATTTTTTCCCATCGATTCTTTGCTACGAAATTAATTCTAGTTCAAATGATTGCCGCCTTACCGACGCCAAGCCTTATGCCGAAAAGCTTCCATCAGCTACCGCTCCGAAAAAAGTTTGGCCGTAATTACTTTGGTCACATGAAACCATTGGGGGGGGGGAATCCGCAGGATATTATACCTAGAGCATCCACCGCTTAAATGGAATACCCCGAGTTTCTGAGATATGCGGCGCACTCCTCTCTTGAGAACGCGCGGAGAGCTTTTTTGAGCGCCTTGCGCACGGCCTGAACGTCGGGCCTGTCCTGCTCGCTGGCGTGAACCGTTTTTTTTATAGCTCTGGCCGATATGTATCAGGAAGCGCGTAATCGCCGACTCGCTGGCCTTGATCTTCAGCTTTGCCAGACGCACCCGCATCTCCGCAACCGTAATGTCCGGCTTTTCCTTGAGAATCCGGTTCACCTCCTCTTCATGCGGCAACAGAATATGCCGCTGGTGACCACCCACTTTATGCGGCAGCCAGCTCCCCGTCCTCTTCCATAATTGCATTATTTTCACCGCAGAGCTGATGCTGACCTCGAACTTCTCAGCCGCAGCGTTCCGCGACATCCCGCCCTCTACCGCCCGGACAATGCGCTCTCTCAGGTCATTCGATAATGGTCTTGGCATTCAGGCTGGCCTCCATTCCAGCCCTTACCTTGAATCATATTTCGGGAGGTTTGGGAATCCCCCTTGATTCTATTTATGCGAGGGATGCTCTAGGCGTGTGTCCCCGGAGTTCCGATTGCAGAATTACATCTTTCTAAAAAGCGCGTATACGAATTTCTGCTGGCCGCCGGCAGGCGTCACATGCGTTTCACTGTGATGAGCCAGTTCTTTATATGAGGGGCCCAGAGCCAGTTGCAAGGATTCATGGCTATACCGCTGCACGGGCAAGCCACTGCATTTTTCAGGACCATCCGGCGCAAAGGCAGCGATCATGGCATACGACCCGGCATCCAGCGACCGGCGCATCGTCTCAAGGTAGCGGTCGCGATCCTGCGGGTCGGTCAAAAAATGAAACACGGCGCGGTCATGCCAGAATTTAAATTTCTGGCGGGGTTTGAAGTCTGCAATGTCCGATTCAACCCACTGGACCCGCTGGCTCAAAGGGCCAAGCCGCTCTTTAGCAGCTTCCAACGCCCTGCCTGAAATATCCAGCACCGTCAGGTTTGTATATCCTTGTGCAATAAGGCTGTCGATGAGGCGCGACGCGCCCCCGCCGACATCGATGATCGCGGCACCCCGCTCCAGCCCCGCGTCCGCGATCATGCGCAAGGAAAGGCCGGGCTGTTCCTGATGCCAGCTGACCTTGTCAGCCCCTTTCCTTTGATATATGTCCTCCCAGTGGGATTTTTTGTCCATAGCAGCCGCCTAAAACACAATCAATTTGTCCGCCCACTCCGACCAGTCGGCCAACTCGTCGAGAGTCCCGCGATGTGCGCCCTCAATCAGGTCTTCCGTCTTCATGCCGCGCGCATCCATGCATGTGCCGCAAATGCCCACCCTTCCCGTTCCCGCTTTTGCCACCTTGCCGAGCATGACTTGCAGGTTATAGTATCCTTCCGGCACTTTCTGCCCCGAATGGGCCGTGTTAACCGCGTCTCCCATCAGGAACACACGCACTTCATTGGAAGCGCGTTTCGCCAATGCACCCGCAAGCCGCAGCGCGTTGAAGGTCGTTTCGTCTCCGTAGGGAGCGCCGTTAATCAAAAATACGGTCTTCATGATTCATTCCTCACTGGTGGGCCATGACCGACAGATAACGTAAAGCGACCGTCCTGAGATAACAAAAGTCAAACAATGCATAATTTTGTGGATACAGCTTACGTTTCGTAAAGCGTCACACACGATATCTGGGTGATTGTGTTGAACCCGTCAAGGGATTTTGCCATAGCTGCTGACCTGCCCCCTATAAAGGAGTCCACGCAGAATGGTGATTCTGTATATCCAGGGACACACACTTATATCAAGCGATTATCTAAACCAGATGCGATTGCTCAGGCCCTTTCACACGTAGGGATCATCATTCAAATGTCCCAAAACAATACCGCCCCGGATATACTTCCGGGGCGGCAATGCATTACAAGCGTATCTTCATTATCCGATCTTAAACCCGAACGACGGCTTGGGCTGCGCATCGGGTTTCGGCGCGGTGAGCTTGTCGTGGAGGGCGTTCAGCGCGCGTTCAAAGCGGGCTTCCAGCACCGGCTCGGAAGTCGTCTTCAGCACTGCCGCCGTGCCGTTCGCGTAGTTGTCGTAGGCGCGCTGCAAAAGGCCGCCGACGCTGTCCTGCACGATGGTGACCTTGCCGGGCGTCTGGTTCTCCGGCATGGAGATCAGCATATCGTCAAGGCTGGCGCGGCCGTATTTTTCCATCGCGTATTCGAGGTCGATGATGCCGACCGCAAGGAAGCTCTGCTTCACGCCGTCATCGGGCGACAGCGCGGGCTTGCCGCCCAGTTTTTTATAGACGTCGCGTATGCCTTCCACGATATCGGCCACGCGCGGCGAGAATTCCGCCCCCAGCTTGTCATGCGTCCATTCCTTTTGCGAGGCGAAGGCCATCATATGCGCGGCCAGCACTTCCGGATCGTTGCTGCGCGACGCCTGCGACAGCACCTGCGCCGACAACAGCGCGACATCGTCGCTGCCGGTGACGCCAAAAGCTTTTTCAACCAGGGGGCTTGGGGGCAGGCCGCTCATTTCGAAGGACATTTTTTTCACTCCTCTATTTAAAAATGGATGGGCGAATATTCATTCGGGCGGAAGGTAGCAGATGGCAAGATGTTATGTCAAATATTTTTGTAATTGTTTGATCCAAAATAGAAATTATCCAAAAAGATTCCCCCGGGATGCGAAGAAGGCGCCTGAATTCAGATAATTTTTGAGTTAAGTATTGTTTTGGCAGCTAATCCCCTCCGCCGTTCGCTCTTGCGAATGGCGGGAGAGAGACCAGGAAGGCTTATTATCTGGTAATGGGATTCTTGTTCTTCTACTCCAGGTCCTCATACGCCACCTTCGGCGCCGTGCCGCCGTTTTTCTCGGCGGTGAGCTTGTGGGCAAGGTTGGATTGCAGGAATTCGTCAAGGCCGCCGTCGAGCACGCCGCCTGTGTCGGAGGTCTGGTAGCCGGTGCGCAGGTCTTTCACCATCTGGTAGGGATGCAAGACATATGAGCGTATCTGGTGGCCGAAGCCGATGTCTGTCTTCAAATCTTCGCGCTGCTGCTTTTCCGCGTCGCGCATGCGCACTTCACGGTCATACAATTTCGCCTTCAAAAGCTGCATGGCGGCGTAGCGGTTCTTGTGCTGCGATCTTTCCGCCTGGCAGGCGACCACGATGCCGGTGGGCAGGTGGGTAAGGCGGATGGCGGATTCCGTCTTGTTGACGTGCTGGCCGCCCGCGCCGCCGGAGCGGTAGGTATCCACGCGCAGGTCCTTGTCCTCGATCTTGATGTCGATATTTTCGTCGATGACGGGCGTCACCGCGACCGAGCAAAAACTCGTATGCCGCTTGGCGTTCGAGTCATAGGGAGAAATCCGCACCAGGCGATGCACGCCCGATTCCGACTTCAGCCAGCCGTAGGCGTTCTCGCCCTTGACCTCGAGAATGGCGGATTTGAGGCCGGCGACTTCGCCGTCCTGCTTGTCCATCAGGGAAATTTTATAGCCGCGCTGGTCGGCCCAGCGCATGTACATGCGGAAGATCATGGAGGCCCAGTCCTGCGCCTCCGTGCCCCCTGCCCCGGCGTTCACCTGCAGGTAACAGTCGTTGCCGTCGAGCTCGCCGGACAAAAGGCTTTCCAGCTCGCGCTTGGCGACTTCTGCTTTCAGGGAATAGAGGGATTTTTCAGCGTCGGCCACCAGCGCGGCGTCGCCTTCGGCTTCCGCCAGCTCGATCATGCCGAGCTGGTCGTTCAGGTTGTTTTCGATGGCGCGAACCATGCCGATCTGCGTGTCCAGCCTGGTGCGCTCTTTCAGCAGTTTCTGCGCCCGTTCCTGGTTGTTCCAGAGCGACGGGTCTTCGGCAAGGGCATTCAGTTCGGCAAGCCTGTGAACCGAGCGGTCCCAGTCAAAGATGCCTCCTCAGCAGGTCGAGAGACGCCTTTATCTCGCCTACTGCGGTTTCAACTTCGTTTTTCATTGCCGCTCCTTAAAACCCTACGCCGCCGCTTTCATTTCCGGCGCGCCCTCGAAGTGGGTCATCATCGCCTTGATGAAACCTGCGAGATCCGTGCAGTCGCCGGTCAGCAGCGTGTTGTGGGTGCAGAGGAATTCCTCGTCCCATTTCGCGCCCGCGGCGGTCATGGTTTCCATCATGCTCTCAGGCCCGGAAACAGTCCAGCCCTGGGCAAGGTTCGTTTTCGCGAGCAGTTCGACCGCGCTGCCCATGAAGGCCATCGGCTTGCCGGCGGTGATAAAGCTGGCGATGATGCGTTCCGCATGCGGGCTGGTGGAGAGTTTCTGGATGCCGCGCGTGCCAGACGGAACGATGAGGCAATCGAAATCCGCGCCGAGCGTCAGGCTGATCTGCTGGTCAACCGGGAAGTAGAGGCCCCAGGCATTGTTGTTCCAGCTGTTGACGAGGCCGGGCTCGGTGCCGGCTGTCTTTATAATGGCGCCGGTCTTGAGCATTTCGCGCTGGACGGTCGACATCACTGCTTCGTCGACGCCGTTCGAGACCATAATCAGGATTTTTTTGCCGCTAAGTGCTTTTTCCGTCATGATTTTTTCCCTGTTGTTTTTGATTATTGTCGGGTGGGACTGGCGGGCCGCTTCTAAAGACTCCGCTGTTTAAGTGTCCGAGAACATAGTGATTTCAAGGCAGTGGAGTCAAGATTTTTCTTAAACGCGTGTTCTGATGCATTTGATATTGTTGACATAATATATTTTTCGCCCTATCCTGCCAACCTGTCGATAAGCCCTGCAGAAACGGAAACCGCATCCATGAGTCTCAAAAACAAAGCGAACGGCGAATTCAAGCGTTACAGCAAGGGCCCGCTCTATTCCGAGCTCGAACTGCACACGGTCATCCAGTCCCTTGAATCCGCCGGCTATGCGAAAGTCGAAGACAACAGGACGCTGGGCATGGCTATCTATGCGCGCAAGGCCGACGGCAAGGAAACCGGCACCGCGACGATCTACCTCGACAGCCTCGGCTGCGACCCGCTCAACAGCGGCATCATGATGATCTCCGACGAGAAAGGCGCGCGCTGCACGGCGGTCTGGACGGAAGCGCAGGAACAGCGCCTGCAGGGCGTGAAGAATCCGCTGGTGCGGGCGTTGCGCCGCATATTCTGAAATCCGGAAAAGGCCGCCAGACAGCACCCGGTTGTTTTGGCGGGCGGCCTTCTGCTATCCTTCATGAGATTTCAACCGGGTGCCCCAAAGCCATGTTCCGCGCCTTCTTCTTCCTGATGTGCCTTCTCATCGCCTGCCCCGCCCGCGCGGAGGAACCGTCGCCGCCCGCAACCGCGGCGCCGCCTGCCCCGGCAGCCGCGCCGGTGACGAACGTCGAAATTCCGCTCAACCCGATGATGGAGCTGAATAACCGCAAGAAGCAGGACATTTACGATATCCGCCGCATGTACGCCGAGAAATATCCGCAGTTCATGGGCAGCAACTACAAGCCTTCAGACGACGTCTTCGGCCAGATCGAGGACGACAGGCCCTGGTGGGGGATACTGGGACGCTCGTATTACGGCGCGGGCGAAAACAGCATCCAGGGCCCTGCCGAGGCGTCGCGTTTTATCGCGAACCCGCTGCTGCTCGTCGGCCTCGACACCGGCCATGCCGTTGTGGTGCAAAAGGCGGGCCTGAAGCCCCGGCCCGTGTATCCGGAGCCGCTGCATCTTTACTGGCAGGCGGACGGCGCGCTCGCCATGGCCGAATACGATATTACGACCTTCAAGAAGGACTCTGCCGACATCGGGGATGGCGTCTGCGTGTCGGGGCATATGATGCTGGTCGCCTATAACGCGCGGGATCTCGGTTATAACTTTCTCTACGTCGACCCGGCGAAGTCGAAATATTTCGCCGCCAAGCCCCACATCGTGAAGATCGCGCAGTTCCTTCACAAGGGCGACAGCTGCGGCTACGCGGGCGGCTGCAACAACGTCGCCCCGGTGCAGCCGGAGCTCAACATCGTCGTCACCGGCCTGCCCGCCACCGCCTACATCAAGCTGTGGAAAGCCCAGCCCAACTCCTTCTCCGACCCCGCGGATATGGTGTTTGTGCTGAAGATGATTTGAGCCGCGGCAACGGAAATACCGCCTTCTGTGTCAAAGGCGGCATTCCCCCCGGGATAGTCCTGTTGCTGATACTTACGGCTTCACGTCGATCTTCTTCATCAGATCCACGCGTTCTTCGGGCGTGATGGCGTCGGCGATGTCGAGCGCCATGGTCTGCCCCGTTTCCTGCAGATGGGTGACGTCCTTGCGGATTTCGGCCATGACCTTTTCGGCGTCCGCCCGCTTGTAGTCGGGCTTGCCCAGCATGTCTTTCAGCTGCTGGCGCTCGGCGCGGATATCCGCCAGCTGCTTTTTGATGTCCGGCAGCTTCGCGTTGAAGATATCCAGCGCCTTGTCGCGCGACGGGGCGCTTAAGTCCGCGAAGGCCGAGAGCGCGTTAACGATTTTTTCGACGACTGTATTAGCCGCGCGGTTGCCTGCCACGACCCCCGCCAGCGCCATATTCGCCGACAAAGACAGGAACAGGACGGTCCCGATAATCACTTTCATGGATGCTGTGTTTTTCATGTTAGTCCTCCCAACCGATATCACCGGTGATGATTGCTGAAAAGAAACTGCCCTGATGCGCAGACGGCCCGTTCAGGTGGCCGACACAGAAACCGAAGAAGGCGAGCATGGCGAAAGAGGCGACTTTAAGCCTCAGCGCGTAATTCCACTCGCCGAAAAACCTTTCGAACCGGCTGGCGCGCCCCGGCGCCCCGGCGCCCTGCTGCGCGAGATGCGGCACGACCGTCATGATGCGGCTGTAAAGCTCGTCCGACGGCTTGTCGCTCTTCAGCCGCGCGATTTTGTCCATGAATTTATCGTCCGTTCTCATGTCCCTTCCCTCATCTCTTCGAGCATCGGCCGTAACGTGCGCCTTGCCCTGACCAGTAACCCCTCAAGGGCTTTCAAATGTATCTCCATCACTTCCGCCGCCTCCCCGTTTGTCATCTCCTGCAGGTAGCAAAGCGTCACCGCCATGCGCTGGCGCTCCGGCAGGCTTTGAAGGGCCTCGCGGATGCGGGCGTTCTTCTGCCGGTCCGCGTATTTCGCCTCTCCGTCCTTTTCGTTACTTGCGAGGTCATCGGGTATCTCCGTATTCTTCGCTTCCGAACCGCGCTTGCGTAAAAAGTCGTAGCAGCAGTTCATGGTTATCCGGTGCAGCCAGGTGGTGAAGGCCGCCTCTCCCGCCCGCCAGCGCGGCGCGTAAATCCAGACCCGCGTAAACACATCCTGCGCCACGTCTTCGGCATCGGGCTTCTTGTTCACCATGCCGCGCGACAATGAATACACGCGCTGCAGGTGCCTCTTGACCAGCGTATCGAAGGCCTGCCGGTCTCCCTTCGCGGTCCGGGCCATGAGTTCTTCGTCCGTGACCGCTTTCATATCCATCGGGGCGACCCGTTACTGGTTAAAGGTCGCCGTAACGCCGCGTTCGTTGCCGTTGGGGCCGGTGTAGCTGTGCTCCAGCGTGCCGGCGTTCTTGTTGTAGGTCGTTTCCCAGCTCTGCGTATTACCGTTCTGGCCCGTGACCGTGGTGCCGGTCGTCGTCACGCCGCCGCTGCTCGAGGCGTTCTGCTGCGTGGTCCAGCCCGCGGTCTGGCCATTGGAATTCGTGACCGTGTTCTGACGCGTGACCGTGCCCTGGCCGTAGGTGACCTGCTGGTTATAGGTGCCGCTGCCGCCGCTCTGGGTCGTATAGGTGCCCGTGCGGTTGCCGTCGCCGGGCGTGCCGTCGCCCTGCAGCGTATAGCCATGCGTCTGCCCCTGAGCGCCCGTCGAGGTATGCGTGACCGTATTCGTGTTCGTGTTATAGGTCGTCGAGCTGTTATAAGTTTTGCCGCTCTGGCCCGTAACCGTCGTGCCCGTCGTCACCACGCCGCCGCTGGCAGAAGCCGTATTCTGCGTCGTCCAGCCGGCGGTCTGGCCATTCTGGTTTGTTACCGTGTTCTGGCGCGTGGAGCTGGCGGTGCCGTTCGAAACACCGCGCGTGTAATTCTGCTCGAAAGTTCCGCTGCCGCCGCCCGTCGTCGTATAGGTGCCGCTGCGCGTGCCGGTCTGCGGGGTGGACGCGCTGCCGCCAAGGCTGGAACCGCTATAGGCAACGCCGCCGCTGTTGCTGATAGCGGCCTCGGCAGCTGCCTGCGGCACGATGCCGGTATTCACGGGAGCCTCAGCAGCCGGCGCGGCCGCCGGGCGCGCGGAGGCGCCCATGGTCTGGCGCTCCTGCATTTTTGCGCGCCAGCCGGTGGCGGGCGCCTGTCCTGTTGCAGCGGCATTACCCGTTGCGCCCGTCGCCTGGCGCTCCTGCATCTTCGCGCGCCAGCCGCTGGCCGCGGGCGTTTCGCCGGAAGCCTTGGCATTGGCGCGGGCTTCGGCAGCTTCCTTGCGCTGCTCGCCCCATTTCTTCATTCCTTCGGTCTTGGCTTTCATTTTCTCCTGCATGGCCGCCTTGCGCTCGGCCGCAGACTCTTTACGCTCCTGCGCGGCTTCGGATGCCGCGGCGCCCTTGCCCTGAAAGCGGTTGGCGAACCCGCCGCTGGCGCCGCCTTCGCGCGCAACGCCGCCGTTCCCCCATCCGCCGCCAGTGCCGGCGCGGTTACCCCAGGCATAAGCCTCCGACGACAGCGATACCGCCGCCAGAATGGCGACCGTCAGCACACCGGCGCGGAAAAGGGTTGAGGATGGGGTTGTCGGGGTTTTCATGGGGTACACTCCTTATATATCGGTTATTCACTGCCCTCTTGTATGGTTATACCGATGGGCCGGGGATTTCCCTGCGCGGGCCCGCCGAAAAATACTCTCCATTAAATCAATAGTTTAGATAGCTAGTGGTCGATAATGTTGCCGTTGGTGAGCAGAGTTGCCTCGTCGGTCAGGCCGGTAACGCCGAAAAGCAATCCAATCTGCACAAATGTTGCGTCAATGCCCGTCCCGTCCGTATCGATATACAGCAGGCTGTTGCCGCCACTTGTAGTGATTCTCACCCAGTCCGTGATGGGATCGGCCGTGTAATCGTATGCCGTTGCATCGAGGATATCGCTCAGGTCCAGCTGATCTCCCTGCCCGGTATTGAAATCCTTGACAGTGTCGATGGCGGCAAAGGACGATCCACTTTCGAAAACAAAAATATCTGTGCCCGTATTCCCGAACATGACATCCGTGCCCGACTCCCCTGTCAACGTGTCGTTGCCGATGCCGCCGATCAGCGTATCGTCGCCCGCGCCGCCCGACAGCGTGTCGTCGCCGTCCGAACCGTCGATGGTATTTTTGGCGGAATTGCCCTCGATAATATTGGCAACGGCATTGCCCGTGCCGTTAAGGGCGGGCACCGTCGTGCCCCCCGGCGGAATGATGTCCAGGAGGACGAGGTCTTCAAGCTCCGACCCCAGCGTATAGTTGACGGAAGCCCCGACCGTATCATGCGTGCCTTCGCCGAAGTTCTCGATGATCTGGTCGGTCAGGCTGTTCACGATGAAAGTGTCGTCTCCGTTGCCGCCTGTCATGATGTCGTTGCCAAGGCCGCCATCGATACTGTCGTCGCCGTCCCCGCCGATAAGAATATCGGCCCCGGCCAACCCCTCCAGCAGGTTGTCGCCGATGTTCCCGGTGATGACATTGGCCAGCGTATTCCCTGTGCCGTTGATATTCCCGCCGGCATCGTCCAGCGTCAGGTTTTCAATGCCTGTGCCCAGCGTGAAGGTCGCCGTGGAAACAACGATATCGAAGCCGCTCGAATCCGTCACGGTGTCGCTCGCGTTATCGACGTAATAAATGTCGTTGCCCGCGCCGCCAATCAGCGTATCCGCGCCGGCGCCGCCGTCCAGCGTGTTGTCCGACGCGTTGCCGGTGATGACATTCGCGAGGTCGTTCCCGGTGCCGACGAGCGCAGTTCCGGTAAGCGTAAGTTTTTCGATGTACTGCCGCGCAGGAATGACCGCGTCGAGAGAAAAGTTCACCGAGGACTTCACAAGGTCGATGCCTTCGTTTGCAACCGTGCTCTCGGAAACAGAATCGCCGAGGTCGTCGACGATAAATGTGTCGTTGCCCTTCCCGCCGGTCATTATATCGGCGCCCGTACCGCCGTTGAGGATGTTGCTGCCGATATTGCCGGTCAGTGTATTGACGCCCGTGTTGCCTGTCGCCGAGTAATTCCCCGTTCCCGACAGCGTGATGTTTTCAAGATCCAGCCGCGTCGCGATGCTGTAGGTGGCGCTGATGATGACGGTGTCGGTGCCGCCGGTATCCGTGACAATCACATCGTTGGAGCCGATGACATAAGTATCATTGCCAAGACCGCCATCGAGCGTGTTGAGACCGCTGTTGCCCGTCAGAATATTGTCTGTGACTGTCGTAA
>SCTB01000115.1 GCA_004297545.1 Alphaproteobacteria bacterium
GCCCCCTGCATCATCTTCATCGACGAGATCGACGCGGTGGGCCGCCAGCGCGGCGCGGGCCTAGGCGGCGGGCACGACGAGCGCGAGCAGACCCTGAACCAGCTGCTGGTCGAAATGGACGGCTTCGCGGGCAACGAAGGGATCATCATCATCGCCGCGACCAACCGCCCGGACGTGCTGGACAAGGCGCTGCTGCGCCCCGGCCGCTTCGACCGGCAGATCACCGTGGGCCTGCCCGACGTGCGCGGTCGCCAGCAGATACTCAAGGTCCATATGAAGCGGGTTCCGGTCTCCGAGAACGTCGAGGTCGAATGGCTGGCCCGCGGCACGCCCGGCTTCTCCGGCGCCGACCTAGCCAACCTGGTGAACGAGGCCGCCCTGTTCTCCGCCCGCAAGAACAAGCGGAACGTGGACATGGAGGCGTTCGAGAAGGCCAAGGACAAGATCCTGATGGGCGCCGAGCGCGCCTCGATGGTGATGAGCGAGGACGAGAAGCGGCTCACCGCCTACCACGAGGCCGGGCACGCCATCGTCGGCCGCCTGGTGCCCGAGCACGACCCGGTCTACAAGGTCAGCATCATCCCGCGCGGCCGCGCTCTGGGGATCACCATGTTCCTGCCGGAGCGCGACCAGTACAGCGCCAGCAAGCAGAAGCTGGAGAGCCAGATCTCCAGCCTGTTCGGCGGGCGCATCGCCGAGGAGATCGTCTTCGGCCGGGAGCGCGTCACCACCGGCGCCCAGAACGACATCGAGCGCGCCACCGGGCTGGCCCGCAACATGGTCACCCGCTGGGGCTTGTCGGACCGCCTGGGCCCCCTGGCCTACAGCGAGGAAGAGGGCGAGGTGTTCCTGGGCCGCTCGGTGACCCAGCACAAGTCGGTGTCCGAGGAGACCGCCCACCTGATCGACGAGGAGATACGCTCGGTGATCGACCGCAACTACGGGCGCGCCGAGAGCCTGCTGCGCGAGCACATGGACGCGCTGCACATGATGGCGGAAGCCCTGATGACCTACGAGACCATCGACCGTCATCAGATCGACGACATCATGAACGGCAGGACGCCGGGTGCCCCGGAAAGCTGGGACGACACTCCGGGTTCCGGCGCTCCGGGCGGCGAAGCCAGGCCGTCGCGGCCCCGCGAGATCGGGACCAGCGGAAAGCCGGCCGCCCAGCATTGAGGGCCGACAGCCCGCCTAGGCGGGATTAGAGAAACGGGAAAGGCCGCTGATGCGGCCTTTTTCGTGCCTGCTATATTGACTGATTAAATGGGTATATGAGACCATTTTTTCAGCTTTAAAAACTGGATTTTAAGGCTTGTAATACATGCTCTGTAGCTAATTGATATGTAGTGTGTAGTTAGCTGATTTACTACAAAAGTTTAGTAGCTAGCTATGGTACTAACAAAATTAGTAGCTTTGGTAGCTGTGGCAGAGTCAATCTAGTAACACTTTGTTGGAGTAGTTATGAACAACGTTATTAATTTTCCTAGTAGGGATAGCAAGCCATCTGAGCAACATTCAGCTTTTAATGCAAATATTCACGGTGTTCAAATGAATACATACGAAGAACTTATAGCAAGATTAAGTGATCCATTCACCGCAAATGGTGTACTTACTATCGCAAAGTACAACTTAGCTAGTAGATTTGTACCCAATGATATATAATGGTATTAAGTCTTGGCAGGCATAACCAATTCATCCATGATAGAAAACCCAACAGTGATTTACGATAAATTCACCGAGCTAACCGATGATCGGATCATTGCCGCACTCATCGGAATGACCAAGGAGAAATTCTCGGCCTTGGCTAAAAACTTCGAATCGGCCAGTTTGGAAATCGACCGGGAGCGGGTTCTCAATGGCGAAATCAAACAGGTCAAGCAGGGCGGTCCGAAGGGTTATCTGAATTCCCCGGATAAAAAACTGTTCTTCATCCTTTTCTACCTGAAAACCTATCCCACCTTCGACGTGCTGGGATTCCATTTCGGCCTCAGTGGCGGGCATGCCCACGCCCATGTCGATAAGTTATTGCCGGTTCTCGGCCGCGCCCTGAGCAATCTGAACCTCATGCCGTTGCGCCAGCCGACGGATTCCGCAGAATTCCGGCAAGCGCTTGAAAAATATAAGCATATCGCGATAGACGGCGTGGAATGCCCCTGTGTTAGACCCCAGGACGATGCCGCCCAGAAAGAACATTACAGCGGTAAAAAAAAGACACATGGTGAAAGCCATCGTTATTTCAGACCTTAGCCGGATGGTCGTGTTTCTATCCTGTATTTTCGCAGGCCGCACCCATGACTATGCGATCATGAAAACGGTCTTCGAGCCCGGCTCGCCCTGGTTCAAAAAAATCAATGTCTGGCTCGACTTGGGATTCCAGGGGGCCGAAAAGGATTATCCCGACGCCAAGATACATTTGCCGCACAAAAAGCCGAGAAAATCCAAGAAAAACCCCGACCCGCAATTAACGCCAAAACAGAAGGAAGACAACAGGAAACAAGCCTCCACCCGCGTGGTGGTCGAACATGCCATCGGCGGAATGAAGTATTTCCATTGCTTGGCGCACCGGATCAGAAACCATCGGAGCGATTTCGTGGATTACTTTTTCTCGCTTTCGGCGGGCCTCTGGAACCACAAAATATCTTGTATTACAGAGACTTAGCATCAGGTACAACTCTAGTATCCATGGAAGGAAAAGGCTAGGTGGTTCCGCATTGGATGAAGTTAGCAAAGAGCTTGCTGAGCATGGAATTGGACACTTGCCAGAAGATTTGAAAGCGCACTTTGGACCCAACTCAAGTAACAAATGTGTACGCCTCTACTTAAAGGACAGTCCTGCAGGAAGGATTCTTGAAAACAAAATAACTGATGGTGAGCTTCGGGAATTAGCTACTTATCTTAACTACCTTCCGCTTCCACGTTCGGCCAGCTAAGCGTTTACCCGCTACACCGTGGCCGGTTGTACATGCCCTCACCCTTCTTTCGAATCGAAGCCGCGTGACGGCGAAAACGGTACTCCGTTTTTGTCGGCGCGTGGCTGGAAATGCGGTGGTTGAGGCAGCGCCTTGGCCGATCTGTGCGCCCCTCTTGTACAGAGGCAGAATAAGGAGCCGCCCAAAGCCACAGCCCGCGTAGGACGCATTAGCGCAGCGTAATGCGCCGGATGCATCCGCACGGCCCTTCATGCGGCGGAAACGGACGGCTTGATAACTTCCGAAACAAAGCGCTAGAGCAAATCGGAGCCATCCTCAAAGGGCTGTAGATACCGTCTTGCCGGCCCTCAGGCAAGGGCATGATTGGGATTGAACGGTTTACCGGATTTGAGGATGGCGAAGGCGATATGGATCAGCTTACGCATGGCGGCGCAGACGACGGCCTTACCGGGCTTCCCGTTGGCTTTCAAGCGTTGGCAGAACGCCCTAATGGCGGGGTTGAACATGAGGGCTGACAAGGCCGGCATGTAGAGGGCCTTGCGGACGAGCGGGTCGCCGGTTTTGGCAATATGGGTTTTCCCGGCCCATTGTCCCGATTGGCGAATGATGGGGGCGAGCCCGGCGTGGGCCACGGCCTGCTTGGCATTGGCAAAGCCGTAATGGTCACTGAGTGCCGTCAACAACCAAGCGGCGGTGGCCGTGCCAACGCCGGGAATGGATTCCAGCAGGTCGCGCCGCTGCTTCAGATCGGGATGGCGGTCAATGTGTCGGCGGATTTTGTCGCGGGTGTCCGCAAGTTCCCGCTCCAGGAGCTCGATCACGGATTGTATGGAAGCGGTAATGATGGGATCGGCGGTCGCCAGACGGTTGGACTCCATCCGCACCATTTCCTGCAGCTGTTCCACCCGCCGCAGGAGGGTCTGCAATTCGCGGATTTCCGGTGGTGGCGGGGTCCACGGGGCGGGCCGCATCGCACGGGCATAGCGGGCAATGAGTTTGGCGTCCGCCTTATCAGTCTTGGCGCGACTCAGCTCGCTCCTGGCGAAAGCCGCAATCTTGGCGGGATTCACCATGCTGACTTGGAAGCGCTGGGCCACCAGGAATTCGGCGAGGGGCAGGCTGTAGGCGCCGGTGGCCTCCATGCAGATCAACGCGGCGGCCTCGCCGAAACCGGCCAGCCAAGCCACGAACAGGGCGAAACCTTCCGGGGTATTCTCGAATTTCTTGTGCTTGGACTTGCCTTCGGCATCCAGGCGGGCCACATCGAACTTGGCTTTGGCGATATCGACGCCGACAATCACGGAGGAGGTCATCGGATGATCCTTTGGAAACAAATGGGGGGAACACAAGTCATGCGCCGGGGCCACGCGCCACGTTCAACCTTATTCAGGATTCAGGTTACCCCAGCAAAACGGGGGCCTACGCATACCGTCCGAACTGAAAAGGCGAGTGTGGAAGACAGGGAGCCCAATCTACGGCACAGGCTCAAGTCCTCAGGATGGACAAGGCTTCCCCGTCTTCCTCCCGATGATCACTCGGGGATTCTGCCCTTTGCAGGGGCGAGAATCGACATATAAGGATG
>SCTB01000116.1 GCA_004297545.1 Alphaproteobacteria bacterium
CAGTTTTCCACGCCGCTGACGTATTCTTCGCGCGCCGCCTGCAACTGCGCCGACAGGCGTTCGGCAATTCGCGCAAAAAGGGGGCGAAAGCTGGGCGCATTGTTTTCAAGGTACCGGACATCGTCCAGCGTGATGTCGAAGGGTTTTACCTCATTCCACATGTCGTCATGCAGGCTCTGACGGAAAGATCCGATGACGATACGGGCGGTGATTTTGTTGTTCGCGCCGTCAGGGGTTGCTCCTTCCAGCTTCAGTTCGTTGACTTCCTTCACGGGACCGGCGGTGCCGCCATAGCCGCTGTTGAGTTCGGCGACGATCTGTTCGACTGTCGTCATCTCTTCATCTGTTTCAGACAAGGGCGGGCGCTTTCGGCTGGCGGACGGCGGAGACCCACACCACGGTATTTTGCGGCGATGCATCGCCTGCGGCATTGAATGCCGCCGTAATGGAAGGCGGTTTTTTCGGCGGTTCGTTCTGTGGCGCGGCAGGCGCGAAAAGCGCATAGGCGCCGAAGGCAAGCGCAGCTGCGACGGGCAGACCCGCCGCCCAGTTGCCGCGATAATCGCCGGCGCTCGGCGATGTGCCGGTCGCAACCGCACCCAGCGCCGCTCCGAACAGACCGAAGAGACCGGCGCCAATCGCGGCGGCGACGGCGACAGGACCGCCGAAAAGCGCTGTTACGCCTGCTACGATTGCACCGCCAATGATGCCGACGATGCCCGCGCTGGTAACGCCCGTGTACATGCCTTTGATGAATTCGCTCATAGGGAGCCTCCTGCCGTTTGAATCTTGCTGGAAACCATAACTGAGGTTTATAAATATGTCAAATAACTACCCTCACTGCCCGCTTGTTGCTGCAAGCCATTGTATAAACTAGCCACTCATTATATATTATGTAAATTATCGGCCCGAACGGGTAATTGCCGCTCCCGCCCAAGGCGTCTATATTCAGGCGGCACTCGAAAGGGACGCTTTATGACCTCAGCAGATCTCCAGGCCGGCAACGCGCCGCGCGGCGGACTTTCCGCCGGAATGATCGTGCTGATCTCCGTGATCGCTTCCGTGCTGGCGGTATGGCTGACATTCGCCTGGCTGTTCCCAAAGGCCTTTACGCCGGTGACGCTGAGCGAAAGAGAACAGGTCACGCTGGATACCAAGCTCAAAGGCCTGCACCTTGATCTCCAGTCGGCGCCCCGCGTCGCGAAGCCACGCGACCGCGTGCTGACGCCGGAGAAATACACCGAAGAAGGCGCGTCGCGCCAGATCACCTTTACCGAGCGCGAGATCAACGCCCTTATCGCGACCAATACGGACCTTGCGGACAAGGTCGCCATCGATCTGTCGCCCGGGCTTATCAGCGCAAAAGCGATCATCCCGCTCGACCCCGACATGCCGCTCTTCGGGGGCAAGACGCTGAAAATTTCCGCCGGCGTCGAGCTGAATTTCAGGGACGGCAGGCCCGTCGTCATTTTAAAGGGCGTGAGCTTCTGGGGCGTTCCGGTCCCCAATGCATGGCTGGGCGACCTGAAAAATATAGATCTCGTGCGCGAATACGGCGATGCGGGATTCTGGAAGTCTTTCGCAGCCGGCGTCGACAACATCTCGGTCGGCGACGGCACGCTGGCGGTGAAACTGAAAGAGTAGCCCCAGGCGGCCTTCAGCCCCGCCTTTTAAAAAAGCGGGTTACCGCATCCTTTCGCGCGCGGGAAGAATTTCCGCCCGGACGGCGCGGACGCGCCACAAAAGCAGCCAGGAAAAATACGTTACGAGGGAGCATAGCCCCAGCGCGACGATAGCGACAAAGATGCTGAACTGGCGCGCCGGGAAGGCCGGGAAAAGGGGCGACATATTGGCGATGTCCCGGGCTATAAGCGCGTCCAGCGCGAACAATATTGCAAAAATCATCGGCGCCGCGAACAGAAGAGAGACGCGGACTCTTCTCCTTTTCTGCGCATCCTGTTTCGGGGGACATACCCGGTCGTTGCCCGGGTACTGCCCGGAATTCCTGCCGGTCATGGTGACTTCTCCTGTGCGTGTCATTTTTTTTGTTCCCAGGCAAGAAAAGGGGCGCGCCCGAAAGCCGCATAGGGCATGGGCTTCCGGTGGTGTGGCCGGATTTCCGGGGTTAGGAGAAAACGGGCGGCGCCCCTCTAGCCTGGGGTTTCATTTGTATTTGCTAGTCTGTGCCTCCTGCCATCGTCACCTTCCTTCCTCCGTCGTCCACGCCCAAGAAAAATCGCCGCGCTTCGAGGGGCGCGGCGACTCCCATCGGGGAAGACGTCCGGGTATAAATCGCATATGCGTGAATTGACCGACGCTCTTCACGGCGCCGGCTGTTTCTTCTGTGCCTGACATAGCTGAATCCTCTTTCGTCTTCTTTCGGAACTCTTGGCTATGAATCCTATCTTAGGCCCCAAAGGGTTAAAGTCCGTTTACCCCGGGGGCATGGGGGGATAATTAAAATTTTAGGCAAATTGAAAGCTTCGGAAATGAAATTTTAAACCCTGCGCATACGGTGTTTTTGAAATATCGTAAAGCCTGGGCCCGGCGGCGTTTTGGCATCCCCGCATTCATAGCGCCAGGAACGCGCCCCGAGTCGCGCTGCTGCAGAGTTGAATTCGCTTGTCTTTTTAGCTTCCGGCCCGGATCTTACCGGCACGCCATATCGACGACGGCGCCGGAGAAATCGATCTGGGCGACGCAGCTGCCGCCGCCGGGCTGGTTCATGGTGAACGGCCTGGCTTCGCCTTCGCGCATGCCGGCGAAGAATCCCGCCACGGTGTAATTTCCGGCGGATGACTGGACGACGAGGTCTTCCCCGTTCCTCGACGTCGAAGGCGTGTCCGCCGGCAGCGGCTCCGCTTCTTCCGGCGCGGCTTGCTGCTGCGCGCGCAGGCGCTGGGCGCGCGCGCCGCCCAGCGGAGCCGCCTGCTGCCGCGGCGATACCATCCGCTCTTCTTCCTGCGCCTGCGCGGGCAATGCCGGCAGCGCCGAAAAAACAACCAGAGCCAAAAGGAAAGAAATGAATCCGCGCATGTGTTTTGCTCCTTCAACAACCCCTACATCATAGGGCCATCGCCGTGCCTTGTGTAAGCCGCCGCCGACAATTTTTATTTGATATGTAAAGCGCCAGAAGGGCGCACGGTCTGCCTTAGCGCGTTGTTCGGATCGTTATTGCACCCCGGCGCCGGCCTTGACGCTGACGCAGTTTTGCGCGCGATGCGCTTCGGAGCCTTTATCCCAATCGGCCTTGATGGACGCTTCCATCTTCGCGTATTCGGCCGGCAGGTTCCTCCTCGCGTCCTCGCTCAAGGCTCCCAGGAATCTCTCCTCTTCCGCCCTGTTCTTCGCAAACTCCGCGGGCGCGTCGCTTTCCGTCACGCCGCAAAGTTCGAGCATGTAAACGCGCATATGCAGCATCGTCAGCGCCGTAATCATCATCTGGTCGTTCGCGGCGCCCGCATCGTCGGCGGCCCGGGCTGGCGCGGAAAGGAGGCAGGCGATGACGGCGGCGCAGATAAATTTTTTCATGGGCTTCTCCCGAAGTTTAAGGTTACTGATGCTGGCCTGTTCGGCGCGGGTGCGAAAGAGCATGTCACTTCGCCCCTTCGGCGGCGGCCTGGGCCTTGATATCGGCGCAGC
>SCTB01000117.1 GCA_004297545.1 Alphaproteobacteria bacterium
ACAAGACATCTGAAGCCGCGCCTGCCCCCGAGCACCGCGCCCCCGAACTGCGCCCGCTGCCGATGTATGAGGCGCTGTCGCCGCATCTTGAAAATGCGATGGAATTCTTCCGCAAGACCGTGAAGCAGATGATCGACGCGCGCAGCCTGTCACGCATGAAGCGCGACGCCGCCACCGCCGAAATCCAGATGACGATCGACGAGATCGCGCTGCACCACAAGGATCAATATAACCTGACGCCGCCCGAGCTCAAGCAGCTCGGCAAACTTGTCGCCGACGAGATGCTGGGCCTCGGGCCCCTTGAACCCCTGCTGGCGCGCGACGAAATTTCCGAGATCATGGTGAACGGCCCGAATACGGTCTATATCGAGATCAACGGCATCGTCGACAGATCCCCCGTCACCTTCCGCGACAATGAACAGCTTGTCGCGGTCTGCCAGCGCATTGCCAATTCCGTCGGCCGCCGCGTCGACGAGTCCGGCCCCATCTGCGACGCGCGCCTGCCCGACGGCTCCCGCGTGAACATCATTCTGCCGCCGCTCGCCATTGACGGCGCCGCGCTCACCATCCGCAAATTCAAGCGTGACAAGCTGACGCTCGACAAGCTTATCGAATACGGCTCCATCAACGAGATGGGCTCGGAACTCATTAAAATCATCGCCGCCTGCCGCGTGAATACCATCGTTTCCGGCGGCACGGGCTCGGGCAAGACGACCATGCTGAACTGCCTGACGCGATATATCCATCCGCGCGAGCGTATCGTGACCTGCGAAGATTCCGCCGAATTGCAGCTCCAGCAGCCGCACGTCGTGCGCCTGGAGACGCGCACCGCGAATCTCGAAGGCGTCGGCGAAGTTTCCATGCGCGACCTCGTGAAAAACTGCCTGCGCATGCGCCCCGAGCGCATCATCGTGGGCGAGGTGCGGGGCCCCGAGGCCTTCGACCTCCTGCAGGCCATGAACACGGGCCACGACGGCTCCATGGGCACGGTCCACGCCAACAGCCCGCGCGACGCCGTGTCGCGCCTCGAGAGCATGATTGCGATGAACCGCCTGAACATTCCGGCGGAAACCATCCGCGCGCAGATCGCTTCCTCCATCAACTGCATCGTCCAGGTCCAGCGCCTGCGCGACGGCACACGCAAGGTGGTGAGCATCTCCGAGCTGACGGGCATGGAAGGCGAGGTCATTTCGATGCAGGAACTGCTGACCTACGTCATCACGGGTGAAGACGCCCGCGGGCGCCTGATCGGCGAGTTCAGGCCCAGCGGGTTGCGCCCGCGCTTCTATGAGAAGCTGCGCGAATTCGGCCTCGAATCGAAATTCGACGCCCTCATGGAATCCTACTGCATGACCTGATAAGCTTTCCCTGAAAAAGGGAGAGTGCCATGACGGAAGAGGCGCCGTATATCCGGCCGCGCCCGGTCCGGAAGAAAATCATCCAGCTCATTCTGGCGGTCGTTGCGCTGCAAAGCCTGTACCTGATGTTTCAGCATGCCTCATCCCCGCTGAAAGAGTGGCCCGCGGACTTGACTGACCGCGCCGCCTATTGCAGGCTGGAGACGTATAAATCGTGCCATGCCGGCGACTGGTTCGGCCTGCTGAAGTCGCGCGGAAACACTGGGGTTCTCAAGGAAATCTGCACGGACTGGAAAGACAGGCCCGACAGCGCCAAGGCGCGCATGATCGATGCTGCCGACGGCGATATGCTGTACCTGTGCCGCATGAAAGATCCCGCGCATATCGACGGAAGCAGGTTGCCGAAATAATTCCATAACGCATATCAGAATGAGACAGTCGCAGTTAGCAGCTTCTTAACTATCTCTTCCTATGATTATGGTGACCATGAACAGCGCACATTATCAAACTATGCACATTCTTTTGAACGCCTGCTATCCTGACAGATAGCAGATTTAAAGGCCCGCGCACGGTGCATTACGCGCGGGAACAGTG
>SCTB01000118.1 GCA_004297545.1 Alphaproteobacteria bacterium
GCCCAGGCCGGCGGGCCGGGGCCATGTCGGGACGGCCGCCGCCGCCCTTGCCGCCCAGTTTCTCGGCGCCGATTTTGACCAGCTTGACGGCATCGACCTTCGAGGTCAGGTCTTTGGTGACCGCGACGACGAGCGATGCCTTGCCGTCCTCACCGACGGAGACGAGCGCGACCACGCCGGAGCCCAGCTTGGCTGTGAGCTCATCGGCAAGCGGTTTCAGCTCGTTCGCCGGGATGCCTTCCAGCACGCGGCTCGCGAAATTGATGCCCTTGATGACCTTTGCGTCAGGCCCGGAAGAAGCGCCGCCGCCCGAGGCCAGCTTGCGCCGCAGGTCGGAGACTTCTTTTTCGAGCTTCTTCTTCTCGTTGGAGAGCGCCTCGACCCGCGCCACGACGTCGGCGGGGGAGGTTTTCAAAAGATTCGCCACCTGATAGAGGCGGTCTTCCTGTTCGGTTAAGTATTTCAGCGCGCCTTCGCCCGTCACGCCTTCGACGCGGCGGATGCCGGCCGCGAGCGCGCTTTCGCCCACAATCTTGAACAAGCCGATATCGCCCGTGCGGCGCACATGGGTGCCGCCGCAGAGTTCCATCGAATAGGCTTTCTTCGCATCGTCCGGGTCCACGCCGCCCATGGCAAGCACGCGCACTTCCTCGTCGTATTTCTCGCCGAACATCGCCATGGCGCCCAGCGCGCGGGCGTCATCGACGGGCATCAGGCGCGTGAAAACGTCGGAGTTCTGGCGGATGCGCTCGTTGACTTCCTGCTCGACGATGGCGATCTGCTCTTCGGTCAGCGCGGCGGGCTGGCTGATGTCGAAACGCAGGCGGCGGTCGTCGACGACCGAGCCTTTCTGCGTCACATGCTTGCCGATGTTCCGGCGCAGCGCGGCATGCAAAAGGTGCGTGGCCGAGTGGTTGGCACGGATGGCGTTGCGGCGGCGCCTGTCGATGACAAGCTCGACCGCGTCGCTGACATTCACCTTGCCCTTGGTCACCTTGCCGATATGCACAAAGACCCCGCCCGCTTTTTTCTGCGTGTCGGAAACGGAGACTTCCCCACCCTTGGCCGTGATGATTTTGCCGTGGTCGCCGACCTGGCCGCCCGATTCACCGTAGAAGGGCGTCTGGTTGACGACGATGGACACTTCCGCGCCCGTATCGACGGATTTGACCGGCGCGCCTTTCGCGTCGACCAGCGCCAGCACCTGCGCTTCCGCGCGCTCGAGGTCGTAGCCCAGGAATTCGGTGGAGCCGTTTTTCTCCTTGATCTCGAACCAGACCTTTTCGTCAGCGGCCTCGCCCGAGCCCTGCCAGGACTTGCGCGCGGCTTCTTTCTGCTTGTCCATCGCGGCGGTGAAGCCGGCGACGTCGACTTCGCGTTTCTGCTCGCGCTTCAGTACGTCCTGCGTCAAATCCAGCGGAAAGCCGAAGGTGTCATATAATTTAAACGCCACATCGCCCGGCAGTTTCTGCCCGGCGCCCAGCTTCGCCGTTTCTTTCGAGAGCAGGTCGAGGCCGTTGGCGAGCGTCTTCTTAAACCGCGTTTCTTCCAGCTTCAGCGTTTCGGTGATCAGCGCCTCGGCGTCGCGCAGCTCCGGATAGGCATCACCCATTTTCGCAATGAGCGTGGGCAGCAACCGGTACATCAGCGGTTCCTGCGCGCCCAGAATATGCGCATAGCGCATGCCGCGGCGCATGATGCGGCGCAGAACATAGCCGCGCCCTTCGTTGGAAGGCAGCACGCCGTCGGCGATCAGGAAGGCGGAGGCGCGTAAGTGGTCCGCGATCACGCGGTGTGCGGCCTTGCCTTCGCCGTCGGGATTGGTGTTCGTCATGCCCGCGACGGTTTCGATGATCGAGCGCAAAAGATCGATAGAAAACACGTCATGCTTGCCCTGCAGCACGGTCGCCATGCGCTCGAGCCCCATGCCCGTGTCGATGGAAGGCTTGGGCAGTTTCGTGCGCGTGCCGTCGGGCAGCGACTCAAACTGCATGAAGACGTTGTTCCAGATTTCGACATAGCGGTCGCCATCGGCGTCCGGCGTGCCGGGCTTCCCGCCCGGAATTTTATCGCCGTGGTCGAAGAAAATCTCCGAGCACGGGCCGCAGGGGCCGGTGTCGCCCATCATCCAGAAGTTATCCATGGTCGGGATGCGGATGATTTTATCATCGGAAAAACCCGTGACCTTCTTCCAGATGCTGAAAGCCTCGTCATCGTCATGGTAAATCGTGACGCACAGCCGTTTCGGGTCGAGCGCGAAATCTTTCGTCAGCAGGTTCCAGGCGAAGGGAATGGCGTCGGCCTTGAAATAATCGCCGAAGGAGAAGTTGCCGAGCATCTCGAAAAACGTCAGGTGGCGCGCGGTATAGCCCACGTTCTCGAGGTCGTTGTGCTTGCCGCCGGCGCGCACGCATTTCTGCGCGGTGGTAGCGCGGGTATAGCTGCGCTTTTCCTGTCCCGTGAACACGTTCTTGAACTGGACCATGCCCGAATTCGCGAACATCAGCGTCGGGTCGTTCTGCGGCACGAGCGGGCTCGAGCGCACCACCTCATGGCCGTTCTTTTTGAAGAACTCAAGAAAAGTCCTGCGAATATCGCTGACGCTTGTCATCTCACACCTCTATATCTTTCCCCATTTTGTCATCCTGAGCCCGAAGGGCGAAGGATCTCCCTTGCAAAAAGAGGGATTCTTCCCCCGGCTTTCGCCGGGGTCAGAATGACAGAGTTAGCAAAACAGCCCCTTGTGTAATCGTCATGTAAGCTGTTTTATAAACAACGGTACTGGATTCCCGCTTTCGCGGGAATGACGAATAGTTTTATAGTATTCCATAAAATATGGAGTTTTTAAATGCCAAAAACAGCCGCCGCCCCCGCCCTTTCCACCGATTTCGTGACTTTGGCCCATAGACTGGCCGATGAAAGCGGCAAGGTCATCCGCAAGTACTTTCGCTCAAGTTTTCATATGGAAGGCAAGGCGGATTCCAGCCCCGTCACCATCGCGGATAAAGAGGCCGAACAGGCCATCCGCGCCATCCTGGCCAGGGAACGCCCCGGCGATGGCATCCACGGGGAGGAATTCGGGTCGGACAAGGGCAAGACCGGCTATCTCTGGGTGCTCGACCCCATCGACGGCACCAAGTCTTTCGTCACCGGCCGCCCGATTTTCGCGACCCTGATCGCGCTGGTGCATCAGGGGGAGGCGGTGCTCGGCATCATCAACCAGCCCATCTCGGGCGAGCGCTGGATCGGCGTGAAGGGACAGGGGACCAGTTTCAACGGCAAGCCCGTCAAGGCGCGCAAATGCCCGAGCATTAAAGAAGCCCGCGTCAGCACCACGGGGCCGGACCTGTTCGAGCTGGATGATTACCTGAAGCTTTACACGATGCTGAAGGACAACATCGCCTTCACCCAATACGGCGGCGACTGCTATTCCTACGGCACGCTGGCCTCCGGCTGGCTCGACGGCGTCGTCGAAGGCCATATGAAGCTGCACGACTACGCAGCCCTTATCCCTATCGTCGAGGAAGCCGGCGGCATCATCACCGACTGGCTGGGCCAGAAACTGCCCCTCGAACCCTCCTTCGAAAACCACGAAGTGGTGGCGGCGGGAGACAAGACGCTGCATGACTGGCTGAGGAAGGTTCTCTCCACCTGATGTCATTCCCGCGAAAGCGAAATCCAGTACCGCGGTTAGAAAAACAGCGATGATGACCACAAGCATGAAGAGATGTTTTCTTTGCGCCAGTTTCGCGGCTGCGATTATCCTCACGTATATTTCCGCAGCATGGGCATTTGGAAGGATGGATTCGGGAGATCACGAGTTTCGGTACTTCAACTATATTTTTTCCCCGCTCATAATCTTTTCTGTCTTTGTTGTCCTCATCAAAGCCCTCGCTTATCAACTCAAACTCCGCCCTGTCATTTGGTTCTGCTTGCATTTTTTACTTTGTTTTCTCTGGGCTATGATTTTTAAGTTTGAAAAGCCAAATGGAAGTA
The DNA here is from genome assembly GCA_004297545.1 of Alphaproteobacteria bacterium. Lineage (GTDB taxonomy): Bacteria > Pseudomonadota > Alphaproteobacteria > Micavibrionales > UBA2020 > JAPWJZ01. Next base: position 3,997 of record SCTB01000118.1, read on the forward strand.
TCATCGCTATGCTTTTATGGTTTCCAAATCACGCCGTTCCCTGGCATTCCTATTTTGCAATGGCTGCCTTGACTATCTTTTCGTTTATCGTGATTGGAGCGTTCGAGTGGAAGTCATTCCAAAAAGCGAGTGATGGAAAAATCACAACTTACATGAAAATCGCGATTATCTTGGCAAATATCCTGTACTCTACTGGACTGGCGGTCATCACAGATATTGTTGGTCCGGTGTACGACTAAACATGTTAATATTAAAATGACCCTCGAATCCCGCATCGCCAGCATCGAACGGCGCAACGGCAAGGTGCCGCAGGACAAGGCCTGGGAAGCCAGCCGCACGCGCCGCAAGTGGGATGAGAAATGTGTCGTCCCGGACAAGTGACGGCGAAGCCGGAACGCTGAGCCGGGATCCAGCATTCATTCGCGCCGTCAGGCGCTCATTAGAGACGAACCGCTGCGCGGTTCGGAATCAGTCCTGTGTCCCGGCTCTCGCGATACGGCTTCGCCGTACGCGGTCCGGGATGACACCGTTTATCTATTTGAAATACAACAATAAAAAAATCGTGTGTACCGTAACCAATTGTTAAGATTCTTTCCATATACTCCGAGTTAAGAGCAACAACAAAGACCGGAGGCCCCTACAGATGATCAGATTTTCCCACACCGCCACGTTTGAGACTGACGGCATGGAAAAAGAAGTCCGCGCCGTTTTCACGACGAAGCCGGCCACCAGCGCGCTGGCCACGCTGTTCAACGTGAAAACCGCAGGGACCCGCCGCAAGCCGGGCGACATCGACATGACGCTCGAACAGGTCGAGCAGAACATCGCAACCTCCGGCATCGGCCCCGAGGCCGACCAGTTAAAGCTGGGCCGCACCGCGATCATCCAGCACCAGCGCTATGAAGAACAATTCGCCAACCGCGTCTCCAAAGCCTTCGCGGCGGCGGTGGGGTTGGGCCGTGTGACACCGGCTGTCAAACAGTCTGCGGGGGTTTCTCTCTAACTTTGTCATCCCGGACAAGTGACCGCGCAGCGGGAACGCTGAGCCGGGACCCAGCATTTACTCGCGCCGTGAGGCGCTCATTAAAGACAAACCGCTTCGCGGTTCGGATTCGCTCCTGGGTCCCGGGTCAGGCGCTCGCGTTGCTCGCTGGCCCGGGACGACAATAACGTCACCCCATCTCCATCGCGACCATGCTTGAAAAAGGCCCCTGCACCTCGAAGACCGTGGCCGCGGGCAATTCGTCGGCGTTGTAATCGAGCGCCTTTTTCGCCGCGTCGTGCTCCGACAGGGCATAGGTGACCACCGGGGTCTTGAAGCCCCTGCTCTCGAGATAAACCCTGTAAAAACCGCGCGCCATGTGAAACCTCCCCGTTGAACCCTATGCCTGTAATACGGCGCAAACGGGGCAGTCCCTGCGCGGAATCGCGGTTTTTATTCAAGGGGATTTGTCTAAAATGCCGCAGGATTTTCATGCCCCGCGCCGGTGGTGAAAGCTACTTCAGCGTAAAGTAAAACGTCGTCCCCTGGCCGGGAGTCGATTCCAGCCAGATCCGCCCGCCGCTGCGCTCGATGATTTTCTTGACGAAGGTCAGGCCCGCGCCGCTACCCTCTTCGTCCATCGCGGAGGGCAGGCGCCGGAACATGCGGAAGATGTCTTCGTGATGTTCGGGCGCGATGCCGGTGCCGTTATCCCTGACATAGAAGATATCCCGGGCGCGGCCGTGCGGCGCGTCCATGCCCTTGATGAAGCCGATCTCGACAATTTTTTCGGGCTTGTCGTTGTATTTGACCGCGTTGGTGATCAGGTTGCGGAAAACTTCCGCCACCCTGACCTTGTCGCAGGTGACGACCGGCAAGGGCTCCGGCACGAAAATACCTGCGTGTTTCTTTTTGAGGAACGAATCCATCATCAACCGGATGTCGGCGATCAGGGCGTTGGGGTCGGTTTCCTGCACCGCCATCTGGGAATAGCCGAGCTGGGAGAAATACAGAAGGCTCGTGATCAGCTGCTCCATGCGCTGCACGAGTGCGGTCATGCGGTTCAGGCGTTCCACGCCTTTTTCATCCAGCTTGTCCCCATAGTCTTCCTTCAGGAAGGTCGCCAGCGTCTGCACCCCCCGCAGCGGCTCTTTCAGGTCGTGAGAGGCGATATGCGCGAATTCGTCCAGGTCCTGGTTGCTGCGCTCCAGCGCCCTGGTGTACTGCAGCAGCTGCTTTTCGGCCTCCTTGCGGCCGGTGATGTCGCGGATAATGCCCGAAAAAAACTGCTGGTCGCCCAGACGGAACGCGCTGATGGAAAGGTCGATGGGGCAAAGGCTGCCGTCCTTGCGCTTCGCGGTCAGCTCGCGCCCGGCCGTGCCGATGATCTTCTTCTCGCCGGTTTCCATGTAGTGCCGGAGATAGCCGTCGTGCTGGCCCTGATGCGGCTCCGGCATCAGCATCCTGATGTTCTGCCCCAGCACTTCAGCCGCCTTGTAACCGAAAATGCGCTCGCAGGCGGGGTTGTAGGTCTCGACGATGCCTTCGGCATTGATGGTGATGAGTCCGTCCAGCGTGTGTTCCACCACCGACGACAGCATCGCCTCGCTGCGCTGAAGCTGCGCGGCCAGTTTCAGGCGCGCGAGTTCCGCCGGGTTGGCGAATTGCAGCGCCAGCGGCAGCAGCCGGATGGTGACAAGGCAGGCGATGATCGAGACGATCGCGGTGAAAGCCTTGATGACGCCGTCCGCCGCGTAATCGGGATGCCAGATCACCCATATGCCCATCAGGTGCGTCGTGCCGCAGAGCCAGATGAAGGCGCTGAACAGCACGAACAGCGCCTTGTACGGCAGGTCCTGGCGGTTGCGCACGAAATACAGCAGCGCCAGGGGAATGGCGTAATAGGCTCCCGCGATGCCCGCATCCGACAGGACATGCAGCCACAAAAGTTCCGGCTTCCACAGGAAGCAATGCCCGTGGGGCATGAATTCGTCGGATCTGAAAAAGTCCAGAAGGGCCTGCAATATCTACCGCTGTTTAGAATGAATACGATGTCCGTCAATGTCCGGATGATACCGCGCCATTCAGGCTGTGTAAATTTGGACGTAATTTCCGGAAAACCAATTACTGTCATCCCGGATCGGCGTTCGCGCTCAAGCGCGCTCACTTGTCCGGGATGACAACGGAATTAAATCAGCTTCATCACCTTGTCGCAGGCCTGCGAGAAACGCTCGAAGCGACAGGCTTCCTGCGCGTAGAGGCCGAAGCAGCTTTCGAGGAAGTCGACCGGCGCGTTGCGGCAATCGGATGATACCGCGTCGAAACCGGCCTTCATGCCCTGCAGCTGCGCCGTGGCGGCGGGCTTGTCTTCTTTCGTGACGAGTTCCGCTACGGCGACCGCTTGCTGCGCATAGCCCGCGAATTCTTCCGCGCGCGCTTTCGGGTCGGTGTAGTGGCGCAGCCATTTCCAGCGGCGGCCGTCTTCCTGCGCGTCTTTCACGGCTGCGTCGAATTCGGCCTTGAGGGATGTCAGGGTTTGCAGCGCTTCTTCCTTGGACATGTAATATAACCTTTCAAAATTGTCATTCTGAGCGAAGCGAAGAATCCCTCTTCTGTCCGCCCGGAGGGAGATTCTTCGGTCGCAGCGCTCCCTCAGAATGACATCGGTGCAGACTACGGTTTTGGCCCTTTGTTTGCCGGCTTTTTCGGATCCAGCGCCGCCGCGATTTCCGCCGTCAATTTGGCATCCACCTCGTTCTGGCGCGCACGGTCCCAGGCAAAGCCGAGGGCGGTCAGCTCCTGCGCGATTGTTGCGGGTGACGGGGCAAGCGTGGGGAAGGTCCAGCCGCCCACCACGCATTCGTCATACTCCGCGCCCCCGGGCAGCCGCGCGGGCAGGGATTCATCGTCGTCCCAAGGGCGGAAATTCGCGATGACGCCGAAGTCGGAATCCCTGTGCAGCGTGAAGGTCATCGGCGCCTTTGCCGCGGCGGGTTCGTTGCTCCAGGTCATACCGGCGCTTTTCAGTTTTGCCGCGAGTTCCTGTTCGGTCTCCACGCCCGGGAACTGCCAGAGGCCCAGCACGCAGTCATCCACGTATTCGGCATCGGGGAAAAGATGGTTCATGACAGTCATGGATTTTTTCGAGTCTTCATCGTCGCAGCCCTTGGGCGTCACGATGGCCATGACGCCGCCCATATCCGGATCGTTGATGACGGTAAAGGAGAAGCGGCCGGCCAGTTTTGCGGGATCGGCCTTTGCGAGCAGATCTTCCGGCGCGTCGCGGCCCTGCAGGATCGCATCCATGATTTTGTCTTCGGGCGCGGGCGCGTCGTTGGCGGCGGGCTTTTGAAAGGCGCCCATGGTTTTTTGCAGCAGCCGCCGGTTTTCCTCCGCGGAGACCTCGGCGCGCAGCTTGCCTTCCTGGTCCTCGATGACATCGACACGGCGGTCGAGCACGGCGTTTTCGAACGCGCGCACAATTTCACCGTCGTCATTGGTCTTCTTCGAAAGGCGTTTCCAGTCTTTTTTCGCGCCGCCGAACATCTCAGTCAGCGCGACCTTGATGTCGTCGCTGCTTGCTTTCTTTTTCATGGCTGTCTTCCGTCTTTAAATTCAGAGAGATTAGTTGAGGCCGCAGAATTCCTTGCCCTTTTTGACGCCTCTTTCCGTGCAGTTCGACAGCACGGAGAAACCTTTCTGCTCGCCGGTCAGGCCGATGGCGGAATCGCTGAACTTGATCGTGTAGCTGGAGGTGAGCAGGCCCTTGCGGGTGGTGACTTCGGCTTTCTTGGTGCCGTTTTCGAAGCTCTGTTGCTGGGCGGCGCCGGTGAAGACTTCCTTGAGGCTTTTGAAGGAGGGCATTGCTGGGGATCCTTTGTTTGGGGTTATGCGAAATCTGTACGGTTATAGCCGCCCCGCTTGTTTATGTCAAATATTAGAACGCCTGTCCCGAAAAAAACACTCCCCCTCGCACATACCTCGCCTGCCCTGAAAAGAACGACCGTCTAAAAACATTCAGATTATGTAAAATATATACACCGCGGCCCCGGACATGATCTTCTTATGCGCATGAGTGTGCGCGGAGTATGTGCGGAGTATGCGCTTTTGAGGGGCTCCCTGCAGGCCGAAAACACGCTGTTTGCAGGGGTTTCTGCATGTTTCAGGCCCCTTTTTACGCGCATGAAATCACGCACGCTGCGCTGTTTTGATGCTCTTGAGAGGCTTGTTGTCGCTAGCGCGAGAAGATGTTCCCGGCCGCTGCGAAGACGGCGCCACGGCGGTCGTCCTGCGCGGTATAGACCGGCCATTCGCCTTCCGCGACCTTGTCCAGCGACGTCGTGTCCTGCTGGAACTTGATGCGGTAGATCCAGTAGTTCGTCAGCACGCGCTCCACGAAGATGCGCGTTTCGGCCACCGGAATGGACTCGATGAACAGCAGCGGATCGTCGGCGTAATGCGCGTTTGATTCCCATCGCGCGAGCTTGCCGGGGCCCGCGTTATAGGCGACTGCGAGCTTGAAGAGGTTGTTTTCGACGTATTCGTTCTTGAGCAGTTCGGAGAGGTATTTCTGGCCGAGATCGATGTTGACCATCGGGTCCTGCAGCTTCGCCTTCTCGATGTCGAGGCCGTGGAGCTTCGCGACATGCTTCGCCGTTTTCGGCATCAGCTGCATCAGGCCCATCGCGCCTGAGGAGCGGTTGTTCCAGTCGGGGCGGAAGCGCGACTCCTGGCGGATGAAAGCATAGACCAGCGCCTTGTCGACGGAGAAGCCGTGACGCGGCTCCCAGGGCGCGTCGGGATAAAGCGCGGCGTCATAGAGTTTTCCGCCCTGGCCCTTGAAGCTCGACCCCATGCGCAGCGACAGGCCCGGCATGCCGTTGCGGGTGGACAGCGCGATCATCGCTTCCTGCAGCACCGCGTCGTCGCCCGGATTCATCTGGCTGAGTTCCTTCTCGGCCAGATCGGGACGCTCCGCATCGACCAGCGCGAGCGCGCGGCGGCCGGCGGGGACGGTGGACAGCGCCTTGGCGTGCCTGTCCGAAAGGTCGGGCACGTCCCAGTTGAATTTCACTTCTTCCATGCCGAGCGCCTTCATGGAAATGATGCCGTAGAAAGTGCGCGGGTATTCGGCCGCGCGGTGCAGCCAGTAGCTGACCTTCTGCGGCTGGTGGCTGCGCAGATACGCGCGCGCGGCCCAGTGCGCGCCGGCGGCCGACATCCAGGCCGATGTGCGCTGCGAATTCGCGGTGGCCTCGAAATATCCCGCGGCCGTGGCGTAATCGCCCTGCTTCCAGGCGGAAAGCCCGCTGATCCAGTTCGCCAGCGGCACATCGCGGCCCGAACGCCCGGCGCTGGCGGTCGCAAGATCGCGCGCCTTTTCGGGCTTGTCGTTGTAGAAGTAGGAGGCCGCGATATTCGCGCGCAGGGAATCGTATTGCGTGTCGTTCAGCAGTTCCTTTTTATTGTCGAGGCGTTTGAGCGCCAGCGTCGGGCTGCCGGAGACGGCGTTGTCGACCGCGCGCACGACGTCGCGCTGCTTCGGGTTCTGGCGGCGCTCTCCCAGGTAAGGCGTGGCGAGCTGGCCGACGTCGAAGTCATAGAGCGCATAGACGCCGCGGCCCGCCTTGGGGGCGGCGACGGAAACGCCCCTGGGCTGGCGCTTGCGCGCGAGATCGTAAATCTTCTGCGCGCCGGCATGGTCGGCGTAGGATTTCATCCAGTCCGCAAGCTCCCGGCCGGTCGCCTTGTATTTCGCGCTCAAATAACGCTGCGCCAGCACATGGCCCAGCAGGCGGTCGTCGGTCAGTTTTTCGATTTCAGTATTCGCGCGTGCGAAGTCGCCGGTATCCTGGAAGGCGAAGATATGCGCGTAGCGCGCCGCGTCGTCGCCGGACAGGCGGTTATGCGAGCCGAAGCTGATCACCCGGGAGAACAGGGAGGGCTGCTTGTTGATGACGATGTTCGCAGGCAGCTTCGCGGGATCGTCCTTTTCCTCCACGAGGGCCGCGACCTTTTCCGCCTCCGCCCCGGCGCTGATGGGCTTTGCCGCCGGTTTCTTTTTCTTCCCGACCTTGGGCCCGATTTTGGATTTGACCGCCGCCGTCTTCACCGGTTTCGTTTCCTTTTTGGCGGCTTCCTTCTTGATTTCCTTTATGGGCTCCCCGGTCTTGCGCACCAGCAGCTCTTTGAGGAAGATCGGCATCTTCGCGTCCTGCACCTGCGCCCCATCCTGGATCGGGGACGCAGTTCCAGCGACAGCCGCCCCCGCGAAGATCAGGGCCACAGCGATAATCAGGATGCCAAAGAGATGTCTTCGAGTTCTTATTTTCAAAATTATTAACCTTTTTTCAGGCTTCGAAGATTTAAGAGACGTAACCCAAAAACCGCCGCTTGGCAAATATTTACATAATTTTTGAAATACGCGGTTTAAAAACAGTATCTTATCCACAAGCTCAAAAATAATATTATGGAAATATGTTGCCGTTTTTCATGCTTTCGGCCGTTTGAGAGATTCGCAATAGAGAGCCGCGCAACAGTGAAATTCGTTGCGCAGAGTAAAGCCTGGGGGAGACTTCAGTTCACCAATTTCTTATGTGAAGAAAAAGTTCCTAAAGGATTCCAAGCTCTTTCAGGCGCGCCTGGAGTTTCAACAAGTCCGCCCAAGCAAGGCGTTTCTCCTGCGGGGAGCGCAGAAGATAGGCCGGATGAAAGATCGGCAGCACGGGGATGGGCTGATTCAGCCCGTCAGATTTGTGCTCCGCCCATTTGCCGCGCAGGCGCGTGATGCCTTGCTGCGTCTGCATCAGCGCCTTCGCCGCAACCCCGCCGGCGAAAATCAGCACGGTCGGGTTCACAAGTTCGATATGCCGCTGGATGAACGGGAGGCTGAGCGCGATCTCTGCGTCGGAGGGCGAGCGGTTGCCGGGCGGGCGCCAGTTGATGACGTTACTTATATATATGTTGGACTCTCTCGAAAGGCCGATGCTTGCCAGCATCCGGTCGAGCAACTGGCCGCTTAAGCCCACGAAGGGCCGCCCCAGCCGGTCCTCGTCCGCGCCGGGCGCCTCCCCCACCAACATAACTCTGGCCTGAGGGTTGCCGTCGGCAAAGACCATCTGGGTCGCGGTGCGCTTGAGGGACAGGCCCTGAAAGCCATCGAGGGCGGATTTAAGCTCCTCTATCGTTTTTGCCGCCGCCGCCAGCTGCCGGGCATCGGTCAGGGATTCGATCGTCCCAAGGGGGGCGTCGGCTGACGGCTTTGCCGCCGCCGGAACCGAAGCAGCCGGAGACGGAAACAGGGCAACCCTTTCCGGCAGCCGGGTCCGGTCGACAGGAGTATCCCCCATCGCCTCGTCCGCGCCCATATCGGCGTAAAACTGCAGCAGCGCCGCCGGATCGTGATTTTCCATGCCCAATGTCATTGTCAGGCGACTCTATATGAGTCGCGGGGGAATATCAAACCGGGGAGGGTTTCAGGCCTTTTCGCCGACGCGGAAGCCGATTCCGGACTTTTCCTCGGTCACCGTTTTCCGGGCCTCGTCATAGGCCTCGTGCAGGTCCGCCGCCTCGATGACGGTCAGCGCTTCCATGCTGAAGGACGCACCTTTTTCCGGCGCCTTCGACGCCACGCGGCTGGCGAGGTTTTTCAGGGTGTCCTCGAAGAGGTTGCGGACGAACCGCCCGTTCGGGAAGTTCACTTTGAAGGTCTCCGGCGCGTCCGCCATGATTTCCTTCAGGGCCTGCCCGGCGCCAGGTGACAGAACATACTTAAAGTCCTTCGCCAGCTTCTGGTAGATTTTTTCAAGGTCGGCAGGGGTGTAGTCTTCAAACGTGATGAAATCGGTGAAGCGCGACTTGAGGCCCGGGTTGGAATCGACGAAATCGGTCATTTCCTTGGGGTAGCCTGCGACGATCACGACAAACTTGTCGCGGTAATCTTCCATGAGCTTCAGGAGCGTCGCGATGGCATCCTGGCCGAAATTCGCGCCGGAGGCCGTCGGATGGTCGGTGATGGTATAGGCTTCGTCGATAAACAGGATGCCACCCATGGAATCCGCGACGCGGCTCGCCATCTGCGGACCGGTGTGCCCGACATACTGGCCGATCAGGTCATAGCCCGTCGTTTCAATGACGTGCCCCTGTTCGAGATACCCAACTTCCTTGAGAATGCGCCCGAAGATGCGCGCGATAGTCGTCTTGCCCGTGCCTGGATTGCCCGTGAAGACGAAATGACGCGCCGAGCGCGCAACGGGCAGCCCCGCCGTGACGCGGCTCTTGAAGAATTGCATCTCGTGCGCCGTCTTGCGGACGGCGGTCTTGACATTCGGAAGCCCGATCAGCCCCTCAAGCTCCTCGAAGGCGGAAATGGCCGGCGCCGTCGGCGGCTTGGCCCCGGCCGAAACGGGCGGAAGGTCGAGGGTCGTGCCGTCCCTGCCCTTCAGCTTCGTTTTTTGGGGTTCCACCCAGATGGCCTCAAAAGCCTTCTGCACGTCGGCGGCTGTCAGGATCATGACGTCCTCGCGGGTTGGGTCCGCTTTCGCCGCGACGCGGCCGCTCAGCATCTTCAGCGTCTCGTCGAAGAGATTTTTCACATAGCGCGCATTCCCGAACGTCCGGGAATATTTTTCCGGCGCCATCGGCATGATGCGCTCTAGCACTTTGTCGCATCCGTCAGCCAGCATGTAATCCGCTTCATGCGCCATTTTCACGTAAATAGCGGCGAGTTCCTCCGCGGAATAGCTGTCGAAGTTGATATAAGTCTGGAAGCGCGATTTCAGGCCGGGATTCTGGTTGAGGAAGTTCTTCATTTCATCTTCATATCCCGCCACGATCATCATGAACTCCTGCGCGGGATCTTCCATGGCGCGCAATATGACGTCCACCGCTTCCGCCGAAACGTCGGACCTTGAGCCTTTGTATTCGGTGAAGTTATAGGCCTCGTCGATAAACAGGATCCCGCCCTGGGCTTCCTTCAGCTTCGCCGTCATCCTCTGGGCGGACTCTCCCACGTAGCGGACGCCCAGGATATCGGCCGGCGAGGTTTCGACGAGCTGCCCCTTCGAGAGCACACCCGCTTCCCTGAACATGCCGCCCAGGATGCGCGCAACGGTCGTTTTCCCGGTGCCGGGGCTGCCGGTGAAAACCGTGTGCAGGTTGAGCTTCTTGGACGGCAGGCCGAATTTCGCGCGGGCGCGGTCAAGCTCGATGCGATCGAGGAAATTCCCGATCCGGGCCTTGACGTCCTTCTGGCCGATCAGAATATCCAGCTTCTTGAGTATCTTTTCGCGCCGCCTGACGGCATTCTGGGCGGCTCGGTGAAGGTCCTGCAGGTCCTCGGCGCCGGGGCCGACATGGGCGATATCGCCGTCTCCAAGCTCTGCGCCCGCGTCGATCAGCATCTGCACGACTTTCTGACGCCCGTTGGATGCGGCGCAGACAAGAGCCGTGTACCCCTTGACGTTGCGCTCGTCGACGGCCGCGCCCGCGTTCAGGAGCAGAGTGACGATTTCCGCATGTCCCTGCCACGCCGCAAAGATAAGCGCCGTATTCCCGAGGTTGTCTTTCTTGTCGAGCGGCGCCTTCGCGCGGGCGAGCGCCTGCGCGATAGCCTCATGGCCGCGCCAGGCGGCGAGGATCAGCGGCGTGCGGCCCTTTTCGTCCCGCCCGTCGAGAGCGGCGCCGGCCGCAATCAGCGCCAGCGCCTTCTTAACGTCGGGCTCGCGCTTGTCGACTTCCAGCAGCAATTCGACCCCTTGCGGGTTCGAGGCGCCGGAGACGACAGGCTTCGTGACGCCGGACAAGTTGGCTTTCTGGTCCGTGCCGTAGGTGACATTATATTTCTGGCTGGTCACGGCGCTGCTTTTGCCCAGCGCCTCGAGCGCCGCCTTCGCGCCGGCATAGCCTTTTTTCGCCGCCTTGTCGTACCAGATCATGGCCTCCGCGGTATTGGCGACAACACCCTTGCCGTTCTGATAGCACCAGCCCAGGAAAAACTGCGCGCCGGCGTCACCTTGCTCGGCCGACTTCATGAACCAGCCGACGGCCTCGGTGAAGTTCTGCTCCACCCCTTCGCCGCGCAGATACATGTCCGCAAGGTTGTGCTGGCCGCTGGGATCGCCTTTATCGGCGGACTTGCGGAACCAGTAAAGGGCTTCGGATGAGCTCTTGATCACGCCGTTGCCGTAGCGGTAGCAAAGCCCGAGATTGTTCTGCGCCGCCGCATGCCCCTTGCCGGCGGCCATGCGGTACCACATGACGGCGTCGGCGAGGTTTTTTTTGACGCCCACGCCTGTCTCATAGCAGCGGCCGAGGTTGAACTGGGCATCGGAATGCCCCTGATCGGCGGCGCGGCGATACCACTCGGCCGCCTTCACCGGGTCTTTCGGAACGCCGGCTTCGCCGAAAAAATAGATATCTCCCAGCTGCCGCTGCGCTTCCGCGTCACCGCCTTCTGCTTTTTTGAGCAGCGCCTGATCCATGAAAATCCCAACCCCGGAATACCGCCCGCAACACCAAATGCCCGTCTTAATATTATAATAAATTCGTTAAGAATTATTACCGCGCGCGGAAGACCCTGAGAACAAAAGACGCTTCCCGATTCGCCTACATGTTCGGATAATTGGGGCCCCCGCCGCCCTGCGGCACGGTCCAGTCGATGTTCTGGCTGGGGTCCTTGATGTCGCAGGTTTTACAGTGCACGCAGTTCTGCGCGTTTATCTGGAATTTCGGCTGTCCGTCCGGGCCCGGCACCACCTCGTAGACGCCGGCCGGGCAGTAGCGCTGCGCCGGCTCGTCATATTCCGGAAGATTGACGCCGATCGGAATTTTTGTATCGCGCAGTTTTAGGTGGCAGGGCTGGTCTTCCTCGTGGTTGGTGTTGGAAATGAAGACGGACGACAGGCGGTCGAAAGTCAGCACGCCGTCGGGCTTCGGATATTCTATTTTCTTGCAGTCTTTCGCCTTTTTCAGCTGGGCGCTGTCGGCATGGTTTTTAAAAGTCCAGGGCGCTTTGCCACGCAGCAGGACGGTATCTATCGCGGAATAGATAAAGCCGGGAATGAAACCCTTGTGGAAGCTAGGCCGGATATTGCGCACGCGGTAGAGCTCCTCATGCAGCCAGCTTTTATCGAACTTCTCCCGGTATGCGGCGCATTCCTTCGCCGCAGGATCGCCTGCCGCAAACATTTCCGCCAAAGCCTCGGCCGCAAGCATGCCTGATTTCATCGCCGCATGCGTGCCCTTGATCTTCGGTACGTTCAGGAAGCCTGCCGTGTCGCCGATCAGCACACCGCCCGGGAATGACAGTTTGGGGAGCGACTGGAAGCCGCCCTCGACCAGCGCCCTTGCGCCATAGCCGATGCGCTTTCCGCCCTCAAGATATTTACGGATTTCAGGATGCGTCTTGAACCTCTGGAATTCATTGAAAGGCGACATGTACGGGTTCTCGTAATCAAGCCCCGTGACGAAGCCGATAGAAACGATATTGTTTTCCCAATGGTACATCCAGGAGCCGCCGTAAGTTTTTGAATCCATCGGCCAGCCCGCCGTATGCACCACGAGGCCTTGGCGGTGCTTTTCCTTCGGCACTTCCCAGAGTTCCTTGATGCCAAGACCATAGGTCTGGGGGCATGAATCCTTGCGCAGGTCGAATTTCTTGATGAGCGCCTTGGTCAGGGAGCCATGGCAGCCTTCGGCGAAAACCGTCTGCTTCGCATGCAGCTCCATGCCGGCGGCGTAAGCGGCGGTTTTCTGCCCATGCTTGTTGATGCCCATGTCGCCCGTCGCAACCCCTTTGACGGAGCCGTCGGCGTTGTAAAGCACTTCGGCCGCGGCGAAGCCCGCGTAAATCTCGACGCCCGCGCTTTGAGCCTGCTCGGCAAGCCAGCGCCCGAAAATACCGAGGCTGGCGATGTAATTGCCATGATTGTTCATTTGCGGCGGCGTCGGCAGGCGGAAGGCCCTTTTCTCGGTCAGGAAATAGAAACGGTCGTCTGTCGCCGCCACTTTCAGGGGCGCCCCTTTCTCCTTCCAGTCGGGAATGAGTTCATTCAGGGCGCGCGGTTCAATGACCGCGCCCGACATCAGGTGCGCCCCGACCTCGGAGCCCTTTTCAAGAATACAAACGGTCAGTTCCGGTTTCAGCTGCTTCAGGCGGATGGACGCGGCAAGACCCGCCGGGCCTGCCCCCACGATCACGACATCGTAGTTCATCACATCGCGCGCAATGTTATCCATAACCGAAATATCCTCTGCCGTTATTCCGTAAGGCTATAATAAACGCATCGCCAAAGCGATAGTGAAAACGGTTATCAGGTTGACTTTGTTGCCCCCCGTCCATAGCATTTTTAAAGTATTCCAAAAATCGGGTTTTTGCATGGCATCGGACCAGAAAAAGGAAGGCCTCTTCAAGCGCCTTCTGCACGTCTTTTATGATAAAAAGGAAAGCGAGCGCTATTCCTTCAGCAAAATCGGAAAAATGCGCATCCACGACGTGACGGATGCAAAAACCATGCGTGCCATCTACCGCGACATGGATCATTTCAGCGGCGTCGAATTCGTGCGCAAGACTTTCAAGAAGCTTATCGGTTCGGGCCTTATCATGGACGAAGGCGAAAGCTGGGAGGCCATGCACAAGATACTGATGCCAAGCTTCACGCCCACAGCCGTCGAGAAGAACATCGCACCCATCGCGCTCGAGGAATGCAACAAGATGCTCGACCGCTGGGAAAAGCAGGGCAGGGTCGCCGACATCGAGAAAGAGATGAAGGACATGACCGGCCGCGTCATCATGCGCGCCCTGTTCAGCGACACGGTCAACGAGAAGGACGGGCAGGAGATTATCGACAGCATCGCCCATGCCATGGGCGGCGCGAAACAGCCCAAGGGGTTCGACAGGATCAAGCGCAAGCTGAACATCCCCTATGACCATGCCGGATTCCTGCCGCCGTTCATCATGCGCATTTTGGGCACGGGCTATGAGCGCGCGGCTTCTGTGCCGAAACGCTTCACCGACGCGACGGAGAAGGTCGACAAGATCATCTATCGCATCATCGAGGAGCGCAAGAAGCTGGCTACACAGCCCGACGATATTCTGGGGCGCCTGATTAATGCGCGCCGCGACGGCAAGCCGCTGCCCGACAGCGAAATCCGCGACCAGGCGCTGATGGTCGTGGTGACTGGCCATGAAACGACGGCGGAAGGCATGACTTTTTCCCTGCTTGAGCTGATGAAAAACCCCGACAAGCAGACGTCGCTCCGCAACGAGTTCAATACGGTCGCGAAGGACAACAAGCTGGCAGGCAAGGATTTCAGCCGCCTGCCCAAGGCCCAGAACGCCTTCAAGGAGGCGCTGCGGATGCACCCGACGGTTTTCATGTCGACCCGCGAAGTGGCCGAAGACACGGAACTGAACGGCGTGTCGTACAAGAAACATGACCTTGTGCGCATGGACCTGCGCAAGGTCCACAAGGACCCGGAATACTGGCCGGAACCCGATGCCTACAAGCCCGAGCGCTTCGAGAAAGACAAATTCCCGCAGGCCTTCATGCCCTTCGGCACCGGCCCGCGCGTCTGCCTGGGCATGAACATGTCGCTGATGGAGGGCGCCCTCATGCTGTCGCAGATTTTCAACCGCCTCGACATCAAGGCGGAAAAATTTCCCGACGGCGAAGAATATTTCTTCACCACGCGTCCCAAGGGAACATTCGACATTTCAGTGACCGCGCGCCCGCAGCCGGAAGTAAAACCCGGCCCCGGCATCGTGCCGCCCGCGCCCTGATTAAGGCTTCGGCTTGTCCCCGAACATGGATTTCTTCTTCGGGTCCTTCTGCCACTTCGGATTCTCAGGGAGCGGCCCTTCGGTATCGTTCGCAGGATAGAAAAACGACCGGTAGGCCGCAGGATCAAAGGGCTTCCAGTCGCCCTCGGCCTGCGCAAGCCGGTCGATGACCGCCGCAATCGTCATCGGGTTGCAGGCCATGCCGAGATGGCTGCCGTGCACTTCGATGTTTTCGGACTGGGGGCCAGAGGGATTGAGCGCGCCCTTCCAGTCCACGATGCCGTCCTCCTTGGAATAGAGCGACGTCGTCGGCACCGGCGGCGGCGTCAGCATGCGCTCGCGGATGTCCTCGAACTTCAGCTTGTCGCTGCCGGGGTTGAAAAAGTCGTAGAGGCGGCTCAAACGCCGGGAGGTCGCGGCCGCGGGGTCGTCCATCATGCCGAAGGGCGTTCCCATCGTCACGACGCCGCGCACCATCTCCGGGAATTCGCGGGCCAGCTCGCGCGCGTAGATGCCGCCAAGGCTATGGCCGACCAGGGTCACTTTTTTCCCGCCGTTTTCATCGAAAACCTCTTTCAGGCGTTTCTTCAGGTGCTCCGCCGAGGCTTCATCCAGGCCGAAATTCACGCCATTATCCCAGCCATAGGTCTTGTATCCCTTTTCCTCCACGCATTTGCGCAGGGGAGCTGTGAAGCTGTCACCTGTGAGGAAGCCGGGGAAAATCAGCACCGGATGACCATCGCCTTCGGGCAGCTTGTCCTTCAGGGAAGCCCATGACATCTGGAGCGCCGTATACTCCCAGGCGGCGCGCTGCAGCTCGGTTGTGGAGTTGAATATCTGCTTCAGCTTGCGGAACATGCGCCTGGGGAGCCCTGATTCTTAATTTTTGAAATCCGGGCGATGGTGCTCCTGCGTTAAGAACATTGCAAGGACGTCGAGTTATTGTTCACATAATGTTGCACTGCCGTTCTGTATTTTGAAAGTTAATTACGCTGGATAGAAATATAAATACAGG
The DNA here is from genome assembly GCA_004297545.1 of Alphaproteobacteria bacterium. Taxonomy (GTDB): domain Bacteria; phylum Pseudomonadota; class Alphaproteobacteria; order Micavibrionales; family UBA2020; genus JAPWJZ01. Next base: position 19,774 of record SCTB01000118.1, read on the forward strand.
CTGGCGCATGAAAATTCTCTTCAAAATTAACTCATCAAAAAACCGCGCCGGTCATTAGTTGTTAACCAGTGTATGCGAGAGTGTAGTTAGGGGAAAAGCCCTTGGCGGCGGGCGGCCGTTGATAGTATTATGGTATGTAAAGGAAGAGCGGGTCGTGAAGTTGTTCAAATTTTTCGGTTCTCTGGTTGCTGCCGCCGCTATCGTCGTCTCCCTGAATTCCTGCGCCCACGCAGATGAAACCGCCCAGAAATTTGTTATGCCTCACCGCAGTTCGCTGATCGCGGACAACACGCTGTCCGGCAATTACCTTGCCGGGCGTTTCGCCCAGCGCCAGCAGGACTGGGATTCCGCCCAGCGCTTCATGAACGAAGTCATGGCTTTCGACGCCAACAACACCCTTTTGCGCCAGCGCGCTTTCCTGCTCACGCTGGGCGCCCAGCAGTATGACCGCGCGAAGGAGCTGGCGCGCCAGGTAGCAAGCGACAAGGACGGCGCCGAGCTCGCCGATATTTACCTCGCCTGCGATGCGCTGGCCCACAATGATTTCAAGGGCGCCATCGAGCTGGTGAACAAGCTGCCGGACGACGGTTTCGGCCAGTACACCAAGCCGCTGCTGACCGCCTGGTCGCTGGTCGGCATGGGCAAGAAAGCCGAAGGCCTCAAGCTGCTGCAAAAGGGCTCCGACCCCGCCGATCCGACATACAATATGCATGCCGGCCTGATGGAAGAACTTTCGGGCGACATGAAAGCCGCAGGCGTGCACTACAAGACCGCGATGGAGAACGGCCTGACGATGCATACGGCCATCATCGTCGGCAACTACTACCTGCGCAACGGCCAGCCAGATACGGCGCGGACGATTTATGAGACGCTGGGCAAGCTTTACGCCTTCAACCCCTTCATGGGCGTCGCGGCTTCCGCCGGCGCGGCCCGCCCCAATGTCGAGCGCGCCGCGGACGGCGCCGCCGTCGCCCTGTTCGACCTTGCCACGCTGCTGTTCGAGCGCCGCGCCTATGACAGCGCGCAGATTTACGGCAGCATGGTGCTGCTGCTGTCGCCCAAGTCGCCTTTTGCCGCCATGATGATGGGCGATATCGCCGCGCTGAACGACCAGCACCAGAAGGCCGTCGAGGACTATAACAGCATCGCGCGCGACAGCCCGCTCTACTGGCTGTCCCGCACCCGCGTCGCGGAAGTCTATGAGGCCGAAGGCGACCTTGACCAGGCGATCGCGCTCCTGACCGAGCTCTCGCAGACGAAAGAGACGCATCTCCAGGCGCTGGTCAGCCTCGGCGACATGTATCGCCGCCACGACAAATACCAGGACGCTTTCAATGCCTATGACTCCGCCCTGGCGTCGGTTGCAAAGATTTCCGAAGAGCACTGGCCGATCGTTTATGCCCGCGGCATGTCGCTGGAGCGGCTCAACAACTGGCAGCTGGCGGAAAAAGACCTGCTGACAGCGCTGCAGTTCCAGCCCGACAACCCGATGATCCTCAACTTCATCGGCTACAGCTGGGCAGACAAGGGCGTGCATCTCGACCAGGCGCTGGATTTCATCCGCCGCGCGGTCGCGCAGCGCCCTGACGACGGCTATATCCTCGACAGCTACGGCTGGGCCCTTTACCGCACGGGCGACTACAAGGAATCCGTGGTCTGGATGGAGAAAGCCATCGGCATCATCCCGGATGATTCCACGATGCTGGACCACCTCGGCGACGCCTACTGGCAGGTCGGACGGAAAAACGAAGCGAAATTCAAGTGGCACCGCGCGCATGAGCTTTCCAAGGACGCTTCGTTCCGCGCGGGCGTCGAGCACAAGCTCATGAACGGGGTCGTCCCCCCGCCCTCTCAAGTCGCGCACAAAGAAACCAGCCTTTGAAAACTCAGGCGTTTTCGTCTATAAAATGAGTTGCGTCTTCCTTGTCTTCAGGAGGTCCCCGTGACTGCGTTTTTCAGGGCGGCTCTGCTCATACTCATCATGATACCGCTAGCGGCCGCGCCGGCCGGGGGCACGCGTTACAAGCCGCACAGCAAGCCCAACCTCGCCGACCCCTCCTATACGGCCTGCAAGACGGATAACGAATGCCTGATCGTCCGCCCCGCCTGCAGCGCGCCGCTCGCCGTCAACGCGCACCGGTTCAAGGAAGTCGATGCGTGGTTCGAGTACATGCGGCCCTTTTACAAATGCGCCGACTGGCTGTCGCAGCTGGACGTGAAGAAAAAGGCCTGCGTCAAAAACCGCTGCACGGTCGAGCTCGCGCAGGCCGTACCGCCCGAGCCCGACAATTCCCCCCAGGCGAAAGACCCTAATTATTGCGATACGGACAGCGAATGCACGGTCGTGCTGGGAGATTGTTGCGTGAAAAGCTTCGTCAACACGAAGAACGCGCCCCGCATGCGCGCGGAAATCAAGGCGAAGGAGCACCTCGCCAACTGCTTTTTTCCCGACCGCCGCCATGTGCAAAACCTGCGCTGCGAGAACCACAAGTGCACGGCGGAGCTCGAAGTGCCCTCCGAGCTTCCCGACCCGACGCATAGCCTGAAGGATAAGTGCGAACAATAACCTGCCTTCAGGGAACGCGCCCTGACATCCCGCGTTAGCTATAACGGAAAATAATCCGGTATTGCGGGGTGTCCAAAATGCGCCTCCTTGTTTTCACAGCGATTTTCGCCGCTCTCGCCGCAGACATGGCGGCGGCAGAGATGCCGTCGATATTGATGCGGTGCAGCGGACCCGACAGATGCACGGTCGTCAACAACGGCCCCTGCGGCAGCGTCCTGGTGGTCGAGAACGGCGTCATGACGCCGATGATGCCCGGCGACCCCCGCCTGCCCGCCAGCGTCCGCGGCGTCTGCGGGTTTGTCGATTCCGAATATTATACCCCTCCTCCACCCCCTGCCCCGGCATATTGCGAAGGCTCCTCCTGCAATGTAACATCGGACAATTACGTCAACCGCCCATAAACCCAAGACGGTACCACGATTGTCCCTGAATACCTTCAAATTGCTGGCGCCTGCCAAGATCAATCTTTTCCTGCACATCACGGGAAAGCGCGAGGACGGCTATCACCTGCTGCAGAGCCTGATGGCTTTCCTCGATGTCGGCGACGAGATGGAATTCTCGCGGCATGACAGCCTGTTCATCGACGTCGACGGCCCTTTTGCCGGCGACATGCCCTCGCCCCACGACAACCTCGTCTACAAGGCGGCGCAGCTGCTGGCCGCGGAATACAAGATGACAGCGCACGGACGCGTGACCCTGAACAAAAAGCTGCCCGTCGCCTCAGGAATCGCCGGCGGCTCCTCCGACGCCGCAACCGCTCTCTCCGGGCTGGCGAAGCTCTGGGGACTGCCGGAAGAGCAGAACCGGTTGCAAAAACTGGCGCAGAAGCTGGGCGCCGACGTGCCCGCCTGCCTGTCCCGCAAGCCTGTCTGGGCGGAAGGGATCGGGGAGAAAATCACGCTGCTGCCGGAAATGCCGCCGATGCATTTCGTGCTGGCCAACCCCATGGTGGCGACGCCGACGCCGGAGGTCTTCCGCCGCTTCCGCGCCAAATTCAGCGCGCCCCTTCAGTTCAGCGGTCGGCGCAAGAACGCCAGCGAATGGATTGCCGCGCTTAAAATCTACCGCAACGACCTGCTGGACGCCGCGCTCGAAGTCACGCCGAAAATCCGCGATGTACTGAACGCCCTGCAGGAAACGCCGAATTGCCACTTCGCGCGGCTCTCGGGGAGCGGCGCGACGTGCTTTGGCGTCTATGACCATGCCGAGACGGCCATGGCCGCCGTGAACAAGCTCAAGCAGCAATACCCCCGCTGGTGGGTGGCGCCCGCCGCCTTGCTCAAATAAAATTTTTGCCTGAAGATTACTTCTGCGCCGAAGCCGCGCGGATGCCTTCCACCAGCTCCGGCGTCGGCAGACCCGTTTCCACGAAGCCCAGTTTTTTCTGCCAGGCGCGGATGGCGTCGACCGTCCTTTCGTCCAGCATGCCGGAGGCGTTGCCGGAAATATCGCCGCGCGCGATCAGCGCGGACTGCAGTTTTATCACCAGGTCGTGGTTGCCTTCATTGGCTGGCGACGAATCCCCCTGGCCGGTCTTTTCTTCCTTAGGCCCCGTGGCGGGCTCGACGGTCGCAGCCGCCTGCGCCGCCTGATCGGAGGTTTTTTCGGCATCGGCAATCTGCTGGTGCAGGCGCGACACGGCTTCTTTCGCCGTCGCATGCCCCTGCTCGGCGGCCACCTGGTACCATTCGGCAGCTTTCGCAAGGTTGATAGGCCCCACGAAATTGCTTTCATACAGAACGCCGAGGTTGTAGGCAGCCTGCGCAACGCCGGCATTGGCAGCCTTCTTGAAATAGGAAACGCCACGGTCGATGTTGCGGAGCGTGCCGACGCCTTCGACATAGGCGATGCCAAGGTTATACATGGCCTCCGGATGGCCGAGCTGGGCCGCCTTTTCGTACCAGCCGAGCGCCTTGTGCACGTCTTTCTTCACGCCCATGCCCTGCTGGAACATGACGCCCAGGTTGTAATCGGCATTCGCGATGCCGCCGTCCGCCGCCTTGTAGAACCAGTAGGCGGCGCGCTTGTAATCCTGCGCGACACCCTTGCCGGAGGCGTAAATGATCGCAAGGTCATGCTGCGCTTCCGGCGCGCCGGTGAAGGCGCGCTTTTCAAGCTCCGCCAGCTTTTGCGGCAAGGCGGGGTCGGGCCCGATCTCGATGGAGGCGACTTTCTCGTCCTGCCTGTCGGCTGCCGGTTTGGGAGGCGCATTTTCCGGGATGGCCGTTTCGGGCGTGGTCACCGGCGGCGCAGGGGTTTCGGCGACTTTGACTTCCGGCTTTGGCGCTTCGGCAGCGGGTGCCGGCAGCGCCTCCTCCGCAATAGCTGTGTCTGCAATCGGCTGAGGTTCTGAAGCCGGTACCTCTTTCGGCGCTTCAGCCACGCGCCAGCCTTCCGTCGCTTCCGCGGAAGGCGGCTTCGGCGGCCCAAATGCATCGGGCCACAGATGCGCATTGGTTTCCGCGGTCTGCAGGGTTTCGGATGCCTGCGCCGCCGGCGCTGTCACGGGCGCGCTCGCCGAGGCTTCTGTCCCGGGCATGAGGCCTTCGGATTCATCTACTTTTTTCCAGCGGTTTTCATGGCCGACAAATTGCATAGGGCCCGCCAGCGCATTCAAGGCCGCCAGCTGCCGCGGCGTCAGGGAAGGTTCTGCCGGCTCCCGGTACAGGGACAGGCCCAGAGCAAAAACAGCCAGCACGCTGCTCATCAGCGAGATGCCGACGACCCACCCGGGAGTAGAAGAGCCCGGAACGGGGGTTCCCGGTTCCATGACGACGGGGAGATACAGCTTGCCGGTCTTTTCGTCGAGGGTCGCAGAGGATTCGATCAGCGCCAGGCGCTCTGCCAGCTGGTCGCGCTGGTTCTCCGTGCGCTCGAGGCGGCGGCCGATCATCTCGATGGCTTTCATCATCTCGAGGTTGACGCGCTCCTGCGGCGTCACCGACGGTGACGTGTCATAAAGACGTGCAGTGCCGAACTTGTTCACCATGCCAAACCTAAGCCTTGGGCGCCTTCGCGGGGAGCGAAAGCCGGGGACGGATAAATTTTCCTTATACTGTCCGCACCGTACCAGATTCTCTGCCCCAAGCACAGGGGAACGGTATGGGAACCCGCTCATAATTTTTCATAATTACAGGCGGATAGCCGATGCTTGTTGCGGAATCGGGGAAATTTATATATTGTCCGTCAATCTTTGAACCGCTGGGGTGTAGCCAAGCGGTAAGGCAGCGGTTTTTGGTACCGCCATTCCTAGGTTCGATCCCTAGCACCCCAACCACCCTGCTCCGCTAAAGCTACGCAGGGCGGAGCCCTGCAAATCATAAACCGCAGGGTGTCCTGCGAAGCTCCGAAGGAGCGAAGCAGGACGAAGCGGGCCCAACAAGTACAAGTCCTCTTTCATGTTCTACGTATATCTTCTTAAAAGCCTGTCAGCTCCCGATGAACGATATGTCGGTTCCACCGACGACCTGAAAGAAAGATTGAAGCAGCATAACAACGGCGAGTCTTCTCATACGAGGAAATTCACGCCTTGGGCGCTGGTCACATATACCGCATTCACCACGCGGAAGAAGGCCGAAGATTTTGAGCGTTATCTGAAACACGGTTCTGGCCATGCTTTTGCCAAACGGCACTTTTGGTAAAAATCTGGACAAACACGATCCGCGGTTTTTTCTTCCGCCATCAAGATAGCTGCCCTAAAACCCAAACTCCCTATGCGCCAGTTCGCGTTCTTTTTTCTGGAGGGCGTCGAAGTCGGTCTTGGTGGTCTTGATTGCCGCATAGGCCTTTTCATCCGTGAGGGAGAAACCAGCCTCTTTCAGGTAATACTGCGCGGATTCAAGAGCGGAGACTTTCGACTTGTGGTCCCGGTTGGGCTGCTCGACCATGTCGAAGCATCTTTTGGCTTCATCCGTCAGGCGCGTGCGCTTTACAGTCATGTACTCTTCGCGGCTGGCGCCGATGGCCGCCGGCCAGGATTCATCTTTGGCCGGGTCCAGCCCGCCCAGCGCCATATAGGCGGGAACGAGATGAAGGTCGGAGAGCGCATCCTGAATCTGGCGGTTGGCGCCCAGAAAATTGGCGTCGATGGAATCTTCATAGTTTTCCCGCGCCGCCCGCAGGTATTTCGCGCGCAGCAGGCTGGTGAAGGTTTCCTTCGTGGTGCCGATGGCCTTGTAGGCCTCCTCCGATGCCGGGTCCATCCCCGAGAGGCGCAGATTGGACTGCGCCCCGAGCAGTTTGGCAAAGGAGTCCCGCCCGCGCAGGGTGCCCGCGCTGACTTCATTGAAGGCGGAGCGCGCATCTTCCAGATTGGTGGGGCGCATATTTTCAATTCCTTTGGGACTTGATGATGTTATGCCACTATGAAGGGTTTGTCTTATTATGTCAATTAAATCCTTTCGCGCCGCTCCTCAGCACTTTCACATCCCCATTTGACATATTATGAAAAATAGTCTATATTAGCATGCCCTTTAAAAAAGTATGGCCATGAGCGCAGACGTAAAATCCATTGTCGAGTTCGCCCAAAAACTGGTGCAGATCCCCAGCCAGGGCGGAATAGATTCACCTGGAAATGTGGTGGAGGAAGCTTATGCCTTCGCCGAAAGCCTCGGCCTTCCCGCCATCAAGCTGGTGGACGACCAGGGCAAGCCGATCGCGCTCGTCGCGGAAATCAAGGGCGCCTTTCCCGGCAAAATCTGGGCGGTGAATGCCACGCTCGACACCGCGCCCGCGGGCGATGCCGCATTGTGGAAGGATAATCCATTTTCCGGCAAGGTGCAGAATGACGTGCTCTACGGCCGGGGCGCCGGGGATTCAAAGCTTGCCGCTTCCATGTTCATGCACCTGACCAAAGAGATGATGGCGGAACAGGCGAACATGCACGGCAACCTGCTGCTTATTCTCGATGGCGACGAACACACGGGGAATTTCGGCGGCATCAAGGCGGCGTTCATGGCGGGTTATCAGCCGGATGGCATCATGATCGGTTACCCGGGCGACGATAAATTCGTCGTCGGCTCGCGCGGCTTCGCGCGTTACGAAATCGCACTGACCGGCAAGGGTGCGCATAGCGGCGCCACCCTGCCCGCCGAAGATAACGCGCTGGTGCGCGCGGCCGATATCGTCCAGTCGTTAACCACGCGCCCGCTGCCGCAGAAAACGGAGCCGGATTTCCCGCGTCCGCCCAAGGTAACGGTGACGCAGGTCGAAGGCGGCGACGGATATTCCGTCGTACCGGCGACCGCAAAGGTCCGCGTCGACGTGCGCCTGACGCCCGTATTCAATGAAGCGGCGGCAGATGCCCATATCCGGCAGATCGTGGCCGGGCACGATTCCCGCCATCAGGTCCCCGAAAACCGCGCGACGAAGGTCGGTAAAGTCTCGTCAGAACCAGCCTTTTTGACGCCGGAAACATCGGAATTGCGCCAGGCCCTGCGCGCGGCGGTGGTCGAGATTACCGGCCAGACGCTGCCGGAAGTTATCTCCGGCCCGTCAAATATCGGCAATTTCCTCGCCACGCAGGGCATTGACGTCATTGCCGGATACGGCGTTCCGGCGCACGGCGTGCACGCTGTGGGCGAAAACGCATCACTCAAGCCGCTGGGCAAAGTGTACGACGTCTATCGAAAAACGCTGCAAAACCTGCTGAAAACGTAATATCCCGCGTGAAGCGCAAACCTCGATTCCCCGGGGCTTGAGAGTATTATGCCAATATCGCGGGACTTATCCCCGTCACCGCCGAAATGCGGAAGTACAGGCATTTCCCGCGTGAAATGAACTAGTCAGCGCCATAAAAACAGCATACAATCCCAAATTACCTAGCAAACCCTTAAACAAGAGAGATGCAAAACAATGGCTAAGAAGAAATCTGCAAAAAAAGCACCCGCGGCTGTCACGCCCGTCAAGCAAACGCTGACGAAGTCCGGCCTCGTCACCCTTCTCGCTGAGCAAAACGAACTGTCCCGCAAGCAAGCGGCCAGCGTTCTTGCCACGCTGGAAAACACCATCATGGGCTCGGTCCATCCGAAAGGCGCAGGCATGTTCGTCCTGCCCGGCCTGATGAAAGTCACGCTGCGCAAGGTTCCCGCCCGCAAGGCCGGCACCCTGATCCGCAACCCGGCGACCGGCGAAATGATGAAGGCCGCTGCGAAGCCCGCTTCCGTCCGCGTCAAGATCCGCCCTCTGAAAAAACTGAAGTCGGCCGCTCTTTCCTAAGAGCTCCGCTTTAGACAAAAAACCCCGCAAGAAATTGCGGGGTTTTTTTGTGCCTGATAAATCTTCAGGGTGCGAACTTGATGTCCGGCTTCGCTGCCGGCGCGGACGGCTGCATCAGCTTTTTTACGTGCTGCGCCATCATCAGCTCTTCATCCGTTTTGATGACATAGACCTTCACGGCGCTGTCTGCCGAGTGGATAGCGGCCTGATCGGCGTTGTTGAGCGCGGGGTCAAGCTTGACGCCCAGATGCGACAGGCGCGAGAGGATGTTGTTGCGGATATCTTCGGAATTCTCGCCGATGCCGCCCGTGAAGACGATGGCGTCGACGCCGCCGAGATCGACGGTCAGCGACGCCGCCTGCCGCGCGGCGTACAGGCAGAACAGGTCGATCGCCTCTTTTGCCTCGGGCTTGCTGCTGGCCAGCAGCTCGCGCACGTCTTCGGTAAGGCCCGAGACTCCTTTCAGTCCCGACTGCTTCTGGAAGATGTCGGAAAGGCTCTGCGCCGTTTCGCCCTTTTCGAGCAGATACAAGAGAATGCCGGGGTCGGTCGCGCCCGCGCGCGTGCCCATCATCAACCCGTCAAGAGGCGTAAAGCCCATGGTAGTGGCGACGCTTTTGCCGTCCTTGAGCGCGGCCATCGACGCGCCGTTGCCAAGGTGCGCGACGATCACGCGGCCTTTCGCGGTTTCGGCGCCGGCCACGGCGGGGAGGACGGAAGCGATATACTCATACGACAACCCGTGGAAGCCATAGCGCACAATGCCTTCGTCTTCCGTCAATTTACGGGGAAGCGCGTACATCTGGCTCAGTTTCGACTGGGTCCGGTGAAAGGCGGTATCGAAAGACGCGACCTGCGGCAGTTCGGGGAAGCGCTCGGCGATCATCTTGATGGTCTTCAGGTTATGCGGCTGGTGCAGGGGCGCCAGCGGCGATAGCTTTTCGAGATCGGCCAGCACCTTGTCGTCAACTTTCACGGGCGCCGCATAATCCTTGCCGCCGTGCACGACGCGATGGCCGATCGCAACGACGTTATGCGCCTTGACAAGCTTCAAGATTTCCTCGATGGCCGGCGCATAGCCGCCCGCCTTCTTCGTTTCGATGGTCTTGTGCTCGATGGGCGTCAGGTCGTCGGCGCGATAGAGGCCGTATTTGATCGACGACGAACCCGCGTTGATGACAAGGTATGTCTTCGGCTGGTCGCTCAAGGTTAAACCCTCACTTCTTGGGGCGCGGGGTGGTGCTGCGGCTGGCCACCAGCGCGATGGCGGCGGAAGCCTTGCGCTCCTCCGGCTCGGCCGAGCGGCTGTTGAGGATGATCGGCACGCGCGCGCCTACGACGACTCCCCCTAAGGGGGCCTGGGACATCAGCACGCGTGACTTGAAATAGATGTTGCCGGACTCGAGGTCGGGGAAGACGAGAATATCCGGGTCGCCGGCGACTTCGGAGAAGATGCCCTTGAGGTTGGCGGATTTTTTTGAAATGGCGTTATCCATCCCGAAGGGGCCTTCCACTTTCGCGCCCTGTATCTGGCCGCGCATCGACATGACGGTCAGCGCCGCGGCATCGAGCGTCGCCTGCTGCCTGGGCTCCACATGCTCGGAGGCCGCAAGGATTGCGACTTTCGGCTCGCGCCCCTCGATCTTCCAGAAAAGATCGACGGCGTTCTGGATGATGTCTTTTTTCATCATCAGGTCGGGCGCCTCGTTGACAGCGGCGTCGGTGATGTAGAGCGGCTTGTGATAACCGGGATCCTGCATGATGAAAACATGGCTCATGCGCTTGTCGGTGCGCAGGTTGCCTTCCTTGGCGACGATGGGGCCTAAGAATTCGGCGGTGTCGAGCTTGCCTTTCATAATCGCCTCGGCCTTGCCCTCTTTCACGAGTTCGACGGCTTTTTCGGCGGCGGCGTGGCTGTGCTCCGTATTCACGATCTCAAAGCCCGTGATGTCAATCTTGGCGTCCGCGGCGGCTTTTTTGATTTTATCCTCGGGGCCGACCAGAATCGGCGTCATCAGTTTCGCAGCAGCGGCCTCGAAGGCGCCGCGCAGGGTGTTTTCATCGGTCGGGTGAACAACAGCGGTTTTGAGGGGCGGCGTTTCCGGCGTGATTTTGTCGTAGATGTATTTCATGTCAATTTTCGCCTCTGATTGGTTGTCTATTTGTTAACATAATATACCAAATTTTGTCAAGTAAGGTTCCGGTTCTGTTGTAAACACTGGGGTTTTTCGTATATCACTGCCGCCGGCACCAGTCCAGAACTTCGGCGCGATTGCCGCGAAAAACAACGCGGCCTTCTTTGTGGGACAGCTGGTATTCATACATCGGATCGTAATAGCGGAGGAGCAGCTCCTCGATCCAGACCCGGTGAAGGGATTCATCCTGCGTCTCCTTCTGCACGGCCAGGGCGCTGTCCATGAGGGAGGCGATTTTTTCGTACTGCAAACCGCCGAGGCGTTTGCGGATGTGGTGAAGACGGTCTTTCAGGAAGGCCGCAAATTTCGGGAAGCCCCCCTCGCCATAGGCAGCCTGATATTCCGCCAGCAGGTCCGTTATATAGTCTTTCTGCACATTCGATATCCGGCTTTCCAGCGGTTCCTCCAGTATGACGACCGGCCAGCGGTTGAGCCCTGCCAGCAGGCTGGGGGGCATCGCGCATCTTCCCACCAGCCGCCCCTCGTCTTCGATGAAGATCGGCTTGTCCGAGGCATGGAACAACTTCAGCAGGCGAACCGCAAGCGCGTTTTCGAAATCAATCTGGCCGGGCTGCGGCGTCAGCCGCCGCCCGAAGGTCGAGCCGCGATGGTTGGCCAGTTGCTCGATATCGACGGAATTCTTCATTTCGCGAATGACGAGCGTCTTGCCGATGCCCGTCTGTCCGCCGATAACAATGAAATTTTTCGTCGCCGCCAGATTGTCGAGGGCTTCAATCAAAAATCGGCGCAGCGCCTTGTAGCCGCCTTTGACGAGCGGATACGGCGTTCCAGCCTCCACCATCCATTGCTGCACGATGTGGGAGCGCATGCCGCCCCTGAAGCAGAAGAGGCAACCTTCCGGATGCCGCTTTGCAAAATCGAGCCATTGCGCGACCCGCTGCGACTTGACGTTGCCGCTGACGAGCTGGCGCCCCAGCCGGACGGCGGCGTCCTGGCCTTCGGCTTTGTACATCGTGCCGACTGCATGCCGCTCCTCGTCATTGAGCAATGGCAAGTTGACGGTACCGGGAAAGGAGCCCTTGGCGAACTCCACCGGCGCGCGGACATCCAGCAACGGTATGTCGTTCAGGAACAGCGGGAGAAAATCGCTGACGTCGCTTCTCACATTGACCTTGTGCGCGAACACCGGCTACCGGATGAAAATCGGCTTGTTGCCGCGCGCGCGGACGGTACCGATACGGTAAGCCTGCGGCAGTTTTTTCAGCAGCTTCGCGGCATCGGCCTCGGGCACCGAAATCAGCAGGCCGCCGGAGGTCTGCGGATCGTAGAACAGGTCGTCGAATTCTGAACTGCCCTCGACGCATGAGGCGACAAAATCGCGGTTATTGGCCAGCCCGCCGGGAAGCGCGCCGGCCTTGGCATATTCCACCGCGCCGTCCAGAAACTGGACTTTGGCGGAGTCGATTTCGAGTGTCACCTTGCTGGCAATCGCCATCTCGCGCGCATGGCCGAGAAGCCCGAAGCCGGTCACATCGGTGACGCCGTGGACATCGAATTCGGCCATCGCCTCGGCTGCTGCGCGGTTCAGCGTTGTCATGGACGCGACGGCACCGTCGACATGCTTTGCTTCCGCCATATCGCGTTTCAATGCCGTCGTAATGACGCCCGTACCGATCTTTTTCGTCAAAACGAGGGCATCGCCCGCCTTTGCGCCCGCGTTCGGCTTGTATTTGTCAGGATGCACGGTGCCCGTGATCGCATAGCCGAACTTGATCTCCGGGTCGTTAACGCTGTGCCCGCCCAGAATAACGCAGCCCGCTTCCTGCAGCTTGGCCGCGCCGCCTTTCAGGATCTGCTCAAGAACGGCAGGGTCTTCCGCGGCTGGCCAGGCGAGGATCGTCAACGCGGACAGGGGCTTTCCGCCCATCGCGTATACATCGCTGACGGCATTGGCGGCGGCAATCGCGCCGAAGGTGAAGGGGTCGTCCACCATGGGCGTAAAAAAGTCCACCGTCTGCACCAGCGCGAGGTCGGGACTGAGGCGATAAATGCCGGCATCATCCGAGGTGTCGAAGCCGACAAGCACATTCTCGTTCGCCTGGCGGGGAATGCCCGCCAGCGCACGGTCCAGGATTTTCGGGCTGAGCTTGGAGGCGCAGCCCCCGGCTTTGACTTTTGCGGTGAGTTTGCAGGCGGTCATTTAGGGTTTGGGCCCCTTGTTCACGCTGTTCTTGTTGAAGGCGGTCGCCTTGTTGTCGTTGCCTGCCTTCTGCAGCTTGTCCGCCACGTCCTTCAGTTTGCGCACGGCATCAACCGATTTGTCGAAGGCTGCCTTTTCATCGGGGGTCAGCTTGACCTCCATTATCTTTTCCACCCCGCCCGCGCCGATAACGGCCGGGACGCCGATGTAGAGGCCGTTCACGCCGTATTCGCCGTCAAGATAGCAGGCGCAGGGCATGACGCGTTTTTTGTCTTTGAGATAGCTCTCTGCCATCGCGATAGCGCTGGAAGCCGGCGCATAGAAGGCCGAGCCGGTTTTGAGCAGGCCCACGACTTCCGCGCCGCCGTCGCGGGTACGTTGCACGATTTCATCCAGTTTTGCTTGAGTCATCCAGCCCATGTCGACGAGGTCGGGCAGCGGCACGCCCGCGACCGTCGTATAGCGCGTGAGCGGCACCATCGTGTCGCCATGGCCACCCAGCACGAAGGCGGAAACGTCTTCGGTCGAAACGCCCAGTTCCTCGGCGATAAAATAGGAAAAGCGCGCGCTATCCAGCATGCCCGCCATGCCGACGACGCGCTCCGGCGGGAAGCCCGTCGTTTCCTGCATCACGCCGACCATCACGTCGAGCGGGTTGGTGATGACGATGACGAAAGCGTCCGGCGCATGTTTCTTGATCTCCTCGCCCACGCATTTGACGATGGCGGTATTGGTGCTGATAAGGTCGTCGCGGCTCATGCCCGGCTTGCGCGGCAGGCCTGCGGTCACGATGATCACGTCGGAACCCGCAAGCGCGCTGTAATCCGACCCGCTTTTGAATTTCGCATCGAAACCCTCGATGGGCGCGGCTTCGGCGATATCGAGCGCCTTGCCTTGAGCGGTGCCGCCCGCGACATCCACCAGCGCGACATCGCCCAGTTCCTTCATGCCCGCCAGTTGCGCGAGTGTTCCGCCGATTTGCCCGGCGCCGACAATCCCGATTTTCTTGCGTGACATGATGATGCTCCTTTGTCCTAAAGAGGGATGAATCTCTGTTTCCACTTTTAAAATGATGGCTTGTTGTAGCAGACATTACGGACAAGAGTAATAGGGCCAAAGGGGGAGATATCGTTTTACAGAGCGCTTTTCCTTAATGTTAAGTCACGCCTATTCCCGGCTCGGCCGGTCCTGGCTCCGCCTTTACCCTCCCTGGCCCCTATGATAACAAGGTACGTCTATATTAAACGCATTTATGCGGTTGATTCCGCGTCCTTAAAAAATTGCCCGAAAGGATTCGCCATATGTTCTTCGCCCGCCTGTTTCTCGCCGTATTCCTCCTGTCCTTCTGCATGCCCTTCGTACCGGCAGCCCATGCGGATACGAATGTGCTGTTTATCGTCGACGCCTCCGGCTCGATGAAGAAGCTGGTCGACGGCAAGCAGCGGATGGTCGTGGCGAAGAAGGTGCTGGGCGAAACCTTAAGCAACATGCCCAAGGACGCGCACCTCGGGCTGTTCGTTTATGGCCACCGCAAGTCCAAGGACTGCAGCGACATGGAGCTTGTCGCTCCCATCGGCGGCGAGGATGCCGCATCTATCCGCAAGACGATTGCCGGCCTTGCGCCGAAGGGCGAAACGCCGATTGCGGATTCCCTGCGCCAGGCAGCAAAATCCTTCAACGCTTTCAAGGGTCAGCAGAACAGCATCATTCTCGTGACCGACGGCATCGAGGAATGCAAGGGCGACCCCTGCGCAGCCGCGCAGGAACTGAAAGACGCCGGGCTTGACGTAAAGGTCAATATTGTCGGCTTCACCTTGACCGAGCAGGAAGGCCAGGCTCTCAAGTGCGTGTCGGATATTACCGGCGGCCAGTATTACAGCGCCAGCAACGCCGCGGGCCTCACCGACGCGCTGAAACAGGTGCAGCAGCAGGTACAGGAAACGGCCGTCGTCCAGACCGCCAAGCCAGCTGCGAAAAGCGACGATATCCTTGCGGCGAAAAATGGCGGCACGCTTATTTTCGGCCCCAATGACAACTGGGCCACGATGAACACCGAAACCCTGAAGACCGCCACCTACTCCGGCGAGGGCGTATGGCAGTTCAAGGACGGCAAGCCCGGGACATTCGACCGTGTCGAACTGCTGATCCCCGACGCAAGCGAATACAACCTCAAGAACTTCGAAGTCCTTGCCGGCGATGAGAGCCCGACCGGGCAGTTCAGGTCGCTGGGCGAATTTTCGACGATGAACGCCAAGATGCAGCCCGAAGGCTGGCAGGCTTTCAAGTTTGAACCGACCACCGCAAAATATCTCAAAATCATCTTTAAAAACGCCCATAGCGACAGCTATGTTCGCGGCCATCGCATCCGCGTGCCCGGCAAGATCGATGAAACCGCAACAGCGGCTGCAAAGCCTGTTCAGGACGGCATCGACATTCTTTCCGCCAAACATGGCGGCACGCTGGTGATGGCGCCGAATGACAAGTGGGAAACGATCAACACGGAGGCCTTTTCGGGCCCCACGTACGGCGGCGACGGCATCTGGAGCTTCAAGGACGGCAAGCCCGCCACTTTCAGCAGCATTGAAGTGCATATCCCCGATGCGAGCGAGTATAACCTCAAGGACTTCGAGGTTTTTGCAGGGAATGAAGGCCCCGCCGGGCAGTTCCAGTCTCTGGGCGCCTTTACGACGCAAAACACGAAAGTCATGCCCGACGGCTGGCAGGCCTTTACCTTTGCGCCCACGACGGCGAAATACGTGAAGGTCAGCTTTAAAACCGCTCATAGCAACAGTTATATCCGGGGGCACCGCATACGCCTTTTCGGGAAGATTGACGACGCTGCGCCCGCTGCGGAAAAGGCTCCCGCGATTGCCGGCACGGATATCCTGAAACAATCGAACGGAGGCATGCTGCTGGTATCGCCCAACGACGAGTGGACCAAGCTGAACGACGGCAAAGGCGACCGCGCCACCACCTATAGCGGCCAGGGCATCTGGGCGTTCAAAGGTGAAAAGCCCGCGACGTTTGAAGCTGTGGACGTTCTTGTCCCTCATACGGACAGCTACAATCTGAAGGAATTTGAAGTACTTGTAGGCGACGACGGCCCGACCGGCAATTTCAAATCCATCGGCACCTTCACCGCCGAGAACATCAAGGTCATGCCCAACGGCTACCAGCGGTTCACCTTCCCGAAAGTGAAAGCGAAGTATATCAAATTCGATTTCAAGACGGGCTGGGGCAGCTATATCGCCGCCTATGAGCTGGGCGTTATCGGCACCGTGGAAGAATAAACATGCGCCCGCTATTCCGCGCCCTGGCATGCGCACTGCCCCTCATGGCGGCACCTGCCGGTGCCGGATTTGCAACGGCTGCCGATATCACGGCGGAGCAATCCGCGCTTGTATACGACCTCCTGAAACCGGTCATGACGGCGGTGCCCCCCTCCGGCACCGATCCTGCGATCTTCGGAAAAGCCATTTCGATTTTGAAGGAAGAACATCTTGCGGGTCAGGGCAGCAGGCCCCACTTTACCGAAAAAGGCATTCTCGACCGGTACGGAAAAGCCTTGTTCCTGGGGGCGCGCACGCCACAATTTGCAGGCGACATCGGACATATCCGTGATCTCGTCGAAAAAGGCGACCGCCCGGCGCTGGAGCAGTCCTTGCGCGACCTTTGGGCGAAAGCAGACCGGGCGCCGCCGGATACAAAAGCGCTCGACCCTGTCATCAAGTCGCTCTACGGCGCCAAGGGCGAAGAACCGGAAGAAACCGTGCACCGCAGCATCGACAAGCCGGGTTACCGGGTGGAGATCGCCCATGCGCGCGCCGGCGGCAAAATGCAGGTGGATGTCACGACCAAGAACCCCGACGGCACCGACCGGGACCGCACGTCATTTCAGGGCGTCACCGAAACGGCGCCGACTCCCGACGGGCAGGAGTTGCAGCGGCGCATCCGGCTGGATCAGACCTGCACAAGCACGCCGGAAACCGACGCCGCGACGGTGGAAGGCCTGAACGGCGACTGGACGTCCGGCGCAGGAGAAACATGGACCGTCACCCAGCAGGACGGGAAAATCACCCTGACCGAAAAACGCGCACATGGCAGGCCTCTCGAATACACCGGCACATACCGCCTGGGGCAAGTGGCCGCCGCCCACCCCATCACCGAAGCCGGTGACATGGGCGAGAACCTGCCGATGCAGGTCAGGCAGCAATTGACGACAAAACATATAAGCTTCCGTATCGCTCTTGACTTCTGTTCCAGCGCGCCTTCCGCACTGAAAGGCACATGGTCGTCGCAGCACGTTACCTATGACGGAATGTTTTTCCAGGTAAGCCGTATTCACGACCCTTATGATCTTTCCCTGAACCTCTCGCGTGCAGGAGAGAAAGTGGCGCAGGGTGCCGCGCAGGATGAAATCCCCTGATGCCGCCGTATTCTTCCGCAAAAGCAGTTCCCGCGCCGTTTCGCTCGGACATAGACAGGGCCGCCGCAGCCCGGCAATGGGAATTCGGCGGCGCCGATTATATGAATCACGGATCCTTCGGGGCCTGCCCGCGACGTGTGCGGGACTTTTTGCAGCAGCAGCGCGAAGATTTTCTGACGAACCCAATGGATTATTTCGGCAACGAAAATCCACGCCGCATGACGGAGGGCCGCCTGTTCTGGGCGGAGTTCCTGAAGGCGGACTCCGAAGGAGTCGTGCATGTGGAATGCGCCACGCTCGGCGTGAACACCGTCATGAAGTCGCTGGCGCTGCGCGGATACTTCAGGCCGGATGATGAAATTCTGCTGACCAGCCACGGTTATAACGCCTGCAACAATGTGACGCGGGAAATTGCCGCGTTGACAGGAGCCAGAGCCGTCGTCGCCTCGGTGCCCTTTCCCATCGAAAACCGCGATCAGGTCACGCAGGCAATATTCGCCGCCGTGACCCCGCAGACGCGTCTTGCGCTGATCGACCATATCACCAGCGAAACCGGACTGATTTTCCCCATCGAGGAAATCGTCGCCGGCCTGAAAGAACGCGGCGTCGAGACGCTGGTGGACGGCGCTCATGCGCCCGCGCATGTCCCACTCGACCTCGCAAAACTTGGCGCGGCATTTTATACAGGTAACGGCCATAAATGGCTCTGCGCAGCGCCCGGCGCAGCATTCCTTTATGTTCGGGAAGATTTCCGTGACAGCATCCGCCCGATGAGCACCAGCCATGGCGCAAACGACCCGAACCCGAACCTGTCCGCCTTCCAGAAGACCTTCGCCTGGACAGGCACACGCGACAATACGCCCTATTTCACGCCCAAGATTGCCTTCGAGACTCTTTCCGCACTGCACCGCGACGGACTTCCCGCCCTGATTGCCGATAACCGCCGCCTCGTCCGGTATGGATGCCAGCTTGTGCTGGATTCTCTTGGCCTCAAGCCTCATGCCCCCGATGACATGCTTGGGATGATGACGACTATTATTCTGCCTCCGGGAGATGCTGCGCGCCTGCGCCACGACCTGCGGCAGCGCGAAAACTTCTCCATGCAGCTGGGGCAGCTTTCTCCCCAGTTCGGAGCCGGGCGCTTTCTGCGACTGTCGGCACAGGCCTATAACCAGCCCGGACAATACGAGCGGCTGGCGCGCGTGCTTGTTGAAGCTCTCGAGAGGGAAAAGCGCGGCGATCTGTTGCCCTTGCCGCAGCAGGCGTGATTTACACCGCGTTGCCGACCTTGCGGGCGCGTTCAGGCTTATCGAGATTGACGCCTGCAGCAATACCCGCTGCCACAAGCACATTCCAGCCCGCCATCAACTGAAGGTAACCATTAAAGCCGTCCAGCGCCGGAATTTTTATGGTGGGGAACGGCGTGTCAAAAGACGCGATAGCCACGACATTCAGCCCAACCCCTTCTTTCAGGATAGCTTTGTACTTCTCCACCTCTTCCCGAAAAGGCTCTATCAGCACCAGCGCTTCGCCCTTCCGCATGACTTCCTCGATGCCGTGAAGGGCGTAGGTGCCCTCCAGATACGCGCTCTTCTTTCTGGCGATTTCATTCGCCTTCAACGTAAGTTCTTCGGCAACGCCGTTGTTGCGACCGGAAAAATAGACAAGGGGCGCGGACTGGATAAAGCCGGTGATTTCGGGCGCGACCGTTATGCCCAGCACTTCTTCGCAATACCCAGCGGCGCGGCTCTGGTTCTTCCATTCGTCCCCGCCGAGCAGAGACTGGCAAAACAGCGCCTGCTCCAGCACCGTCTTTGAGGAGGCGACAGCCCTTTCGACACCACAGGACAGCACACGGCACTCATCGACAAGCTCGGTCAGCCGGCTGCCGGCCGTGGCGGTAATCCCGAAGCGAGGGATTTTGGCCGCCGCCAGTTTCTCGAACAGCCCGATGAGTTCCCGGGTACGCCCGCTGTTGCTGGCGGCAACAACCACATATTTGCTCAAGTCATATTCTGCCGCCTGCCGCGCGCCTTCGGTGCAGATATGCAGAGCAGACCCCGACCGCATCGCAAGATCGATGGCGTTTTTGGCGGGGAATATCCGGCTGGACCCCTCTCCCGTGATCATCAGCCGCCCCTTCGCAGCAATCGTCTTCGTCCAGCCTGCCACCGCGTTGCTGTCAAACCGGCGCAGGACGCCCGGGGCTTCCAGCATTTCGTTAACGAGCGAAAAAGGCGAACCTGATAACATATTGATGAACCCCTTGCCTTCCGATGTTACAGGGAATTAATGCCGCCGGTAAAGGCCCATAAGGTGTCTTTGCGCTCGCCCTGACGCGCGGTATAATAAGCGCCATGAGAATATGTATTGTCTCCCCCCATCTCGACGACGCTATTTTGTCCTGCGGCATCCTGATGCAACGCCGGATCGCCTCCGGCGATGCCGTGTTGTCGCTGAACATCTTTTCCTCCGGCACCAATTCCCAAAACCGCAAGAAGGAAGACCAGTGCGCGCAGGGAGAAATTGGCGCGGGCGCCTTCTTTCTCGATGAACTTGATGCGCCCGACCGGGACCCGCAATACAACTCGCTGGTGAAACTGTTCTTCGGAGCGCTCGACAAGTCCCACGATCCTTATATCGACAAGGTCGCCGGACGGATCGAGGAGTTTCTGAAGCACAACAAGATCGACATGGCCTGGTTTCCGCTGGCTGCAGGGACGCATATCGACCACCGCATCGCCTATGAGGCCGGGCGGCGCATAAAATCCGTTCCTGTCCGGTTCTACGAAGACCGCCCGTATATCCTGTGGCCGGGCGTACTGCAGGGGCGCATGAACCAAATCGGCAGCGATGCGGCACTCCCGCGGGTCACCGAGAAAATGATGCGCGATACGCTTCATTCCTATCACTACCTCAAGCATTTCGTGCCCGAAGGTTCCTACCAGAAGGAAACCCTGCCGCTTTATTTTACGGCAGCGACGCAAGGGTCGTCGAAGGCGCTGAGGGCCAAAGTCGAGTCGCTGACGGCGACGGAAAAGGAGCTGGAAAAGCTTTACCGGAGCCTGGCCATGTACGACAGCCAGATGCCGCTGATCTATTCAGGGTACGACAATTTCATCAGCGACAGCTATGCCCATGAGAAGGCGATGTCCGGGCAGACGGCATATATCGAGCGCGCCTGGACGCTGGAGCCTGCCTGAAAACAGTTCAGGGGCTGATGTCCTTGTATTTCTTGATCCACTTCTCGCGTTTTGCAGGATCGTCCTGGACACCGTCAGCATTATCGTTACCGGCTTTCTGTGTCTCTTCGGCGGGCTTCCTAGGCTCCGGCAGCGGCGGGGAGACGTCAACGCCGGTCGGAGGCTTCGGCGTCCAGTTCCAGCCGGGCGCCTTTTCAGGCGCCGGCGGCGGCTCCGGCTCTGTTTTTACGATTGGCGCCTGCTGCTCGGGCTGGCGTGTCCATGACGTTTCTGAACGCCGGTTGAAATCTGCATCGACATCGCGCTTCAGGCGATCGCCGTCCTCACTGTCATCGTTATCATACCACTCGCGGCGGCGCGCGTTCAGGAGGCGATCCACGCCAAAACCGGCGGCGCCCCCGGCGGCCATGCAGAGCATCGTCAGTAAAATGACCTCAAGCCACTTGAAGGGCTGGACGTCAAAGCCATTTTCGTAGTTCTGCCAGTATATTTCGCGCGCGGTCTTCATGATATCGGAACGCAACTGATCCGCGTCGCCGGGCTTGTGGTCCAGCACGACACCGACATATTCCTTGATCTTGTCGTTCAGGGCCGTCGCCTGCGCCTGTGTAAAGCGGATGCCGTCGACGATATGATGTGAAGATTCAATGATCGCCCCGCCGTGCCCCTTGGCCGATTCCGCCAGACGGTACTCATAGGGCCCGCTGTCAGCATGGGAATTGGTGCGCTTTCTGACATCCTGCGCGGTTCCCAGCGCCTTGTTCCAGCGGCTGACAAGACCCGAAAGCTCGGCGTATTCGGACGTAATTCCGGGCTGGTATTTCGCAAAGTTCGAGCCCGACGCCCAGGTATTGGCGAGCTTCTTGTATTCCTCTTCCGTCGGCGTCTTGCCGTCCAGCTGGCGCTTCATGCTTTTGGCGATGGCTTCCTCATTTTCAGCATGGGTTTCGCGGGCAAGATACAGCCTTTCCTCAACCGTCAGGTCCGGGTTCCTGGCGACGAAATCATTCAGCAGCAGCGCCGCCCGCCGGGCGTGGTCGGGGTGAAAGGTATAGGTATGGATGGTGTAATCGTAAACCTGCTTGGAATGCGAAACGGTGCGGCAGTTCTTGCCTTCAGAATTGCATTCCCGCGTCGTCCAGCGCTTTGTTTTGGTATGATCCACGTGGCTTTCGGTCCAGGCGTCTTCAAACGCCTGGCGGATGGCGGGCATTTCCTTTGTCGCACCGACCAGCTTGTGCATGGACTGCAGCGCATCGGCAGCGGCCTGCGGCATTTCCTCTGCATAAGTGCTGAGCAACGGATGCTTCTGATAGCTGGCATTGACGCGGGTCTGGAGTTCCTTGGCGAATACAAAGTGACTGTTCCCCAGCGTAAAGGCAATGTTGCTGGATTCAAAGACCTTGGCCGGGATGTCATTGGCGTAGGAATAGTATTTCGTGTTCGGCGGAACGGGCTTGCCCTGACGCGCAAAATCCTTCGTCGTCTGTTCGATCTCGGAAAAAGCAGTGGGAATTTCGCCTGCCCTTGCCGCGCGGTTGCGGTAGATCAGCGGCCCGGAGATTGCCCCGACCAGCAGCACGCCAATCATCACTTCAACGGGCGTTTCGAACAACAGCCGCTTGATGGCTTTCTTCCAGGGGTAGCGCTTTGCTTTTGTGAAAATCGACTCTGACATAAACCCTCTTCAGTTATCGGGATAAAATACCAGATTGTGGATATTATGGCAATTAAATTTTCATAATTTTCCCTCTTTGAATAGCTTTATAAATCAACCATATAGAAATGGATTAAAAGATTTCGGTGGCTGAATAGCGCGGACTTCTGACAGAATGCGCGCCATGAGCTTTTCCATTGGCCCCGTTAAAATTGAAGACCCCGTCTTCCTTGCCCCCATGTCGGGCGTGACAGACCTGCCGTTCCGGCGGGTGGTCAAGCGCTATGGCGCGGGCCTTGTCTTCTCCGAGATGATCGCGAGCCGCGCCATGATCGAGAAATGGCACAGTTCTGTGCAGACGGAAACCGACTATGCCGATGAATTCCCGATGGTCGTGCAGCTGGCCGGCTGCGAGCCGGAAATCATGGCGCAGGCCGCCCGCATGAACGAAGACCGCGGCGCCGCCATCATCGACATCAACTTCGGCTGTCCGGTCAAGAAAATCGTCAATACGCTGGGCGGTTCCGCCCTGATGAGGGACGAAATGCTGGCCGCCCGCATCATGGAAGAAACCGTCAAGGCCGTCAAAGTTCCGGTAACGGTCAAGATGCGCCTCGGCTGGGATGAAAACAGTCTGAATGCGCCCAATCTTGCGAAAATCGCCGAAAATGTGGGCGTTCAGATGATTACTGTGCACGGCCGTACGCGGGAGCAAATGTTTAAAGGCAGCGCCAACTGGGAATATGTACGCGAGGTCAAAGAAAGCGTCAGCATCCCCGTCATCGTCAACGGTGACATCCTAACGCCGCAGGACGCCGCACGGGCGAAGGAAATTTCCGGCGCAGACGGCGTCATGATCGGCCGCGCCTGCTACGGCAAGCCCTGGCTTCCGCAGCAGACGATCAGTTACCTGAAATGCGGCACCGTAGCCGAAGAACCCTCGTTGTCAGACCGGCTCGCGCTGATCCTTGAGCATTACGATGCCATGCTTGGCCATTACGGCAGTCATCAGGGCGTCGCCATCGCGCGTAAACACCTCACCTGGTACTGCCAGGACCTGCCCGGCGCTGAAGTGTTCCGCGCGGAGGTGAACCGCATTCCGAATGCCGCGCTGGTGGTGGAAAAACTACAGGGTTATTTCGGGCGGTTGGCGCACTAAAATTCAAAGACATTGGATAAAAAATAAATCATTGTTTTAAAATGATATTTTATAATTTATTTGACATATAGTTCCACCCCGGTTATAACTTTCAGACAGCTGCAACCGCGGCAGTCTTAGACCTCATCCGCCAGGTTCCGGTGCCAGCTCATTCCTTAGGAGATGCTGTAGCAATGACTACAGACGACAAAAAGAACGGCGAGAATAACCCGGCAGCCGTCACAAAAGGCAACTCCAGGCGTTTCAAAAAATTGATGTTCGCCCTCGGCGCCACCACGGCAATCGCGACCGGCGTGTTCATCGAAGCCAAGACATCCTATCTTCAGTCAAAACTGTTCCACAGCATCGCCGAGGGCACCACGTTCACGGACAAGGAATGCAAGGTTGTGCCGCCGGCAGCCGGGCCTTATGACCAGCAACTGGGCTATACCGAAACGCAGCGCCTGCGCGAAGCCCTGAAAGCCAAGGGCTATGATGTCTCCTGCGGATCGTGGCAGGATCGCAAGGTTCTGGGGCTCCATCTCTTCCCCATTTACAACGAAAAGGCCCAGGCCGGACTGCAGATCAATGACGCC
Source organism: Alphaproteobacteria bacterium (assembly GCA_004297545.1). Lineage (GTDB taxonomy): Bacteria > Pseudomonadota > Alphaproteobacteria > Micavibrionales > UBA2020 > JAPWJZ01. Next base: position 43,932 of record SCTB01000118.1, read on the forward strand.
TCCAGCCAGCCGATGTTTCAGGCGCGCTTCCCCCAGCAGGTGTATGCGGATTTTAACTCCATTCCGCCGCTGCTGGTCAGCAGCCTGTTGTTTGTCGAGAACCGCGAATTGCTGGAAGATCATCCCTCTTCGTGGAACCCCGCGATCGAGTGGGACCGTTTCGCCTATGCGACCGTCGGACAGGGCCTGAAGAAAGTCGGCATGAAAAGCGACCGCGGCGCGGGCGGATCGACGCTGGCGACGCAGCTTGAGAAATTCCGCCATTCGCCGGAAGGCGTCACCTCGTCGCCGAAGGAAAAACTGCGGCAGATGCTCACCGCCTCGGTACGCGCCTATGCGGATGAGTCCAATACGCTGCAGAGCCGCCGCCAGATTGTCGTGGACTACCTCAATTCCATGCCGCTGTCCCGCGTGAGCGGCTATGCCGACGGCATGAAACTGTGGTTCGACACTGATTTTGAAAAGGCCAACCGGCTCCTGAGCAAGCCGGAAGCACAGATGAACGACGCCGAGCTCAAAGAGGCCGCGAAAGTCTATCGCCAGTCCCTGAGCCTTGTCATGGCGGTGAAAAAGCCCTCCGCCTACCTGCTGAAGGAACGCGCCGAGCTCGAAGCCCGTATCGACAGGTTCCTGCCGAAAATGGCGGAGGCCGGCATTATTTCCCCGCGCATGAAGGACGCCGTTATGGCGGAGCGCGTGCAGTACGCCGATGTCACAAGCGTCAGCAAGCTGGAATTGCCCCCGGCGCCGAAATCCGTGCAGGGGTTGCAGACGGACCTGCTGCGCGTTCTGGGCATCCGGGGAATTTACGAGCTCAACCGCATGGACATTACGGCGCGCACGACGCTGGACCTGAAGGCGGATGCCGCCGTGTCCCAGACCCTGCGCAGCCTGGCCGACCCTGCTGTCGCCACAGCCAAAGGCATGACCGGCCACCAGCTGCTGCGCGTTGAGGGCGTCGGCGATGTCATCTATTCATACGCCCTTTACGAGAAAACGCCTGACGGGCGCAACGTGCTGCGCGTCCAGACCGACAATTTCGACGGGCCCCTGAACCTGAACGAAGGCACCAAGCTCGAGCTCGGCTCGACCGCCAAGCTGCGTACGCTGATTTCGTACCTGGAGGCGGTCAGCAATCTGCACACGCAGTACATCGGCCGCGATCCTTCGGAACTGAAGGCGATGAAAGTCAACCCCAACGACCACATCACGCGCTGGGCGCTTGATTATCTTTCCGCGCCGGGGAACGACAAATCGCTGAACGCCATGCTGGAGGCCGCTCTTAACCGTCAATACTCGGGTAACCCGGGCGAAACCTTCTTCACGGCCGGGGGCTCCCATCGTTTCGAGAACTTTGAGAGAAACGAAAGCGGCATGTATACCGTCAAGGATGCCTTCCATCATTCGGTCAACCTGTCCTTCATCCGCATCATGCGCGATGTCGTGAACTACACGCTTTCGCAGAAGATGCACGTAGACCCCGCCATCTACGAAGACCCCGCGAACCCTGTACGCATCGAATACCTGAAGAAATTCGCCGATGCCGAAGGCCGCGGCTTCGAATGGAAGTTCTGGAACGAGCAGAAAGGCAAGATCCCGGAAGAACTCGCGACGCTGCTTGCCGGCAAAACGCATCGCTCCCCGGTTCATCTGGCTGTCGTCTACCGTTCGCTGTTCCCCGACGCGTCGCTGGCGGACATGGAGTCCTTCATCCGCAAGGAATGCAAGGACTGCGGCGACAAGACCGATTTCGCCGCGCTCTACGACAAGTACGGCAAGGACAAATTCGACCTGAACGATCGCGGCTACATCACCGGCATCCACCCCCTCGCCCTCTGGCTGGCCGAATACAATATCAAAACGCCGGGCGCCACCTGGGAACAGGCCGCGGAGGCCTCGACGAACGTGCGCCAGGAAACCTACAAATGGCTGTTCAAGGACGGCAAGGAACACGGCCAGAACCTGCGCATCCAGACCATGCTGGAGAAGGAAGCCTTCACACATATCCATGCCACCTGGAAAAACCTCGGCTATCCCTTCGCCTCCATGGTGCCGTCTTATGCCTCCTCTATCGGCGTCTCCGGCGATACGCCCGCGGCGCTGGCCGAGCTTGCCGGCATCATCCAGAACGACGGCGTCCGCAAGCCTTCCATCAAGTTCACGCAGATCGAGATCGGCAAGGATACGCCCTATGGTACAAACGCAAGCCCGCAGGCTTCCACCGGCGTACGCGTACTGCCTGAGGAATTGACGAAGCTCGTGCGGCGCGAGATGCAGGGCGTCGTTGCCGAAGGAACGGCAAAACGCGCATCGCACTCCATCACCTTGAGCGACGGCCGCGAGCTGGCCGTCGGCGGCAAGACCGGCACCGGCGACAACCGGTTGCAGACCTTCAGCGCGCGGGGAGGCGTAAGGTCGTCGGAGGCGAAAAGCCGCACAGCGACTTTCGTCTTCACCATCGACGACAAATTCTTCGGCTGCGTGACAGCCTATGTCACGGGGCCTGAAGCCGGCCAGTACAAATTCACCAGCGCCTTAGCAGCGCAGGTATTCAAGACCGTCGCCCCCGACATTCGCCCGGTTCTCGACCGCGCTTACGGCGTCACCCCGTCGGCGAAGCCCGCGCCGCAGAAAACCGTCAAGGCCGAAGCACCCCCGCCGGCAAAACCTTCGTAAATTGCCCGGGACATTCCATGAAGAAAGCTCCTGTTTTTACGGTTTCTGCGTCCGACAGCGATCCCGGCTTCCGTGATTTGTGGCAGAACCTCGTCGACTACAACAACTTGCATTTCGGGCCGATGAATATAACCCCCCTGCTCATCGGCCTTCGCGACGGCGAAGGCCCGCTGCAATGCGGGCTTGCCGGGAAAACCTTTTACAATTGGCTGACCATCGACCTGTTATGGGTCCGGGAGCACCTCCGTGGAAAAGGCTATGGACGCGCACTGATGCAGCGCGCGGAAAAGGAAGCGCTGGAGCGCGGCTGCACGGATGCCTGGGTGGATACCATCGGGCTGGAAGCCCCGGGGTTCTACGAGAAATGCGGTTATTCCCTTTGGGGCGAGCTACCTGATTACCCGCACGGCCATAAGCGGAGCTTTTTCCGCAAACGCCTTGGTTCCGGATAGTTAAGCCGCCGTGTCCCTCTTCTTCAGCGCGGCGTCGAAGGTGGCGCGGGCGGCGCTGATCTCGCCCCAGTTCGCCTCCACCCAGACCATCAGCGCCTGAACGGGTCCCAGCAGGCTCTTGCCGAGTGCGGTCAGCTCGTACTCGACGCGCGGCGGCACCTCGGGGAAGTAGTGGCGTCTGACCGCCCCGTCGCGCTCCAGATTGCGCAATGTCGTCGTCAGCATGCGCTGGGATATGCCCTGGATGCCCTTCAGAAGGGCGGAAAAGCGCAGGCGTTGTCCCGGTGCCTGCGCGAGCGTATGAATGGTCAGAATGCTCCATTTATCGCCCAAGCGCGTCAGCATCTCCCGGATCGGACATTTGCTAAAGTCATGATTTTGACAGGAATTTTTCATGGTTACTTTCCGATAACTGGATGATATCAAAGTGCCTTCTTTTTTTATACAGAGCATACTTATATTATCAAGTATAAAATAGTAACTAACAAAGGAATATATACCATGGCAAAGCAAATTCTAGTGGTCGACAGCAGCCCCCGCGCCCAGTCCGTCAGCCGGAAGCTCACCCGGGGCATTGCAGACAAGCTGCTCAAACAGCATCCGGAGGCCACGCTGAAGCGCCGTGACCTCTCCGCAGCCCCTCTCCCGCACCTCACCGAAGATGTGATTACCTCTTTCTATACCCGCCCGGACCGGCGCGATGACAAGCTGAAGAACGCCATCGCCCTGTCGGATGCGGCGGTGGACGAATTGCTGGCATCGGATATTATCGTTATCGGCGCGCCGATGTGGAATTTCAACGTGCCCTCCGTGCTCAAGGCCTGGATCGATCATGTGGTACGGGCCGGACGCACCTTCACCTATGGCGCAAACGGCGCCGAAGGCCTGGCGGGAGGGAGAAAGGCGATTGTCGCGCTCTCGAGCGGCGGTGTTTACTCGGAAGGCCCGGCGCAGGCGATGGACTTCCAGACCACATACCTGCGCTCGCTCTTAAGCTTTATCGGCATCACGGATGTGAGCTTCGTGCGCGCCGAAGGGGTTTCGATGGGCGAGGCAGGCTACCAGAAAGCGCTGGCCGCCGCTGAAACCCAGATGTCGCAGGTATTGGGCACTGTCGCCTGAAAAAATGATTAAGGAGCACACCATGACCAAACCAGCCCTTCTCGTCACCGGCGCCTCCGGCCAGCTGGGCCGCCGCGTCGTCGAGCTGCTGCTTGAAAAAGGCGCCACCAGCATCATTGCGGCAACGCGCGATCCTGAAAAACTGTCGCCTCTTGCCCGGAAAGGCGCGATTGCGAGAAAGGCGGATTTCGACGATCCCGCGAGCCTCGAAAAGGCCTTCCACGGCGCCGACCGGCTGTTGCTCATCAGCACGGACGCCATCGGGCGGCGCGTCGGGCAGCACAAGAACGCGATCGATGCCGCCAAAAAGGCGGGCGTGAAGCATATCGTCTATACGTCTCTCATCAACCCGGAGAATTCTCCCGCCGTTTTCGCCCCGGAACATATCGTGACCGAGAAGATGCTGAAGGACAGCGGCATCGGCCATACCATCCTGCGCAATAATATCTATACCGACATGCTGCTCATGAAACTGCCGCATGTCATTTCTTCCGGCACGCTGGGTGCGCTCGCCGGAAACGGCGGCGTCGGCTATGTAACGCGCGAGGATTGCGCCCGGGCGGCCGCAGCTGCGCTCTCCGCATCGGGTAATGAATCGCTCACCTACGAGATTACGGGACCCGCCGTCGTCACCTATACGGATCTTGCCGCGATAGCCTCCGCCATCGGGGGCAAGCCGGTCGCCTATGTCGCCGTCGCGCCTGAAATATTGAGGAAGGCGTTTTCGCCCGCCTATGCGGAATTGCTGGTGTCGCTGGAATATACCATCGCGCAGGGAAAACTCGCCGTTTCGACGAACGACGTCAAAAAACTGACCGGCCGCGATCCGCAGGCGGCAGCGGACTTTCTTGCACAGCATCGCGCCGCGCTTCTCGAAGCGCCACAGAAAAAGGCCGTCTCATGAAGTCTCTTCCCGCCTATTTCATCCCCCATGGCGGCGGTCCCTGCTTCTTCATGGACTGGGACCCGCCGGACACCTGGAAGAAAATGGGCGACTGGCTGAAGTCACTTCCGTCGTCAATGCCGGAAAAACCCAAAGCCATTCTCGTCATTTCGGCGCATTGGGAGGAAGACGCCTTCACCGTCATGTCGAACCCCGCGCCGCCGCTGATCTACGACTATTACGGCTTTCCGCCGGAAACCTACGAGCTGAAATACCCGGCGCCGGGCGCGCCGGATCTCGCCAAAAAAGTCGCCGGCCTTCTCGAGAACGCCGGGCTGCCCGCCCGCCTGAACGATGCGCGCGGCTATGACCACGGCGTTTTTGTTCCCTTGAAGCTGATTTACCCGGATGCCGAGATCCCGGTTGTTCAGCTGTCGCTGCGGCGGAACCTCGACCCCGCACAGCATCTGGCGGCAGGCCGCGCGCTTGCCTCCCTGCGTGACGAAGGCGTGCTGATTGTGGGCAGTGGCATGAGCTATCACAACCTCGAAAAATTCTTCCGTGGCGACCGGCAGGGGGATTCGCAGAAATTCGATGCCTGGCTGACGCAGGCTGCCACCTCTGCCCCGCAGCAGCGCGATGATATGCTTGTCCATTGGGCAGAAGCTCCTTCCGCGCGACAGGCTCATCCAAGGGAAGAGCACCTGCTTCCCCTGATGGTCGTGGCGGGCGCCGCCGGCGGCGATGCCGGCCATCAAACGCTTTCAGATACTGTCATGGGCTGCGCGATTTCAGGCTATCGGTTCGGCTAAGTCTCTATTTTTATGGATTTCCCTGCCCTGGATTTTTTCCGAGAAAGCCGTTGTCTTTTCCTACCAAATCAGTATGATTACCTCCTATGAAACCGGAGAAAGACATGTCAACGCAACAAACCTCGGCCGCGCCGGCGCCCGACGACTTCGCTCACCAGTTTACAAAGAGGGCTCACGCCACTCCCGCGCGGTCTTTGGCCAAAACCATCAGCTGGCGCATGCTGGGCTCTTTCGATACCTTTTTGATCGCCTATATCACGACAGGCCAGGCAAAAATCGGCATTACGATCGCCAGCGCCGAAGTGCTGACCAAAATCGCCCTTTATTATCTCCATGAGCGCGGCTGGTCGCATGTCCGCTGGGGCCTGAAAGAAGCCCCCTTTTAACCCTTGAAATAACGAAGCGCAGGATTTCCGTCTAAAAACCGCTTGCTCTTTATTTAACCATATGGTTAAATAAAGATATGACCCTGCAGACTCACAGCGACGCCTTAAGTCTTACCCTCTCCGCTCTTGCGGACCCGACGCGGCGCGCCATTCTCGCAAAGCTTGCAGATGGCGAAACCTCGGTCACGGAACTGGCAGAACCGTTCCGCATGAGTCTGCCCGCCGTCACCAAGCATCTGAAAGTGCTCGAGCGCGCCGGCCTCATCACGCGCGGCAAACAGGCGCAGTGGCGTCCCTGCAAACTGAAGCCGCAGCCGCTGAAGGACGTCGCAGACTGGGTTGAGAAATACCGCCAGTTCTGGGAGCAGAGCTTCGACCGGCTTGAGGAATATCTGCAGCAAATACAAGCGAAGGAGAAAAAAGATGGCCCCCGCAAAAAATAACCTTGCCGAAGACATCTCCGCCCGCGAGCTCGTCATCAGCCGCGTGGTCAGCGCGCCCCGTGAACTGGTCTTTAAAATGATGTCGGAGCCGGAACACGTCGCAAAATGGTGGGGTCCGAACGGCTTCTCCACATCCGTCGAAAAGATGGACTTCCGCGTCGGCGGGCAATGGAAGCACGTCATGCACGGCTCAGACGGAACCGATTACCCGAACCAGAGCACCTTCACCGAAATCGTCAAAAATGAACGCATTTGTTATTCCCACATAGGCGGCAAGGAAGATTCTCCCTGCAAGGACTTCATCTGGACGTTCGAGGATGCGGGACCCGGCAAGACGAAAATCACCATGCGCATCCTGTTTGAAACGCCGTCTGTTCGCGACAGCATGGTCAAGGATTTCGGTATTCTCGACGGCGGCAACCAGACCCTCGCGCGTCTGGACGATTACCTGGCCGCCGCCCACAACAAGCCCTTCGTCATATCCCGCGTGTTCAAGGCGAAGCGCAGCCTTGTCTTCAAGGTCTGGACGCAGCAGACACACCTGGTCAAATGGTTCGGGCCCAAAGGTTTCACGATGAGAATCGGTACGCTCGACCTGAAGCCCGGCGGCACGTTTCATTATTGCCTGAAAACGCCGCAGGGGCAGGATGTGTGGGGCAAATGGTATTTCCGCGATGTGGTGCAGGACAGGCGCATTACTTTCGTCAGCACGTTTTCCGACGCAAGCGGAGGCCTCACCCGCCATCCCTTTGCGCCCGACTGGCCGCGGGAATTGCTGACCGTCTCGACCTTCGAAGATCACCCGGAGGGCACCCTGCTCACCATCAACTGGACGACGATGAACGCGACGGAGACCGAACAGAAAACCTTCGATGCCGGTCACGACAGCATGCGCGGCGGCTGGGGCGGCACGTTCAGCGTCCTGGAGGAATATCTCGCCGGATTTTAACCCCCGAAGCCCGAATCAGTCCGGCAAGCGCGGGACTTTCGCGTTTGATCCGTTCATGCAACTGGGATTGCTGGGCTTTATGCACTGCGGGACACCGCTGCAGATGCCCACCTGAAACAGCCCTATGACTCATCGAAATTTCGATTTGTTAGCGAAAAGTTAACGGCTTTGCCATTTTCTTGAACACACTTAACGATCTGATATTAAACAAAATTCTTTGCCAGTTTGCCGCTCTGGTTAAGCTTTCATTAAGGGTTTATTAAACATATTTTAACATAATACTAACATCGGGACATGCAGCAGAAGAGGGGTTACGATGCCGCAGACAACGACACCAGAATATATCAGGCAGAGACTGGAGCAGGCGGGTTTCAATGAACTGTCGGTCAACAAGCTGATGAACGTGAATCCCGAGCTGGCCCTCACCGCCATCAAGGCCAAGCAGCTTTACGAGGCCGCGCATCCCGGAAAAAGCTTTCAGGTCGAACAGGGCTTCCGCAGCAAGATTCAACAGCAGAATATCGCGGCGCTGGGCTCGGCATATACTAACGCCTCGGGCAAGAAGGGCCATGAATCGCCCCATCAGTTCGGCCAGGCGATCGATTTTCACATCCTTGAGAAAAACGGCAAAGAATGGGTCCGCCAGCCCGATAACCGCGAAAATCCCAACGACTATGTCGATGTCGCAAACGCGATGAAACAGGCCGCGCAGGAACTGGGCTATGCCAGCAAGTTCAATTATGGCGCGCTTGGCGACGTGCATGTCGGCCGCGGCAAGCGCCGCCACAACGACTGGGGCCATATCGAGGAAAAGAAACATTTTTGGAACCAGTGGCGCCCCGGCCAGGGCGTGCAGATCCCCACCAGCAATTTCGCCAAGCCGCCGCAGCAACAGCAGTGCATACCCTGCGTGCAGAAGCCGCCAAAGCAGCCGCCCAAAGCGCCGTCGCTGCTGGATATGATCCTCCAGCCGCTGCAGCAGTTTCCCTTCCGGCTGAACCCTCCGCGTTTCTAACAACCGTTTCTTCCCCCTGGAACTATCCAACTCGCACAAAGGAGCCTTTAAACCGGCTCCTTCTTTTTTTGGGGGAGGAGCGCAGAATCCGCCGCCTTCCATTGCCCGCGGCAGCGCCATCGTCCCGGCTGGCTGGAATTCCAGATATTTATGACAATTAAACTTTTTGGGAATTTTGTAAAAAGGGTATTGACTTATACTCCATGAGAGAATAATCATATGCTCTATTAGAGGATAAAAAAACTCTATTGGAGAATAAAAAACTCTAGTTTGAGCATAATGCCATAACGGCGGCTCTATTTATAAAACAAGGCACAGAGGAGATAAAAACAATGGGCAATTCAAGATGGGACAATAACGACTGGGACCGCTACGCCTCCAGCACCCGCGGCAAGTCGACCAGCCAGATTTTCAACGCCTCCAGCATCAAGGCGGACATGGACCCGGCGAAGATCAAGGTGCGCGAATCGCGCGACTCGACGGCCAACCCCGATTCAACCCCGATCATTCTGGCGCTCGACGTCACGGGTTCCATGGGGATGATCGCGGACACGCTGGCCCGCGAAGGCCTCGGTACGCTTGTCGAGGAAATTCTCGAGCGCAAGCCCGTTTCCGACCCGCATATCATGGTCATGGGCGTGGGCGATGCGTTCTATGACAACGCGCCGCTGCAGGTCTCGCAGTTCGAGGCGGATATTAAAATCGCCAAGCAGCTGAAAGAGATCTTCCTCGAGCACGGCGGCGGCGGCAACCATAGCGAAAGCTATACCCTGCCGTGGTATTTCGCGTCCGAAAAAACCGATATCGACTGCGTGAAGCACGGCCGCAAGGGCATGCTGTTCACCTTCGGCGATGAGGAATGCCCGCCCGACCTGCGCGCGGAGCAAATCCGCCGCATCATCGGCGACAAGATCCAGGGCGATATCAACACTGCGGATCTGCTGGAGCAGGTCTCGAAAAAATACGACGTTTTCCACGTCGTCATCGAGCAGGGCGACTACGCGCAGCGCAACAAGAAGGCCGTCTATGACAGCTGGAGCAAGGTGCTGCCCGCCGACCGCATCATCTCGGTGAAGGATTACAAGCAGCTGCCCGCCATCCTCGTCTCGGTCATGGAAGTCCATGCCGGCAAGGACAAGGACGATGTGGCGAACAGCTGGCAGGGCAAGACGGTCGACGTCGTGAAGGACGCCATCAAGAACGTCAAGCCCGGCGACAAGCCGCCCGGCGTCAAGGTTTTCAGCCCTCTCAAGCTGAAAACCCCCAAGGCAGCCTGATACGACAAGCAACAACAAGCGCGGACAGCCCCTTTTTAAGCAGAAAGGGGCTGTTCTGCACGTGCGGCCGAGCTATGATATTTCCATGAAAACAGCGAAAGTGGTCATCGGTGCGAACTTCGGGGATGAGGGCAAGGGCCTGATCACCGATTTTTACGCGGCCCCGCACGGGGAGAATGCGCTGGTCGTGCGCTATAACGGCGGCGCGCAGGCGGGGCATACGGTCGTGACCCCCGACGGAAAGCGTCATGTCTACAGCCATTTCGGCAGCGGCAGCTTTGCGGGTGCGCATACCTTCCTGTCGCATTTCTTCGTCTGCAATCCCATCTTGTTCCTGAAAGAGTATAACCTTCTGCGCGGCAAGACTGCCGTGCCGCCCGTGCATGTCGACGGGCGCGCGCCCGTCACCACCCCCTATGACATGATGATCAACCAGATCGCCGAGGAGGCGCGCGGGGATGGCCGCCACGGCAGCTGCGGCATGGGCTTTGGCGAAAGCATCGAGCGTAATGCGAACAGCGGGTTCGCCGTCGTCTACGCTGACCTCAGCGACAAAGCCGCGCTGAAGAAGAAACTCACGCATACCCGCGACAACTGGGTGCCGCAGCGGCTCAAGGCGCTGGGCATCACCACGCTGCCGGACAAGTGGAAAGAGCGCCTGTCGTCATCCGCCGTACCGGAAAATTTCATGACCGATATCGCCCACTTCCTGCAAGCGACGCAGCTTGCCGGTCAGGGCTTTCTCGCCGCGACGAAAAAGCACATCGTTTTCGAGGGCGCGCAGGGACTGCTGCTCGACCAGGAGCGCGGCTGGTTCCCGCATGTGACGCGCTCGCATACTGGCATGAAGAACGTATTGGTGCTGGCCGGGGAAGCGGGACTGAACGCGCTCGATGTCACCTATATCACGCGCGCTTATGCGACACGGCATGGTGCAGGCCCCTTGCCCCATGAATTGCCGCACCTCCCCTATCCGCGTATCAGGGATGAAACGAATGTCGCGAACGACTGGCAGGGCACCCTGCGCTTTGGCTGGCTGGATGCCGACCTGCTGGCTGTTTCCATCGCAAAGGACCTTGCTGATAACAAATCGGGAATCAGGCTGCGCCCGGGCCTGGCCGTGACCTGCCTCGACCAGCTGGAGCCCAAAGCCACCGTCGTTAAAGGCGGCGGGCAGACGGCCACGGACGGCGAGGCGCTGGCCGCCTTGCTGAAAAAGGCCGTCAATGCGGAATTCCTGATCACCAGCCGCGGGCCCACGCGCAGGGACGTCTCGGCCGCTTGAACCGGGGCTTCCGAGGGGCTAGACTGTCCCATCTTTTCAGAATCACGCCCGGTCATGAAAACCCGTTCCAAAGCTTTTCTTGTTCTGCCGCTTATCCTGCTGCTCTGCTCCTGCAGCGGGGAGAAGCTTTTGAATGCCTTCGTCCCCAAAACCGGTTATCGGATTTATAAGGACATCGCCTACGGCAGCGACCCGCGCCAGGAGATGGATATATATGTGCCGGACGGACTGAAGAGGCCCGTTTGTACGGTATTGTTCTTCTACGGCGGCCGCTGGACGGATGGCGACCGCGGCCTCTACCGCTTCGCGGGCGAGGCCTTGTCGTCGAAGGGCTGCGTGACGGCGATTGCCGATTACCGCGTTTACCCGAAAATCCGCTATCCCGTCTTTATGGAGGATAGCGCGAAGGCTTTCGTCTTCCTGCACCGGCATGCCGCCGAATATGGCGGCGACCCGGAGCGCCTGTATCTGGCCGGACATTCGGCCGGCGCCTATAACGCGGTGATGCTGGCCGTGCATCCGACGTTTCTTAAAAACGCAGGCGGGCAGCCGGCATGGGTCAGGGGCGTGATCGGCATTTCGGGGCCCTACGACTTCCTGCCCTTCACCGACGCCGATGTCATCGACATTTTCAGCACGGAGACGGGCGCGGCGACGCAGCCCATCACCTATGTGCGCAAAGGCCTGCCGCCGATGCTGCTGGTGACGGGAGACGCCGACACCGAGGTCAAACCGAAGAATACGCGCAATATGGCGGCGAAACTTCAGGAAGCAGGCAATCCGGTTACGGTGCGCATCTATCCAGGTATATACCACGAGGCCATGGTCCTCTCTCTATTGCACGGTTTCCGCGGCAAGACGCCGCTGCTGCACGACATCGCAACCTTTATCAAGGAGCATCCTTAAATGTTCGTCCTCAAGCACAACGACAGCTTTGCGATGTTCGACGAAAAAGGAAATATTCGCGGGTTGAACGAAAAGGAACACGACACGGCCGACGGGCTGATATTCAAGGACACGCGCCTTGTTTCCCGCGCCGTGCTGACCGTGAACGGCCGTGAGCCGGCGGCGGTAAAGGCGGCAATCGACGACCGGAATGTTGTGTTCACGGCGGACCTGAAAGACGGCGACCTCGCGATTTCGCGCAGCTTCGTGCTCTGGAACGACAATATTTACGAGAAAATAAAAGTGACGAATTCGGGCAAATCCCCGGCGACCGCTGAACTGAAGTATGACTTTGACGCAGATTTCCAGGACCTCTTTGAAATTCGCGGCTGGCAGAGAAAGAAGCAGGGGGAAATGCACGCCCCGGAAGCCGCAACCGACGGCGTCGCATACAGCCATACGGGCGCGGACAATGTAACCCGCTGCGCGAAGTTTTCGTTCTCAGGCGCAGCAGAAACAGGAAACGACGCAGCCCGTTTCTCCCTTGCATTAAAGCCGGGCGAGACGAAGCAGGTTTTCGTCCGTATGGGGCACGACAACAACGAACCGCCTGTCACCGCCAGCGACTTCGACCATGCAGAAGCCGCAGCCGCCGCCTTCATCGAGAGCCAGATCGCGCGGCGGCCGGTCATTACTTCATCCAACCCTGCCTTCGACCGCTGGCTGCAGCAGAACGCGGCGGATATTGCGCTGCTGACGACGGAATTCGAGACCGGCCCTTACCCCTGCGCCGGTATCCCGTGGTACAGCGTGCCCTTCGGCCGCGACGGCATCATCACCGCGTTCCAGATGCTCTGGCAGGATCCGGAGCTTGCGAAGGGCGTGCTGACATATCTGGCAAAACACCAGGCGACCGAAGAAAGTAAATTCCACGACAGCGCGCCCGGCAAGATCATGCACGAAATCCGCCAGGGCGAGATGGCGGGCGCGAAGGAAGTGCCGCATGCACCGTACTACGGCACGGCGGACGCCACGCCCTTGTTCATCAGCCTTGCCGGCGCCTATTTCGAGCGCACGGGAGATGAAAAGTTTTTAAAACAGCTCTGGCCGCATATCGAGCGCGCGCTGGAATGGATCGACAAGTATGGCGATTTCGACGGCGACGGCTTTGTCGAATACCAGCGCGGCGCCGACGGCGGGTTGAACAATCAGGGGTGGAAGGATTCGAACGATTCCATATCCCATGCCGACGGCAAACTGGCCGTGGGCTCGATCGCGCTCTGCGAAGTGCAGGGCTATGTCTATGACGCGAAGCAAAGCGCCGCGAAGATCGCCGCGATTCTTGGCAAAACGGACGTATCCAAAAGGCTGGCGGCCGAAGCGAAGAAGCTGCAGGAAAATTTCGACAAGGCTTTCTGGTCGGACGAGCTCGGCACCTATGCGCTGGCGCTGGATGGCGACAAGAAACCCTGCCTTGTCAATTCCTCCAACCCCGGGCACCTGCTGTTTTCCGGCATCGTGCCGGAGGACCGCGCCGAAAAGGTCGCAGACAGGCTGATGTCGAAAGACATGTTCACCGGCTGGGGCATCCGCACGCTGTCCAAAAAGGAGAAGCGCTACGAGCCTTCCAAACCGCCCCACGGCTATCACAACGGGACGGTATGGACGCACGACACGGCCATAACCGCTGCCGGCTTCGCACGCTACGGCATGGAAGACAGGGCGGCGCAGCTCCTGACCGCCCTCTTCAACGCCGCCGCGCATTTTCCGCGCATGCGGCTGCCCGAGCTTTTCGGCGGCCTCGACAGGGAAGACGGAAAACCGCCCGCGCCCTATCCCGTCGCCTGCAACCCGCAGGCCTGGGCAAGCGCGTCGGAATCGCTGCTGCTGCAGGCGATGCTCGGCATTAAAATCGACGGGCGCACGAAAACCGTGACCGTCGATAACCCGCAGCTGCCGCCGTGGCTGGACGCCCTGTCCATCAGCGGCCTGAAAATTGGGGATTCATCCATTTCGCTGGAATTCCGCCGCAACGGAAATGAGACGAAAGCCGAATGCGTTGCGAAGTCGGCGGAGATAACATTCAACACCGGCGCAGCGGCATCCGCGCCAAAACTCAAGCGTCACATCTAGGGCTGGGTCAGAGAGGTTTCGGAACGGTTTTCTTGCCGGTCACGGTAACCGCTTCTTCCTTCGGCGCGGCCTCTGCCGTTGCGACAGGCGCGACCGGCGCGGCGAACCGGCTTTGCAACGCGGCGGGAAGGTCGGCTTCAACCTCATGGCCGTGACGGCGGTTCATCGCGACATAATCTGTGTGCCGCACCATGTCGACGAAGGTCTGCTGCAGCTTGGTCATTTCGAGGGGATATAACTCGCTGTCGGGAAACTTCAGGGTCTTCTGGCGCAATTCTTCGGTCAGCTTGCCGTAGGCGTCGATCAGCGTTTCGGGCGTGATTTTTCCGCCGTCCGTAAAGGCCCGGTTTTCAAGCGCGCGGGCGGGGTTATAGCGGTCCAGCTCCGCCTTTATCTTTTCCTGCGCCGGCGTCAGCGGAATGTCCGAGTCTTCCTGCGCGGGATCGGCGTTCTTGAGTTTCAGCAACTGCGCCGCCTTTTTCGAATCCGGGTCCGGTGAAGACGCAAGCTTCGCCCGCATGCCGTCGTCCCCCGACACTTCGCAGTCGGCCGCCTTTTTGACGGCATTTGCGCTGACGCCGTATTTTTCAACGACCGTATGATAGAACTCGCGCACGTTCTTTTCATCCATCTTGCGGAATTTTTCCACGCCCATCCTGTCGATTTCCGACTTCAGTCCTTCCAGCACGGGGGAGGAAAGATGCAAAACGTCGAAAGGATCCGCCTGGCGGTAGGCGATGACGTTGTCGATGATCGCTGTCGTCTTTTTGTTTTCGCGGATCATGTCGCCGAGCGCCCCGACATCGCCCAGGGCCTCCTTGCGCATCTGCGTGGAGAAAGCCTCGCGCGCTTCAGCGCCGGCGCCCAGCGTAACGGCATTCCATTCCAGCGCGCCTGCCTGCGCTTTCGGGCTGAAGCGGGACATGTCATACCATGAATCCTTGACGTGCCAGGTTTCATGGCGGTTGAAAAATTCCACGTTATCCCGGTGCGACAGGCCCGGCACCGGGTTGGGATCGGCGTGGTTCGAATTGGGAACGATAACGCTGACCTTGGCCGCGCCCACATTAGGCTGCGTTTCCGCGTCCTGCGTGTAACCTGAGAGGCCGAATTTGGTGTCGTAGCCGTAATTCATATGCGCGGCGATGCCGGCCAGCATGGGGGCATCAGGCTCTATCCCCTGCCGCTTCAGCATCTGCTGCACGGCGTCCTTCGATGACATGCCCAGCGCCATGGCCACGTCGAACTCATCGGGTTTCAGCACCACCACGCGGCTATTGTAAGACGGGTTCCGCTTCAGGTATTCATTGACGCCGTTCTCGAGAACCTGCAGCTGCCGGGAATAGCCGGAGGCGGCAGGCGGAGCCTCAAGGAATTTCTTCCGCGTCTCCTCGAGAAGCGCATTGCGTATGCCCTCGCGGCGCGCTTTTTCAATTTTGGCGTCTTCGCCCTGCTGTTTGTTGAGAAAGGAACTCCCGACACCGGCGGTCGTCGCGTCCTGATTTTTTGGTGTCCCCGATCCCGCCATTAATTTTGTTCCCGATCCCGCCAGCTGAAAAACCCTAGTATATTATACTATACATAATATACGCGGGGGTCGTTTTCTTAGATACTCACGATATTTCAATGTCTTATCACAGATACTATACCGGCTTCGGTTTCTCCTTCGACGGCTCTCTATATGTCCCTGCGCCCGCCTGGGGAGAAAGTTGAGGATAGGACTCGCCCGAGCCGGGCTGAAGCACGCCGTTATGCGCCACATGTGCGTTCGGCCCCTCGTTCAGCCATATCTGCCCGTTTGCGCCGCGCTGCCAGTTCTGGCCGCGCGGGTCCATCCAGACAAGCCCCGTCTTCGGGTCACGTTCCCATTCCTTGTCAAAGCGGTCAGGCAGCTGGATACGACCCCAGTCATAGTTTTCTCCGTTGCCGCCGTTTTCCTGATAGACGCGCATGCGCGTATCCGGCTCAAATTTCGAATCCATTTTTTTTCTTTCAGCGCCATCGCCCTGCAAGCCGGACGGAATGCCGTAGTCGCGCTTGCCGATATCCGTGAAATACCATGCGACATGCTGGAAGTCTTCATGGCTCTCTTTCTTCGTTTCAAGCATCCTGACAGCGCCGTCCTTTTGTTTCACGGGCTCCATGATCCAGAAATCCAGCGCCTGGCCGCGCTGCTGGCGCGATTCGGCGTTCTGGTCCTCTCCGTCACCTGCGTTCCGCAACTGGAAGCTCTTGTGGCCGACATATGCGCCGCTGCCATCATAAACGGCATGCCGGGGATCTGTGTCATAGCGGTATTTCGCTTCGGCTGCCATCAGCGCAAGCCGCGGGTTGTCTTCCATCAGCCGACTGACAGAGGAGTCATTGAAGCCGACCGCAGCAAGGGCGTTCTTTATATTGTCTGATGTGGGTTCTGCTTGCGCGCACTCGACCCATCTCCAGGAATCGGGCTGGGCCACGGACCCGTTCTCCCAGTCGCAATATTTGACGGGCGGCGTCGCGGCGGCATTGAACTTTTTGGTCGGCCCGGCCATGCCAAGATCTTTCCGTTAACGGAAAATTTACATTATCCATATTCTATTACGGACTGCTTAACATTCGATTAACCAACAATTAATGCCGCGGGAAATATCCCGCAAAATCAATAAGTTTCAATATGTTGCTAATATTTTTTGCAACAAAATAGATTTTAAAATCATTAACGATTTTAAAGAGAATAGGGAGCGGCCACGGTTTTATCGAGATAGGCCAGCGAACCGAACAGGAATTCAGAGACCATCTGGTGGACCTTGCGCTGCTCCGGCGTCGCGTCGCGCTTGGCATAGGTGGCGATGACTGTCATGCGGTGCAGCGCCATCAGCGAGGACAGGGCCACATTCATCTTATTGTCGCGCAGCCAGAAGAGGGCCTTTTGAAAATCCGCCAGCGTGTTGATGAGCACAGGGATTTCCTCGTACTTCACCACCTCGTCGCCGTCGATGGCGCGCTCTTTCGAAAACGGCACGTCCTCCGCGCGCGTGATGCCCACGAATTCCGGCTTGCCGCAGCGGTCGATCCAGCGGAAAAATCCGGTCAGCATCGTGTTACCCTTCACCTCCGGCAGGTATTTGACCATCCCTGTTTCCTCGCAGAGCTCGCGCGCCATGGCATGTGTCACTGCGGCGCGCAGGTCGCCGCCCTGCTTCGCCGCTTCGAGGTCGGCGTAATTCATCGATCCGGAACCGCCCAGGACCACCGTGTGGGAGCCGACCGCCTTGGTCGAGCCCTGGAACAGCATCGCCACGCGCCGGTTTTCTGTTATCAGCAATGTCGTGATGCCGATATGGCCGGAGATAAGGTTGTGAAAATCCGGCACGAAACGGACGCCTTCCCTGCCGTCGATGATTTCCTCGGCGACCGGAAAATAGGTGGTGAGGTCGGTATAAACCTCCTTCTCGCCCTGGATGTTGTTGCGGAAGATGCGGCTGCGGAAAGCCTCCGCCGTCAGCAGCGCATCGAAATAATACGATTTGCGCACTGTGACCGGCCTGTCCGCAACAAGCGCCGCCGCCGTGTCATGCAGCGCGAGCTTCACGCCGTTCGTCGTATGCTGCAGCTTATCCGCGACGCGGATGTTGATATATCTCAATTGATGGCGGGAGCGGATATAATTCGTCTCGGTCGTATCCTCTTTCCAGGGCAGGCTGTCGCGCAGCATCAGCCTGTCATCGACCGATGAGCTGACCAGCGGGCTTTCGCGGCACAGGCCTTTCCCCGCAATCGGATTATCGAAGCCCAGCTTTTCTTCCGCCGCCGGCGGAAAAACCGACGCCATGAGAAAGCTCAGTTCGTCATAGGAAATATGCGTGCTGGGCTGCGCCGTGTACTTCACGCCGCCATGCGACGGGCGGTAATCGGAGGGCAGTATCGACATTTCCCCGCCCAGCTGCACGGCGATGATCCCCGCCTCCACCAGCATCGCGATAAAATCATAGGGAGAATCCCAGGTCGCGATCGAATAGCCGAACAGGCAGAAAGCCAGCACGGTCACCAGCAGATCCTTGCGGTAATCCCGGTCCCACTTGCACAGGAACACCATCAGGTCGAAGCGCCCCTTGATATTGCGGTAGAAGTTGAGATATTGAACAGGCAGGGGCATGCTTTTACCGTCGGGCGCGCTTGGCAAAGGGGCGGATCAGGGCTTTTTTAGTTCGTCCGTTCATTATATAAGCACGATTCCCGCATCCCATGAACGGAAGTTTCAAAGCACTTTTAAGGAAATATCAAAGATGACCCCCCTTCCCCCGCTTACCGTCGAAGTCACCCGCGGGCCCGCCGTGGAAAGCAGCCATCTTGTCCATGCCGTGGTGATGGACGGAAACGGGAAAATCAAAGCCGCCTATGGCAATGCAAAGCGCCTGACCTATCCGCGCTCTTCCCTCAAGCCGCTGCAGGCGATTGCGCTGGTGGAGTCGGGCGCGGCGGATGCCTTTAAATTCTCCGATGCCGAAGTCGCGCTTGCCTGCGCCTCCCACAGCGGAGAGGAGATTCACACGACAGCCGTGGCCGCCCTGCTGAAGCGCATCGACTGCACCGAGAACGATCTTGAATGCGGTGCGCATCCGCCTATCGCGGCGCCCTGCGCGCCTTCCGCCGTGCTGTGCAACAACTGCTCAGGAAAGCATACGGGGATGCTGACGCTGGGGAGGTTCCTGAAAATTCCGGTCAAGGATTACACAAACCCGACTCACGGCATACAGCAGAAGATTTTGGGCGCGATTTCAGAAATGTGCGGCAATAACATTACGCCCGCCATCTGCGGCGTCGACGGCTGCTCCGCGCCCAATCCCGGCATGCCGCTGGAAGACCTTGCGCGCGGCCTGGCGCGCCTGATGAACCCTTCGTCCTTCAGCGATGCACGCCAGAAAGCCTGCCGCCGCATCGTCCGCGCCATGTCTGAAAATCCGGATTACGTGGCCGGCACCGGGCGCATCGACACGGTCCTGATGCGCGCGGCGGGAGGAAAGATAATGTCCAAGGGCGGCGCGGAGGCCGTGAACATCGCCGTCATCCCCGAAAAAGACACCGTCGTCGCCCTGAAAGCCGAAGACGGCAACCACCGCGCCTCGCAGGCGGCGCTGGCGGGATTACTGAAGATGCATGACCTTACGACCCCGGACGTGCTCGAAGCCGTCCAGCCCGTCGCCTTCCCCGTGCTCAAGAACCTGCGCAACATCGAGGTGGGGGTGGTGAGGATGGGGAAGACACCGTGACCAAAACCAAAACCCGCTGCGGCTGGGTCGGAACCGGCAAGCCGTTTTACGAGCATTATCACGATACCGAATGGGGCGTGCCGGTGCATGATGACGGCAAGCACTTCGAATTTCTGGTGCTGGAAGGCGCGCAGGCGGGATTGAGCTGGGAGACGATATTGAAGCGCCGCGAAGGATACCGCAAGGCCTTCTGCGGCTTCGACCCGAAGAAGGTCGCTAAGCTGACCGACGCGCAGCTGGAGAAAATTCTGAAAGACACCGGCATCATCCGCAACCGGCTCAAGGTTTTCAGCGCGCGCAAGAACGCCCGCGCGTTTCTGGAGATACAAAAGGAGTTCGGATCGTTCGACGCCTATATCTGGCGCTTCGTCGGCGGAAAGCCAAAGATAAATTCGCCGAAGACCCTGAAGGACATCCCGCCCCGCTCGGCGGAATCGGACGCCCTGTCAAAGGACCTGAAGAAACGCGGCATGAGTTTCGTGGGCTCCACCATCATCTACGCTCATATGCAGGCGACCGGCCTGGTGAACGACCATATCGTCGACTGCTTCCGGTACAAGCGGCCGCCCGTCAGGCCTTGATGCGCGCCTCTTCCAGGATCAGCACATAAATCACCGCCAGGATTGTCGGCCCGATGAAGAAGCCGATGAAGCCGAAGGTGAAAACGCCGCCCAAAGCCCCCAGAAAAACCAGCAGCAGCGGCATCTTGCTGCCCTGACTGATAAGCCAGGGACGGATCACGTTATCGATGGCGCTGATGGCCAGCAGTCCCCATAAAAACATGAAGATCGCCATGCCGATTTTTTTCTGCGAGACCAGCCAGATCGTGGCCGGAACCCAGACCAGCGGCGGCCCGACCGGTATCGGCGACAGGGGCAGGATCAGCAGGGCCAGCAGACCGGCGCCCGGGATGCCCGCGATCCAGAACCCCAGGGCAGCGACCATCGCCTGCGCCACGGCCGTGCCGAGCAGCCCGTACATGATGCCGTTCATCGTCGCTTCCGACACCTCGAGCAGGCGCTGCGCGCGCGGGCCGATGAAACGGTCGAGCAGGACCTTCAGCCCCTTCATGCCCTCCCTGCCGTGGCGGAACAGGAAAAAGGCGATGAATATCCCGAGGCCGAGATCGGCGATGCCGCCGCCGATGGCGCCGCCGATCTTGATCAGCCACTGCGATATCAGCTCCATGTTGTCCTTGAGCGCGTCTGCGATATAGGAGGTGTCGGTGACATAGTCCGTCCAGAACTGGCCCACATAGCCCCCCAGATACGGCAGTCCGGTCAGCCATGCGGGCGCCGCCTCCGGTTTGCTCTGGAAGAATTCGATGATGACGCCGCTCAGCTGCGTGAAGTTGCTGACAAGGTTGCGGCTCAGGAGCGCGACAGGAACGACGAAGCACAGCGCAAGCGCCAGCGTCATGAGCGTCGCCGCCAGCGTCCTGCGCTTTTTCAGGCGGTCCTCCAGCCAGGAAAAGACCGGCCATGTCGCAGCCGTGAAAATCACCGCAATGAGAATGGCGGGGATAAAGGGGCGCACAATGACGATGCCCGCGAAGAACAGGGCGGAGGTCACGATCGTGACGAAAATAATGCGGTATATCTCCGCTTTGTCAGGTGACTTCATTTCGGTATTCCCTTTTTATTATCGCGGCGCATGCTTCATAGTAGACAACTTAGCGGCTGCCGACTGTTGCGACAACAGCTCAATCAGCCGGCAGTTTTCGTAAAGGGAATTATAGCCGTGAAGCGCGCCACATAAATTTAAGGGAAAGACGCCTTACAGCCTTGGCCCGGCGGGGGCGGCCTTTTTCGGCTCCGGCGCCTTGTTTTCGGCCGCGGGCTGATTGTCGTTCACCGGGGCGGCAGCGGGCTGCGGAACGGGAAGCTTCTGGTTGTCGTTCGACGGAACGCCCAGCATCTTTTCCTTCTCGAGGCGCATTTCGCGGATCTTCTTGATGTTCTTCGCGCGGCGATAGCGCAGGCGCTTGCGGTCGGGGTGCACGGCCGCAACCATGTCGCCCAGCACGTTGAGCGCCGTCTGCGTCATGTCAAGGATGCGGTCGGCCGGAATGATCATCGCATAGATCTTGTGAATCTGCGCCGCGACGAGGCCGGTCTGCTGCAGCACGGGGTCGAGCAGCGTGATGTTGGAAGCCGGAATGCCGGGCGCGCCCAGCGCGATCGCCATGACGGTCGTTGCCGTCTTGACGTAGTTCATCAGCGTCGCGGCCGGGTTGAACATCGCCATCGCGTAGAAAGCGGTCAGACCCATGTAGAGCGAGGTGCCGTACATGTTGAACACGCCGCCCAGGGGGACGACCGTGTCGCGCGTCTTCGCGGAAACGCCGATCGCCTTTAAGGCCTCGCGTTCCTTGGGCATGGTCGCGCTCGAGGACGACAGGCTGAAGCCCGTGGCCGCTGCGCTGCCCAGTTCCTTGAAGTCCTTGCTGCGGCAACCCATCTGGTAAAAGGCCGCCATCATCGCGGCGCCGCCGACGGCGAGGCCGGTGAAGGCGGTGACGTAATAGCCCGCGAAGGCGCCCAGCAGCCCGAGACCGCCCGTCGCCATCGTGGCCGACATCAGCACCGCGACCGCAGGGATACCCACGTAGTCAATGAATTTGGGGAAGCCCTTGTTGATAAGGTCGGTCGCCTTCCCGCCCAGCTCGCCCGCCTTGACCATGACGGGGGCCGTGTATTTGTTCACGACGAGGCCGACGGCCTTGTTATAGGCATTCGTGAGCTTGCCAGCCAGGCCGGGCTTGTCGGAAGGATTGTTGAACGCGCCCGCAACCGTCGCCTTGGCGCGCTTGAAGGCCAGCGCCGCCGCCGTGAAGACGCCGATGATGGGCAGCATGTACTGCATGGGGCTGAAGCCGCCGGCAGCGCCTCCCGGGATCGCGGCAGCCGCGATCGTCGCCGGGTTGACCACGCCGAACAGGGCCGTCATGCCCATCGTGACGCCCATGCTGATCGCGAAACCGGCCGCCGTGATGGCCGCGAAGCGCAGCAGCGTCGGCGCTTCCTTCATGATGCTGTATTGCGAGAATGACTTGTAGATGTTGAGGCCGATAAAGGGCGCAGCCAGCCAGGGCAGCACGCCGAAGAAGGCAGCAGGCGCAAGGCCCAGCACGGGCAGCAGACCGAGGTTGATGCCCGCAAGGCCTATTGCGGCCCCGCCGGCAGCCGCCAGCAGGAAGCGCGAATCTTTCAGCGCATCCATCTTCGTGCGTGGCTTTTCTCCCTGCACGAGTTTTTCCTGCGACGCGTCGTATTTGATGCCGTTTTTGTAGCAATATTTCTCGAACTCCGCGACATCCGACATCGCCTTGCCGACAGGGTCTTTGTGCGAGACGATGCTGAAAAGCTTCGAGACATAGCCTTCCTGCTTCTTCGCTTCGGCGCGCAGCTCCTCGAGCTGCTGCTTCATCTTCTCGGCTGTCTCGATGTTGCGCGCGACCGCGTCATAGAAAGCCTGGTCGTTCATCGGCGTCTTGCGGCGCGGCGCGGCATTCGCGAAATCGGGGCCGATGTTTTCGGCGTTCATCTCTTTCAGGATGTCGGCGAGTTCCTCGAAGGACATCGCGGCGCGGCCGGCCTTGATCTGCTCCCAGCGCTCGTCGCCCTTCTTCTTCAGGACGCCCTGAACGGTGCTTTCATTTTTGCTGTCACCGTGAATCAGCGTCTGCATCAACCAGCCATTGAAGCCGCCCGGCGTGAGCGCCGTCGTGCTTTTCAGGGAGGATGTGCTGCCTTGTTCCGGCATGTCGGGACGCCCTCGATCGAATGCATTTACCGTATGAAGTTTGAAGATTTTTAACCTTGCCATAAACTATGTCAAGCAGCTTTCTGGAATAAGTTATTTTTGATAAGGCGTTCATTTTTTAAATTTTAAAATTATGACAAACTATGGGTTATATTGCTCCTGCCCGCTTGACTCATTCTGCAAACAGTGGCCAAGTGCGGTCCCGATTTCATTTTCAATTTTTTAACCATGAGGGACCCCATGACCGACGAAAAGAAACCCGTAAAACAGCCTGAGCCGCCGAAGAATCCTCCGGCCCAGCCGCCGAAGCCGCCGCGTCCGCGCCCGCCGTCGCCGCGCCACTGCCCTGGCTGCGGGATGGGGTGATCACATGACCGACGAAACACCCAAACAACCCCCGAAGCAACCCGAACCGCCCAAGCAGCCCCCGGCACAACCGCCGAAGCAGCCGCGTCCGCGGCCGCCGCGGTTCTCCTGCCCGGCCTGCGGCAGGGGTTAATGCCCTTCGCGGGACTATCCATCTTCGGGGACGCGCGGTATCTCGATGCCGCGCGTCCTCTCTTTGCGGCAGGCGCGGTCGACGCGATCGAATGGTCCGTCGATTCCTGGAGCCATGAAGAAGCGGCGGATGAAATCGACACGCTGCTCGACAGCTACGCAAAGCGCGGGTTGCTGATCGGCCATGGGATCCATTATCCGCTGCTGGCCGTCAAGGCCGACAAGCTGCGCGCGAACTGGCTGAAACAGCTGAAGCCCGTCGTGCAGGCACGCAAATACGCCGGCGTCTCCGTTCATTTCGGATTTTCGACCGGCTGGAAACTGCGCGAAGGCGCCCCGCTGCCGGTGCCCCTGTGCAAGGAAGCGCTGGACCTCGGAAAAAAAGCGATGGTAGCGCTGCAGAAGACCGTGAAAGTCCCCGTCGGCATCGAGAACCTCGCGCTGGCGTTTTCAAAACAGGATGTGGCGAGCCAGGGTGTTTTCATCGACGAAATGCTGCGCGCGGTCGACGGCTACCAGTTGCTGGACCTGCATAATATTTACTGCCAGTCGGTCAACTTCGGCGTCCCTGTTCTCGACCTTGTCAAAACCTATCCGCTGAGCCGAGTGCTGGAGATTCATGTTTCTGGCGGCTCCTGGTCGGAGCACGGCAAAATGAAAGTGCGGCGCGACACGCATGACGGCCGTGTGCCGCAGGAATTGTTCGACGCCCTGCCCGCGGTGCTGAAGCTCTGTCCGCGCGCGCGCTTCGTCATTTTCGAAAAGCTGCCGCAATCCTTCAAGACAAAAGCCGATACGACCGGATTCCGCGACGACTTTATGCAGCTGAAAGCACTGGTGCCCCGTGAAAAAGCCGCAGCGTAGGAAGAAACCTGCGGGCGGCCTCGCCTGCTTTCAGGACCGCCTGCTGGAATTGCTGGCGGCGGGCAAAAATCCGCGCCAGGTGCGCAAAGCCCTGCTGGCCGATGACAATCTTGCTGAATTCCATGTTTATATCGAAGTCATGGACGACCGCATGCTCGAGGTCGCGGCCGAACTCACCGGCAAATGGGGCGTAAAAGGGCGTCCGTCGTAGTTTCCTGTTATCCCCGCGAAAGCGGGGATCCCATGACAAGCAAGAACGGTATTAAACCCACGAGATTCCCGCTTCCGCGGGAATGACAGAGTTATCTTGGCTTCGGCACCGGGTTGTCGGTGAACGGCTTTAGCAGCTTGCGCACTGTCGCCATATCCTCGCTCCCGACCGCGCAGACCGTATCCGCGCCGCCGTAATAGACGTAGAGCTTGCCACCGTCGACGACAGCGCCGCAGGGGAAGACGACGTTGTTGACGTCGCCCTTCAGCTCATAATCCGCTTCGGGTTGCAGCGAGGGCGCTTCGGTCTTGGCGATGATTTTGCGCGGGTCGTCCTTGTCCAGAAGCATTAAACTGATCGTCCATTTCATGTCTTTTGAAATGCTGGAATAGACCAGCAGCAGACCTTCGGGGATTTCGATGGGCGGGGCGCCCGGTTCGACGCCATGGTCCTCATAACCGTTTTTCTGCGGGCCGATCAGCTGGTCGCGGCTGATATCGCGGGCCGCCCATAGCTTTTTCCATTCGGCCACGTCTTCAAAGTCCTTCGGCGCGGGCGTCATCATGGTGCGCTCCACGCCCTGCTCGTCCTTCCACAGGAACCAGAGCTTGCCGCCGCTCTCGAACACCGCGCCCGCCTTGGAGGTGCGGTCAGGGCCGATCACGCCGTGCTTTTTAAACGTCTTGAAATCCTTCGTACTGGCCATGGCAATCCGTATTCCGGTCGCGGCATCCGGCTGGCCGAGACCTTTGGCGAGCGCCGTGTAGAAAATATAATAGGTATCGTCGATTTTCGTGATGCGCGGGTCTTCGACGCCGAATTTATCGAAGCTCTGGTCGGGCTTTATCGCGGCGGGGTCCACCAGCTTGAAATTCCCGGCCGGGCTGTCGGATTCCCAGAGGCTGAGGTGCGATGTATAAGCATCGTCGAACTGGTTGACTGTGCCGATTTTCGTATATCCCTGCGGCACCGAGCGCACAAGCAATACGTAGCGCCCGTCGTCGAGATGCACGGCGGCCGGATTGAACGTAGCCCCGAGGGTTCCCGACGGGCTCACGATGACGCCATGACGTTTCATTTTGCCTTCTTCTTTCCAAGATCAAGCACATGATCGTGCCATTGTTTCAGCGTCTGGCGGTGGCCGACGCTGACGATAACCGCTTTTGGCAATTTCTTGCGCAGCAGCTCGTAAAAATATTCTTCCGCCTTTTCATCCAGCGCGGAGGTCGCCTCGTCAAGGAAGATAATATCCTGTTTAAACAGCAATGCACGGAAAAAAGCGATGCGCTGCTGTTCGCCAAGGCTCAGGACGTGGCTCCAGGCATGCTGCTCATTTAGCCTGCCGGAAAGATGTCCAAGCTGGCATGTCTTCAGCAACTCAAGGATAACGCTTTCCGAGACATCGGCGGTATGCGGATAAATCAGCGCCTGCCTCAGCGTACCCATGGGCAGGTACGGTTTCTGGGGCAGGAATATCGATCTCGCATCGGCAGCCAGCCTCAGGTTACCATTCGCATAGGGCCATATTCCCGCTATTGTACGCAGCAATGTGCTTTTGCCGCACCCCGACGGCCCCTGAATAAGCAGCGAGTTACCTGCATCGACGTTGAAAGAAATTCCTTTCAGGAGGATTTCCCCTGATGGCAAGCGCACATCGAGACCAGCAACAGCCACCGAAGGCGGGCTTTCCTGCAGTTGCGCGCGAAAGGCATCGGGATCCTCCGATTCCGCGGCAAATCTTTCGACTGTTGCTGTAAAGCCTGACAAACGCTCGATAACCGCAAACCAACTGGTAATACTGATGCTGTCGGTGCTGACATAGACATCCACGATATAGGAAAGAGCCCCTTGCACTTCGCCAAATGCAGAGGCTGTCTGCATGAGGTCGCCAAGCTTGATCTTCTTTGAAAAATAGGCGGGCGCGGTCACGACATACGGGAAGATTATGGCGATCTGACCATAACCGGAAGTAAACCAGCCAACTGCTTTCTGACGCTTCATTATCTCCCAGAAGTTGTCAAAAACTGCCGTGAAGCGCTTTACAAAATTCTCCTTCTCGGCGCCCTCCCCCTTATAAAAGGCCACGCTTTCGCCGTACTCGCGCAGGCGCACGAGACTAAACCGGAAGTCGGCTTCGAATTTCTGCTGCCGGTACGTCAGGCCAATCAGCGGATGGCCGATCCATCGCGTAATCGCCGTCCCTGCGATGGAGTAAAAAAGCGCCGCCCATACCATATATCCCGGCACATGAATGTTCATTCCCGCGAGTACAAAATCGGCGGGACCTGATAAATTCCACAAAATCATTAAAAAGGAAAAAAGGGTTACGATAGAACTCAGCAGGCCGAGCGATAATTGCAAGGTGATGTCAATGAACTGACCAATATCCTCGCTTATACGCTGGTCAGGGTTGTCCGCAGGATTGCCTTCGACCTGCAAGCGGTAATAGGCCTGCTTGTTCAGCCAGCGATCAAGATAATGATTCGTTAACCAGCGCCGCCACTTTATCTGCAGCATCTGCCGCAGATAAATTTTGTAAACGGTCATGATTATCCAGATGAAAGCCAATACCGTGAAAGTGATGATCAGGGAATAGAAATCATCCTTCTGCAGATCCTGCAGCGCGTTGTAGAAGTCGTTATTCCACTTGTTGATGCGGACGTTGATGTAAACCTGGCCAAGATTCAAGCCGATAATCGCCGCCAGCAGGAAATAGGCTTTCCCTCTTTCCTTCGAACGCCAATACGGGGCGGTCAGTTTCCAGGCATCGCGGAAAGAGGCTTTCATTCTTTAGTCTTCTTTCAAGGCGCGGGCGGGGTTGCGGATCTTGCGGGCGGTACGGGCCTTGCGGCGGGCTGGACATCTTCATGGCTGGCAAAGCCGAGCCTGTCAAGCCCGTGCCTCACCTCCGGGCAGCTCATGAACAGGTCCCACAAAAGGCCCGAGCGATGGTTTTCGATCATCACCACGATGGGCCCCTGGTCGATGGAAAGGTGGCTTTTGGCGTACCAGTTCTTTTCCTCGCAGAAGGAGTCCACGAAGCCATACTTGCCCCAGATTTTATCCCCGAGGTCCTCGTAAAAGTGGCGCAGCGCCTGCATGGACTGGACAGGCGTATAGGGGAAAGAGGACAAGGCGGCTGTGGGCGCGATCACGCCTTTGTCGTTATCGGGCGCATGCGCGCCGTAAATATCGGGGCTGTCGCAGGCGGTCAGACCCCAGCAGTCCGGCCCATAGCCCTTGAAGCCATTGGGATTGTTGATGCAATGCTGGCGGTTGATGAGCGCATGGGCGGTGTTCTGTTCCCAATAATCGGCATGGCCGTCTTTCAGCTGTTTCGGGTTCAGGCCGAGGAAGGAATAATGAGAGAAAAACAAAGGCCCGCCCCTGTCAGGGCCAAGAGGCAGCGTCACGCCATCATGGTTCGTCCCGTTCTCGAACTGCCCGCCCTTCTTCGCCCAGCCTTTCTCGTAGACATCCGTGGAAACGGGATGTGTCGGCGACGAGGCCGCCAGTACATGCGTGATAAGACATTCGTTCCAGCCGCGGATGGGCAGGTTCATGGCGAAATCGTGGTTGGGGCTCCAGTGCCAGTAGAGGTCGTTCTTGCCTTGCGTGTACCAGTCCCATTCCACGCCTTCCCAGAGCTTGTTGATTTTATCGCAGAGCGCGGAAGCTTCCGGCGTCTTTTCAAGATACTGCCGCGCGGTCAGCAGGCCCATTATCAGGAAAGAGGTTTCGACAATATCGCCGCCGTCGTCCTTTTTGGTGAAGGGGATGGTCTTGCCCGTGTTGCCGTCGTAAAAATGCGAAAAGGCGCCGTGGTATTTATCGGCCTTGTCGAGAAAGCCGACAATCTTCTCCAGCTGCTCGCGCAGCTCGTCTTTCGTGATGAACCCGCGCTCCGCGCCCGCCACCATCCCCATGATGCCGAACCCGGTGCCGCCCGTCGTCACGCAGTCGAGGTCGTAACCCCAGTCCTTCAGGTTCGCGTTGCTGCGCTCGCGCGCCATGCCGCAGTTCGGATGCGCGAAATCGGTGAAATACTTCAGCGTCTCCCGCTGGACGAGATCCAGCAACGCATCGTCAGACAGGCCCTTGCGGCCCGCCTTTTCGTTAAACTCATTTTTAGACATGGGCAAAGCATAGCAGGATTTATGCAACACGCTATGGGGGAGAGATATTACATATTATTGAGGGTTCCAAGCCGGTAAAGCTTTTATGCGCTTGTTTTCTTAAGCGTTCTTCCGTCGGCGTGCGGCCTCGGCGACCGTGTGCCAGGTGACCTTGGCGGACTTCACCTCGGCGGAATTTGTGCCGATATAGATAATGAATTCACCGGGCTCCCAGACATGCTCAAGCGCGGTGTTGTAGAACTTCAGCTCCTCGGTCGTGATGGTGAAGGCGACCTCACGCTTCTCGCCCGGCTTCAGCATGACCTTCTGGTAGCCCTTCAGGTCCTTCACGGCGCGCGCGACGCTGGCGACGGGGTCGCTGATGTAGAGCTGCACGACTTCCTCGCCCGCATATTTTCCGGTATTCGTGAGGGTGACGGAGGCCGTCAGAGTATCGTTTCCGCTCATTTCGGTGCTGCTGAGTTTGACCGCACTGTATTCGAAAGTCGTGTAGCTGAGACCATGACCGAAGGGATAGAAGGGCTCGTTCTCGACGTCGAGATAGCGCGATTTGAACTTGTCGTCGAAACCGCCGGCGGCCAGATAGGGGCGGCCCGTATTCTTGTGGTTGTAGTAAATCGGCACCTGCCCCACGTTGCGCGGGAAAGTGGCGGTGATTTTACCGGAGGGGTTATGCGCGCCGAACAGGGCGTCGGCGATGCCGTCGCCGGCTTCGGTGCCGCCGAACCAGGCCATCAGCATGGCCTGCGCATGTTCGTGCTCCCACGTGAGAGTCAGCGGGCGGCCCGCGAAAATCACCAGAACGAGCGGCTTGCCGGTTTTGATGAGAGCTTCCAGCAACGGCCGCTGATCGGGCGGGATGCCGATATCGCTGCGGCTGGCGGATTCTCCCGACATTTCCTGCGCCTCGCCAATAGCGGCGACGATGACATCCGCCTGTTTCGCCATCTCGACGGCTTCCTTTATCATTTCCGCCGGATCGCGCGGGTCGATATCGATGCGGTTGTTGCCGAAGATGGCGATGCGCTCGGCCCAGTCCTTGCTGTTGGTGATATTCGCGCCCTTGGCGTAAAGGATTTTCGCATCGCCCGCATTCGCCCTGATGCCTTCCAGCAGCGTCACGCATTTCTGCCAGTCGCCGCCGATGGCCCAGGTGCCCGGCATGTTCTTGCGGTCGTCGGCCATGGGGCCGACCACGGCAATGGTGCCGGATTTCTTTAAGGGCAGCTCCTGTTTGTCGTTCTTCAGCAGCACGCAGCTTTTCGCGGAGAGTTCGCGTCCGAAGGCGCGGTGTTCCTTGCACAGGATTTTCTCGGCCGTCTTTTTCTCGTCGCAATAGCGGAAGGGGTCATCAAACAACCCCAAAGCGTGCTTCGCCTCAAGAATGCGGCGGCAGGCGGTGTCGATAACGTCTATCGTCACCGCGCCTTCTTCGAGCGAGGTTTTGAGGGTATTGAGGAACCCCTCGCCCACCATGTCCATATCGGTGCCGGCATTCAGCGCCTGCGCGGAATTGGCTTTCAGGTCACCGGTGCCATGCGCGGTCATTTCGTTGATGGCGGTGTAGTCGGTGACGACAAGGCCCTTGAAGCCCCAGTCGTCGCGCAGCAGATCGGTCAGCAGCCATTTACTACCGGTGGCGGGTATGCCGTCGACTTCGTTGAAGGAACTCATGACCGTGGCCACACCCGCATCGATCGCCGCCTTGTAGGGCGGGAAATAGGTTTCGTGCATGCGGATGCGGCTCATGTCGACCGTATTGTATTCGCGTCCCGCCTCGGCGGCGCCGTAGAGCGCGAAATGCTTTACGCAGGCCAGCACCGTGTCGGGATGCGATAAATCCTTGCCCTGATAGCCGCGCACCATGGCGGCGGAAATCAGCGCGCCAAGGTACGGGTCTTCGCCCGCGCCCTCTGCAATGCGGCCCCAGCGCGGGTCGCGGCAGATATCGACCATCGGCGAGAAGACCCAGTTGAGTCCGTCCGCCGTCGCCTCGATGGCCGCCAGCTTCGCGGATTTTTCGATCAGCTCCATATCCCAGGTGCAGGACAGCGCAAGCGGAATGGGAAACACCGTCTGGTGGCCATGGATAACGTCGAGCCCGAACAGCAGGGGAATGCCAAGGCGCGATTCCTTCACTGCGATTTCCTGCCAGGGCTTCACATTCGCAATGCCGAAAAACCCGAACATGCCGCCGACCTGCCCCGCGCGGATTTTCTCCGAGGAATTCTTCGTCACCTCCGGCCCCGTATTGCAGAAGCCGCCCGGCGCAATAAGGTTGAGCTGGCCGATTTTCTCTTCGACCGTCATTTTCTTCATGAGGTCGTCGATAAATTTTTTCATAGCTTGCTCCTGCAAATCTCATACAGCATCACGCCTGTGGACACGGCGAGGTTCAGTGACTCCGCCCCGCCCGGCATGGGGATTTTCACCAGCTGGTCGCAGGCCTTGGTGATATCTGCCGACAGGCCCGACTGTTCGCTGCCCATGACCAGCAGCAGGGGCTGGGTATAATCGCCCTTGCGGTAATCGACGGAGGTGTTCAGATGCGTGCCGACCACGCGGCCCTTCCAGTCCTTGCGCCATTTTAAAAATTCCGGCAGCACGGCCCTGGCCATTTTCACGCGCGCGAAGGAGCCCATGGAGGCGCGCACGGCTTCGGGCGACCAGATGTCGCAGACCTGCCCGATCAGCAGCACGCCTTCGGCCTTCACGGCATCGGCGGTGCGCATAATGGTGCCGAGGTTGCCGGGGTCGCGGATGCCTTCGAGGGCCACCCATACCCCATGATGAATATCCTTCAGCGGCGTCCAGCGCTGGCGGAACACGCCGACCACGGCCTGCGTGTTGTCGCGTCCCGTAATGCGGCTGAGCAGGTCGTCGGTGACCTCTAAACATTTGCCATGCGCCTTCTTCGCGGCAGCGACGGCGGGCTCCCCCTTCGCCCGGTGCGAATAGACCAGCGTATCGACCTGCCAGCCGCCATGGAGCGCATCCTTCACATGACGCGCGCCCTCGACCATGAAGACGCCCTCTTCATCCCGGTATTTCTTTAAGGCCAGCGCGCGCAGGCGCTTGATCGCCGGGTTGGCGGCGCTGGTGATGGTTTTATCCGAATCCGCGGTTTTTCCTGTCATGACAATGCATTACACCATTAAAAAGAGCCTTTTTACAATCTTAAGTCCTTCCCCTTTTGGCGCTTTTATGCCATAACCAACCGCCTGAAGGAACAAGAAGAATGCTCAGCATCCAGAACCTCACCTATAAAATCGGCCCCCGCACCCTGATCGAGGATTCCAGCGTCAATATCATGGACGGCTGGAAGGTGGGTCTCGTCGGGGCGAACGGCACGGGCAAATCGACCCTTTTCAAGCTTATCGCGGGCGAGCTGCATGCGGATAGCGGCAGCGTGAGCCTCAACCAGCGCCAGCGCTTCGGCATGGTGCGGCAGGATATCCCCGAAACCGATACGCCGCTCATCGACATGGTCGTAAACGCGCATGAGGAGCTGGCCACGCTGCTGAAAGCGGCCGAAACCGAAACCGACCCCTACAAGATCTCCGACATCTACGCGCGCCTGCATGAACTGGACGCCTATGCCGCCCCCTCGCGCGCGGCGGTACTGCTGACGGGCCTCGGCTTCAAGGACCACCAGCTGCGCGAGCCGTTTTCGTCCTTCTCCGGCGGCTGGCGGATGCGCGTGGCGCTTGCTTCCGTTTTGTTCGTCGAGCCCGACTTCCTGCTGCTGGACGAGCCGACCAACCACCTCGACCTCGAAGCCATCATGTGGCTGGAAGGCTACCTGCAGTCCTACCCGCATACGCTGATGGTCATCTCGCACGACCGCGATCTGCTCAACAAATGCGTCGACCATGTGGTGCATATCGATAAGCAGAAACTCACCCTCTACACCGGCAATTACGACACCTTCGAGCGCGAGCGCGCGGCCAAGCTGGGCCTGCAGCAGAAGATGTTCGAAAAACAGCAGGCGCAGCGCGCGCATATGCAGGCCTTCGTCGACCGTTTCCGCGCCAAGGCCAGCAAGGCCGCGCAGGCGCAGAGCCGCATCAAGGCGCTCGAACGCATGGATATGGTCGATGCCGTTATCGCCGACCGCGCAATACGATTCACCTTTCCCAATCCGGAAAAACTCTCGCCGCCGCTGATCGCCATCCGCGGCGCCGATGTCGGCTATACCGAGGGCAAGCCGATCCTGCGGCGCATCCACGAGAAT
This sequence comes from Alphaproteobacteria bacterium, assembly GCA_004297545.1. Classification (GTDB taxonomy): domain Bacteria; phylum Pseudomonadota; class Alphaproteobacteria; order Micavibrionales; family UBA2020; genus JAPWJZ01. The sequence continues at coordinate 77,210 of SCTB01000118.1, forward strand.
ATCGACACGGATGACCGCATCGCGCTCCTCGGCGCGAACGGCAACGGCAAATCGACGCTGATGAAACTCATCGCCGGCCGCCTGCAGCCCATGGCGGGCGAAACGGTGCGTTCGGGCAAGCTGCGCATCGGCTACTTCTCGCAGCACCAGACGGAAGAACTCGACGTCAACTCGACGCCCTACCAGGAAATGGCGCGCCTCACCAAGCAGAAGACCGGCGACTACAAGGAACATATCGTGCGCGCGACGCTGGGGGCCTTCGGCTTTTCCAAGCCGCTGGCCGACAATACCATCGGAACCTTGAGCGGCGGGGAAAAGGCGCGCCTGTTGTTCGCCTTCATGAGCTTCGACAAGCCGCACCTGTTGCTGCTCGACGAGCCAACCAACCACCTCGACATGGATGCGCGCGAGGCGCTGGTGCAGGCGCTGAACGACTACGAGGGCGCCATCGTCATCGTCAGCCACGACCCCATCATGGTCGAGCGCGTGGCGGACCGGCTGTGGATGGTCAAGGACGGCGCGGTCTCGAATTTCAACGGCGACCTCGATGATTACCGCAAGTTCATTCTGCAGGCACGCCGCGAAGAGAAAAAAGGCGAGAAGAAAGCACGGGAAGCGGCCGCCGCCGCGCCGCCGCCCGAAGCGACTCCTGAGCAGCCGAAACTCTCCCGCTCCACGCTGGTCAGGAAAATCGCCGAAGCCGAAAAAGCCGTCAAGCGCCTCAGCCACGAAAAGGCGCAGCTCGAAACGCTGATGGCGAACCCCGACTTCTTCAACAACCCGGAGAAGATCCGGCAGGCGAAAGACACCTACGGCAAGCTTTTAAAAGACCTCGAAACGCAGGAATCCCTCTGGCTCGAAGCCCAGGAAGCCCACGAACGCGCGGCTGCGGAGGGGTAACCCCTTCCCCGTGCCCCGGCGAAGGCCGGGGCCCACGGACAAGAACGTCTCAGTAATAACTGGATAAACCTGTCGCGCGGAAAGGATTCAGTCCGTGGGCCCCGGCCTTCGCCGGGGAACGGGAAAAAGGGAGATATCTTAAGACTTCCCCGTCCGCGGACCTTCAATCAACACAGGCGCGCCGTGATACGGCAGCCACCCCGTTTCCGGCACCATCTGGTGGAAGAGCACTTTGGCCTGGTGCAGCAGGTCGATGAAAGACTGCAGCCGCGACTGGTCGGCGAAGAGCCATTCTTCGGCATCGAGCGCGAAGGGGTACCACTGGTTGGCGTCCGACCGGCGCAATTCCACGGCAAGCCCGGTGGGCATATGCACGGCGCGGCGCTGGCGGAAATTCACCGTCCAGTTCAGCTGCCAGCCTTCCGCAAATATGCCCGCGTCTCTTGCCATTTTCTGCCGCCCGTCAATGTGGGAATTGCCACTATCTCAATACTAGCAGATTCACCTTAAATGCCCGTGAATATTGCCTTGAATTTGCATTGCATTTTAAACAGTTTGTCGGCAATTCAGCGTCACCCTGAGCAAAACGAAGCATGCTGTTCATGTCCTTCAATTTCTTCGCTGCGCTCAAGGTGACAGCTGACCAACTCCTTGCCGGGGGCGAATGTTTCTCTGCGGATGGAAGTTTTTCGCAGGGCGGCTGAAATTGCAATGAAAGCTAGGGGGATTGAGGCACCATGTAGCACTCAATACCAAAGCCGACTTCTAGATCCGCCAGCTTCGCCAAAGTATCGGGCTCAATCCGATCCCCGAAATATCCGTCCCCTAAAAACTGGACCCCTACGCATGCTTCTCCTCCGGTAGCTTGAAGCTCCCGAAGAAACGCTTTATAAGCGATAAGATAATCGACGAATTTCGCGAGCTCGTGAACAAACGATTGGTCTTGGACGGTGTACCGGGCGCTATACCGCCATCGTGTATCTGGATGGCGTCCCTTTAAAAGAGTACCTTTTAGTGTCTTCCGCTGGTCACCTACACGGTGAACTATCTTTGGCTCCAATCCAAGCGCCGCTGTAATCGCCGCCGGTTCCATGGTGGGGTGGACGATAAACAACTCCACGTCAAACCGGCGCTTCTTACCGCCAGTCATCGTTGCAACGTCAGCTGGCAAATTTGCTGGCCGCCTTCTGCTCTTATCTTCAGATTTTTTTGCCATTGTTCCCACCGCTTTTGCAGACATTCAATTATCGCATACTCAAAATTATTCCTAAAACCGAATGACGCTAGACATTCTGTAAACCCTACTCCCCTCC
>SCTB01000119.1 GCA_004297545.1 Alphaproteobacteria bacterium
TTTACGTTCCAGGTGCAGGACGACGGGGGGACGGCGAACGGGGGTGTGGACCTCGACCCGAGCGCGAATACGATGACGGTGAGCGTGACGTCGGTGAACGACGCGCCGGCGGGAACAGACACGACAATCACCACGGTTGAGGATGTCGGATACGCGTTGACCATTGCCGACTTCGGCCTGACGGATTCGGCTGACAGCCCCGCCGATGCGTTGCAATCGGTTACCATTACGACCCTGCCCATCGCAGGTACGCTGACACTGAACAGCGTGGCCGTAACGGCCGGCCAGATTGTGCTGGCGAGCGACATTGCTGCCGGCAATCTGATCTATACGTCGAATGCCGATGAAAGCGGCGCAGGTTATGCGAACTTCACGTTCCAGGTTCAGGATAGCGGAGGCACGACGAACGGCGGGGTGGACTTTGACTCGACGCCGAATACCATCACATTCGATGTAGCGCCGGCCAACGATGCGCCCGAGGGCGCCAATAATACGGTCGTGACACTGGAAGATACAGGCTATACCTTTACGGCGGCCGAATTCGGCTTCGGCGACACGCATGACAGCCCGTCGGACAGCTTTATCGGCGTCATGATCACCACCCTGCCGACAGCCGGGACGCTGACGCTGAACGGGATAGCGGTGACGGCAGGCCAGATTATACAGACGAGCGACATCGCCGCCAACCTGCTGGTGTACACGCCGGGTTTGAATGGCAACGGTACAGGTTACGCAAGCTTCACCTTCCAGGTGCAGGACGACGGCGGGACGGCGAATGGCGGCGTGGACCTGGATACCTCTGCGAATACGATGACGGTCGACGTTACGCCAGTCAACGATGCACCCACGGATATATTGCTTTCCCGCAACTGGTTCCCGATTGGGTCGCAGACGGGTGACATCGTGTCATCGCTCTCCACCAATGATCCTGACAACGATAACAGCACAACGGCCTATTCGATTGTCGGATCGCCCTCAATCTTTGCGCTTGTCGGCGACAAGCTGGTGCTGACGTCTACGCCCAACTTTAAAACCGATCCGAAGGTCTACACGGTGACTCTGCGCGCAGACGACGGGGAGTATACCTTCGACAAAACCGTCACCATTTTCATGGGTAGCGAGACTTATATTGAGCCGGACGATCATATCGTTCACATCAACCCGGAAGAGCCTCCGCTGCTGACGCTGCAGCCTGATCAGTATACACCCATTCACAATGCGCTTTCTCAAATCCGTTTCGGAAAAATGGTCGGCGGAACTGAAAACCTGATTGCAACATCTTTCCTGACTTACGGCGATATCCAGGTAAGGGCATTCTACGGCGACAAGGTGCCGGACCAAGGCCGTCACGCAGAGCTCAGCACCGTTCCCATGTCACAGGAACCGAATACGCCCATTTCGGAATCGGGGAAGTCAGAAGGTGAAAAACTGGCAGTCATGCCTGCTGGCGGGAACGCCGAGAATTTATATCCCAAACCTGAGGTCAAGCAGCTGCAGGAGAGCGTGGAAGAATGGAGCAAGTCATATTATGAAAATCCGCTCTATAAAGCTCTAATGCAGCACAGAACGGGACAGGAGGATGGAGAGGCCGTGAAAAAGGCGGCCGAGCCGACTCTCCACCGTCCTGCCCGCGATATTAATATTCAACTCGACGAAGCTGCTTTATATTATCAAAGCAAGGAGCATAAACTCTTTGAAGCATTGACCAAAAGAAAATAGATTTTTATCCGGGGATATTTTTTGAGGATATTTTGATGACGAAAACGAAACTTAAAGTGGAGGCACTGCGCGTTTTAGTTGTTGACGACCACGCCGAGGTCCGTACAACCATCCTGAGAAACCTGAAGGACATCGGATTCAAGCTGTTTGACGAGGCGGCGAACATTGACGAGGCGTTCACCAAAATCAACACCAACCCATATAACATCGTCTTCCTGGATGTCTACATGCCCGGTAAAACGGGTTATTACCTGCTGGAGAAGTGCCGCGAAGATATGCGGTTCGCCAATACAGCCTTTATTATGGTTTCATCAGCTTCTGAGCGAAGCGCCGTTATTGAGGCGCTGAAGGCAGGGGCAAACGCCTTTATCTTAAAGCCCGTCGAAGAAAAGTCTCTGAAAGATTATGTCACCAGAATTGTAAGCTGGCTGGAACCAAGGATCGCCCGGTAAGTCCTTGTTTGTGTCCGCGCCGCCGCGGTGATAATATCTCCTCGCAATAAAACAAGTCAGTAACAGGGATGCGAAACGCATGGGCGAAAGCATGCAGCGCCGGTGCGGCTGCTTCGCCCGGAGGCGTCGCGTAAAATCATGAACATTAATCCGTTGATCGACTGGCCTGACCTTTCCTCCGGCGCCCCGCCGCTGGATTCGGTTCGGACGGAACATTTCCTGCCCGCTATCCGCGACGCGATTACGAAAGCGGAGAAGGATATCCGTGCAATCCGCGACAATCCGGCGGCGGCGACCTTTGAAAATACGGTCGAAGCCCTGGAATTCGCTCGCGCCCGCGTTTCCCGCGTGGCGAATGTCTTTAACAATATCCTGGCCGTGAAGAACAACGATGAGCTTATGCAGGCAGGTGGTGAAATCAAATCGGAGTTGGCAAGGTTCAACAACGGATTCATGACGGATGGATTGCTTTTTTCCCGCCTAAAATCTGTTCATGATGCACAAGATGGCCTCGCGCTCGATAACGAACAAAAAATGCTGCTGAAGCGCACATGGAACGCCTTCGTGCGCAGCGGTGCGCTTCTGGGGGATAACGAAAAAGCGGTGCTGGGCGGTCTCGACGAACAGATCGCGACGCGCACGACGGACTTCCAGAATAACGTCGTCAAGGCGATGGGGGATTACAAAAAAGTCATCGCTGACGAAGACGAACTGGCGGGTGTTCCTGAACGGTTGAAGAATATCTACCGCCAGGCCGCGGAGGAAGAGGGCTTGGCCGGAAAATGGGTGATCCGGCTTGTTCCGCCGCCTTCCGATCTGCTGGCCCATGCGGACAACCGCGTCTTGCGCCGCGAAATATATGAGGCCATGAACAGCATCGCCTGCGGCGGCGCGCATGACAACCGGAAGGTTATCATGGATATCGCGCGGCTGCGGCACGAGCGCGCGCAACTGCTGGGCTACGACAGCCACGCCGCCTATATGCTTGACGACCGCATGGCGAAAGACCCTGAAACCGTTATGAAATTCCTAGCAAGGGGCGAGCAGGTCTACCGCCCGGCGGCAGAGAAGCAGATGAAGGAAATCCGCGATTTTGCGCTTGCCTCCGACGGCCTTGCCGACTTCAAGCCCTGGGATTTCGACTATTACAACCGCAAACTCCAGGAAAAGACCTTCAATCTGAACGTCGAGGAATTGCTACCCTATTTCGAACTCGAGAACGTGCTGAGGGGGCTGCGCCAGCATGTCGAGAAGCTCTTTAACATCACCGTGACCGAGGAGAAGACCGGCAAATACCCGGTCTACGGCCCCGATGTGCGCGCCTGGGAAATCACCGACAAACAGAGCGGCGCGCTGATTGGCGTCATGTATACCGATTATTATGCCCGTCCCGGCGAAAAGAACGGCGGCGCCTGGATGGAAGTGTTCCGTGACCACGGGCTCGTGGATGGCGTTGAGAAGCCTGCCATCGTTATTAACTGCTGCAATTTTGACAAGCCGACCGCCGAGCAGCCCTGCCTTCTGTCTCTGGAGGACGTGCGCACGGTATTTCATGAATTCGGCCACGGACTGCACGGGCTTCTGTCGAAGGGGAAATACCCGTCCCAGAACGGCATCAACGTGAAATGGGATTTCATGGAGCTACCCTCGCAGTTGCAGGAGAATTGGGTGCTGGAGGAAGAGGTGCTGCGCACTTTCGCGCAGCACTGGAAAACAGGGGAAACTCTGCCTTCCGAACTCATGAAAAAGGCGATCGCGCTTGAGAATTTCAACGCAGGTTATGACGGCATGCGCATGACGTTCTTCGCGCGCCTCGACATGGCGTGGTACACATCAGACCCTTCGTCGGTCAAAAGCGTCGAGGAGCTCGAAAAGGGCATACGCGATAAAAGCTGGCTGTTTCCGGCTGACGGCAGCATCAAGTCCACCAGCTTCGACCATATTTTTTCCGGCGGTGCGGATTACGCGGCCGGTTATTACAGCTATCAATGGGCGGAAGTGCTGGACGCGGATATCTTCGAGACCTTCCGCGAAAACGGGCTTTACGACGAAAAAACCGCGCAGAAGTTGCGTGATACGATATATTCCAAGGGCGGTACGGTCGATCCGGGAGAGCTTTTCGTCGCCATGAAGGGCCGGGAGCCCGACCCCGACGCCCTGTTCCGGCGAGAAGGGTTGCTCCCTGCAAAAAAGCCGCGTGAGGGCAAGACACCCTCACGGCCGCAGCCGCCGCAACCCAAGATTTGAAGCGCATGGAACGCCCCACTCAGGTAAAATCCGCAGAAAACGGACGGGGTTATGCCGACGGGCGCAAACCCGTCGACGATCTTTACGGCGCCTTCATGTCGCTGGTGGAAGATGGCTGGATTTCCGAGGCGGCGACCGTCTCGTCGCGCGAACGGGACGGGCGGGTAATGATGCTGCCCATTCCCTCATTACGGACAAAAAAAACGGGCCGGGCGATCTGGATTATCTCCGGTATCCATGGCGAGGAACCCGCGGGGCCGAATGCCATAGCCTCCAGCATCGGCATTATTCGCGACCTGGGAAGGGATACGCCCGTCGTGCTGCTGCCGCTGTGCAATCCGCTGGGGTATGTTTCCAGCTGGAGGTATCTGGACCGGCCGGACTGGCAGGAAGACGCGCCTTGCGCGAGCGTGGGGGATTCAGAACATGTCCTGCCTGATCTATTAACGCCCGCAAAGCCCAGAACCCCGGCTGCTTCGAGCCCGGAAGCGGCGGCGCTTGTCGCGCATGTCCTGCGGCTGGCTGGTACATATCCGCCCGCCATTTCCATCGACTTTCATGAAGACAACCTGCTAGATGAGGGATATGTGTATTCGCAGGGACGGCACGGCGCGCACGACGAGATTGCGCAACGTGCGGTCGAGGCCCTGCGTTCATCGGGTATTCCCATACGTATGACCGGGAAGACGCGGTTCGGCGAAAATATTTCCGGCGGCGTTGTGGGGCCGCAAAACGATGGATCGATAGACGAGCTGCTTTCAATGGAAAATATTATCGTCGGCGGAAAAACAGTGCCGGGCCCACAGGCGGAAAGCGTCCTCGTCATCGAAACGCCAACTTCCGCCATGCCGCTGGAAGTCAGGCAGCGCGGGCATCTGGCGGTCTTAAGCTGCCTGCGGGATATTGCCCCAAAGCGGCCCATTCCCGGTTTATAATTGCCAGCTCAATCACGCGGCCTGCAGCCGTTTTTACCCCGGTGACAGGTCCCCGGCTTTTGAACCCTGTGCGGCCGGTTCTCTCCGCGCACGGAGTTTTCAAAAGAAGTCGACATTTCCTGCGATGTCAGGGGCGGCTTGACTGCCGGGGGCACCGTTACCCCGGCAGTCGTACCATCGCTCGTCCGCGATCTCAATTGTTCCTTGCGTTCTGAAAAATCTGTTTTCACGACGTTCCAGCATGCCTTCAGCCCCTTCCAAGCTTTCTGCAGGATATTATTTTTGCCGTTCCTGAGAATATCGATTCCAACCGGCAGGGCGATCATCCCCATCGTGATGAGCGGAACGAGGGCGAAGGGCATCAACGGCGCGAAGCAGGCAATCCCGCCCAGAAAGAGGCCAAGACCGGCCGCTGAGCCGAGCAGGAAATAGGCTTCCTTCTTGCCGGGAATTGCGGTGTTTTCCGCTTTCTCTTCCTGTGTCATTTCATTCTCTTCCCTTCGTTCCGGCCTCGACAAGTTTTACGCGCCGCGCGACATCGACGGGCAGGCTGCGCATTATTTCCAGCAGGACCTGGCTTTGCGTCTCCGCCGAGGCCCATCCCTGCGCCAGGGCTTCTTCGTCCGTTCGGAAGAGTTCAATTTCCATCACCGTCGAATCATGATGCCGCCGGATGAAATTTACGATTTCGTCCAGAATCCTTAACCGCGAAGCATCGGATCGGGATGCCGCTTTCCGGTGATCCGCATTGTGGACAGCGACCTGTCTTGCCTGCATATCCGGCCTCATAGCGATTCCGTCATGATTTTCTTGTTGTCGTTGACCTCGGCAGGGGGTGTTTCGCCGGGACTTGACCGTACAAGCAGGCGCAGATCATCCCAACGGCCCCAGGGCCGCGTGCTCTGCGAAGAACTTTCAGAAACAGGACTGCTGTTATCGTTTAAGGCGTTTTTCATGTCTGAACCTCGGGTAAAAACGGACAAAAACAACAGCGCAAAAAAACGATGAGGGATAAACCTCATTGCCATTAAACGCCGAATTGTTCGCGAACAACCCCGAGGCCCGGATACGACGCAGGGTTCTGAAGAAGCCTGCAGGATCTGGATGTGATTATTCTTGAGAATCAAGCTAACGCAGCATGGAAAATCTGTCAATATGTTAAGGCCAATATATTCCGGCTGCGCGGCATGTGATACACTCCCGAACCATGTCCAGCCACGCCCACTATCACGAGATAACCGCCGATACGCCCCACGAAATGGGCGTGGCGCTGGGACGCGCCTTTGGCCCGGCGTTACAACCGTTCCTGCGCAACCTCAAAGATCTGCCGGACGCTGCGCGGGATTATCTTGCGGCTTGTTTTACGCTGACCCGGCAGCGTTTCCCTGATTACGCCGCGGAGATCGAGGGTTATGCCGCCGGCGCTAAAATTTCCTTGGACGTGCTGTGGCAGATGCTGCTGGAGGACGATGTCCTTGCGCTGTCGCAGGAAAAATGCACCAGCCTTGCGACCAATGGCGGCCGGCTGATCGGGCATAACGAGGATTGGGATGCCGATGCGGCCAGCCGGCTTTTCATCCTGCGGCGAAATCTGGCGGGGAAGACATTGTTCGAGCTGCATTACGCCGGCACCCCGGGAGGCAACGCGATCAGCATCAGTTCATCCGGCACGCTGCAAATGATAAACAGCCAGGATGCGACGCCTTTGGATACCTCCCTGCCGCGCGTACCGACGAATATTATCGCCCGGTTTCTGGCCGACAGCAGTGATATTCATTCAGCCATTTCGCGTCTGAAGGGTATTCCCCGTATGGGCGGCTATGCCCATACCATCATTCAGGCGTCGCCGGGCGGGAAGCATTATCTGCTGGAGTTCTCTCAGCATGATATGGCCATGCGTGAAATCACGCAGTTTCCTTTTGCGCACGCGAACCATTACGTCATGGAAGAGATGCTGCAGTTCAACCAGCGGTCGCCGGAATGTTCGGAGAGTTCGCGGCAACGACATGCCGCCGCCGCAGGCGCTGCTCCGGATATGAAGCCGGCGGATGTCATGGCCCTGCTGGAGGACGCAAGCAGCGGGCCGGACAATAGCCTGTTGAATAGACGCACGCTTGCAGGCGTGGTGATTGATCTGGATAGCGCCTGTGTCTGGGTGCGGCTTGTGAGCGAGCCGGAGAAGTCGTGGGTGAAATACAGTCTGGATTTTCTTCAAGTTTAGGCCAAGGAAATCAGTAATAATATCAGTTACTTATGTTACGGTATGCACTGCGATCGGAAATCAATAAGAGGGCTTCAAACTCCCGGGATAACATTGTATGAATGGTCTGCATCCATAAAAGAGTTCAGGAGTCGGCATCATGTCGCCAAACAGATTCAGCGGTTCGTCCCCGTCATGGAACGATATTGAAGATTTCTGCGCCGCTGCAAAGAGCGGCAATGCCGCATCCGTTGGCAGAATAATCGACCTTCACGGCGCCGCGATAGTTGATGCGAAGGATTCGCGCGGGGATACGGCGCTGACCTGGGCTGCCTGGGGCGGACATGCAGAAACTGTGACCCTGCTTCTGGACCGCGGCGCCGGCATTGACGTCAAGGGCGTCAACGGCAAGACGGCGCTTGCCTGGGCGGCGGAAGGAGGCAAGAACGACATTGTCACCCTGCTCCTGAAAAGGGGGGCTTCCGTCGAAGTGAAGGACGACAACGGCGATACGCCCATCAAAGGCGCCAAGAGCCGCGGCCATACGGCCATCGCGACGCAGATGGAGGAATTCACGCAGGCCAAGAAGCAGCAGGCGGCGCGCCAGAAGCTGGAAGAGGATGGCCGGGCTCTCGCCGCCGCGCGCCTCGAAAAGCTGAAGAAAAACCGTCCCCCGAAATTGAAATAACGCCTGCTAGGGCTTGAATTTCTTTACGACGTCTGCCGCCAGCTTCGGGAAGTCGGTGATGATGCCGTCGACGCCCATTTTCAGCAATGCTTCCATTTCCTTGGGATCGTTGATGGTCCAGGGCACGACAAAATGACCCTTGGCATGGGCATGCTTCACGAATTTCTTTGTGACGATGTTCAGGCCCTTTTCTTTCACCGGCACTTCAAAAGCAAGGGGTTCCTTATAGGGTGAAAGGCCTACCTTGCTGGTCAGCAGAGACGTGATCACCTCGCGGTTCGATGCGCATGTCAGAACGTCCGGCTGCAGCCTGCGCAGTCCCTTTATCGAGGCGTGGTTGAAGGACCCCATGATCGTCAGGTCGGCCCTGCCGTATTCGTCTATTTTTTCGGATACTTTCTTTACAAGCGCCGGGTCCTTCGTTTTCATGTCTATATTGAACTTCACGCCTTTGTAACGCGTAAAAATCTCGTCCAGCGTCGGAATGGTGATGCCCTGACCGCGGAATGGAAAAGTTTTTCCGCCATCAAGTGAGAATTTATAGGCGGCATCCAGCTTTTTCAGTTCCCCCAGCGTATGGTCCTCGATCCGGCCGGAGCCGTTGGTCGTGCCGTCAAGAAAATCGTCATGAAACACGACGATATGGCCGTCCTTTGTCAGGTGGATGTCGGTCTCCAGAACATCGGCGCCGTCCGCGAGCGCCTTGTCGAAAGACGGGATGGTGTTTTGAGGCATGTCGCCGGCGGAGCCGCGATGCCCGAATACAAGGGGGCGCGTCGCGTTGAAAAAGCTGCTCTTGAGGGATTTCTTCA
>SCTB01000120.1 GCA_004297545.1 Alphaproteobacteria bacterium
TCCCCGGAGAAGTCGACCGCGGTCATAACGGCGGGCCCATCAAGAAAACAGACGGCACGCCCGTCGCCGTCGGCCGCATCGAGAAAATGTCGAAGTCGCGCAAGAACGTGGTCGGCCTCGAGGAAGTCTCGGAGAATTACGGCATCGACGCCGCGCGCCTGCTTATCCTTTCCGACAGCCCGCCCGAGCGGGACGTCGAATGGACCGAGGGCGGCATCGAGGGCGCGTGGAAATACCTGAACCGCCTGTGGCGGCTTGTGACACAAGCGGACTTTTCTAACTCTCTAAATAAGTTCCCGGTGACTGAGCGTAGCACCGAAATGAAGCGAAAAATCCATGGCACCATCCATGACATGACGCAGGACCTGGAGCGGTTCCATTTCAACAAGGCCGTCGCTCGCTTACGCGAATTGTCCAACGCGCTGGAGGATTTCTCCACCGCGAAGGGCGACGGTGCGGTTCTGAAAGAAGGCTGCGAGGCTCTTGTAAAACTCATGGCTCCCATGATGCCGCATATCGCCGAAGAGCTCTGGCAGCACCTTGGCCACAAGGAAATGATCGTGGATACCGCCTGGCCGGAAGCGGACAAGGCTTACCTTGCCAACGACACGGCCACCATCGCCATCCAGGTCAACGGCAAGCTGCGCGCGACCATCACCCTGCCGCGCGACGCCGCGCAGCACGATGCCGAAAAAGCCGCGCTGGATGAGCCCGCCGTACAGAAAGCCATGGAAGGCAAGGCGCCCAAAAAGGTCATCGTCGTGCCCAACAGGATCATCAATGTGGTGGTGTAAACTCTCCCGTAACCCCGGCGAAAGCCGGGGTCTAAAAACCCTCCGCACGCGGGGCGGCGGACACTATAAAGCGACCCCTGCCGCGCAAGCTTCCACATTCAAGACCCCGGCTTTCGCCGGGGTTACGATAGCTCTTGTTGTAACCCTTCTTACCGCCTGCGGCTTCGAGCCGATGTACGGCGACAAGGGCGATTCGGCGACCGCCGCGAATTACTCGAGCGTCGAAATCGACAATATCCCCGACCGCAGCGGACAGTACCTGCGCAACCAGCTTATCGACCGTCTCTACCTCGACGGCAGGCCGTCCGGCACGGTCTATGCGCTGAAGGTGGCCCCTTTACGGACCGTCACCACGAGCATGGGCATCCGCAGGGACGCGACCTCGACCCGCGCGATGGCGGAGGTGGGGACGACCATGCAGCTGGTGGAAAAGGCCACGGGCCGCGTGCTGCTGCAGCGCGACATGCGCGCGACAGGCGGCTATAACCTGCTCGACAATCAGTTCGCGACCATCGTCTCGCGCCAGAGCGTGAGCGAGCACATGCTGGACGAAATCGCCGACGATATCGTGACCGAGCTGGGGCTTTATTTCCATCGCGCCGGCAAGACGCCGGGCGACATGCCTGTTTCCATCGCCAGGCCCACGCGCAGCCCGTCGGTGCCGGTGAGCACGCCCGCGGTCGGCGGCGGCGATGCGGCTCCCAAAAGCAACCTGACCCCCAAGACGGGCGGCCCATGAAGCTCGCCTGGAAAAATATCGAGGCTTTCGTCAAAAAGCCCCCCGCGAGCGCGCTGGCAGTGCTGGTCTATGGTCCGGACGAGGGCCTGGTGCGCGAGCGCGCCGGGCTCCTGACGCGCCATGTGGTGCCCGACCCGAAGGATCCCTTCGGCGTGGCCGAGATTCCGGCCGACCAGCTGCTCGACAACCCGGCGAGGCTGCTGGACGAGGCGCAGTCGATTTCGATGCTGGGCGGCCGGCGCGTGATCCGCGTGCGCGATGCGACCGACAAGGCGACGGCGGCCGCGAAAGAAACATTGAAAGCCCTGAAACCGGGCGACAACCTTGTCATTCTCGAGGCGGGCGAGCTGGGGCCGCGGTCTTCCCTGCGCCTGCTGTTCGAGGAGGCCGAGAACGCCGCGGCGCTGCCCTGCTATGTCGACGACGAACGCGACCTGACACGGATTTTGAGCGAGACGCTGAAAGAGCAGGGGTATCTTATCCCCTCCGAGGCGCTGGTCTATTTCGCCGCCAACGTCGTGGGCGACCGCGGCGTGGCGCGGTCGGAGGCCGAAAAGCTCATCACCTATATGGGTAAGGTGAAAAACATCACGCTGGATGACGTCGTCGCCTGCACGGGCGGCGGGGCGGTGTTGCCGCTCGACGACCTCGCACGCAACGCTTCCTCCGGCAACTTCGCGGAAGCCGACCGCGTGCTGCGTTACCTGCTCTCCGAAGGCGAGGCGCCGGTGCGGATTTTGCGCGTGCTGCAGGATTATTTCCTGCGCCTGCATGTCACCAAGGCGCGCCTCGCGCAGGGCGAAGATCTGGAGCTGGCCCTGAAAAAACTGCGACCGCCGCTGTTCTTCAAGCACAAGGATGCTTTTGTCGCGCAGGTGAATGGCTGGTCCTTAAGCCTGATGGAGCAGGCGATGACGATATTGATGAGCGCGGAAGCCAAATGCAAGCAGACCGGCAGCGAGCCGGAGACCTTATGCAGCCGCGCGGTGCTGGCCCTGTCGCAGATGGGCGGCAAGGCCCTGGCATCTCGCCGGCGGGCCTAAAGGTCAGCGCTTCAGCGCTGCCGCCACTTTTTCTCTTAGTTCAGCGCGTTTTTCCTGCGCCTCTTTCGCCGGCAGGCCGCGCGCGGCGGCTTTTTCAAAAGCGTCGATGAGGGAAACGGCCTCGAGCACGCCCGGCTTCACGCCGGCGAGGACCATGTCCGCGAATTCCCCGTTGCCCGGCCCGTCGAGATAGGGCGGCATTGATTCCATGACGCCGGTTTTCAGCAGACGCCGGACCTCGGGGACGCCGACGACAGGGCCGTCTTTTTCCGTCAGGTGCTTCAGGTTGGATACGGCCGGGTATATATATCGGCTGAAATAACCGGAAGCGGCGATGGCGTCATAGCTGTCGAGCGTCTTCAGGTGTTTCAGGAAGTTTTCCTCCATCTTTTTCTTTTCGCCCGCGATGCGCGCCACGATGCGGTCGGCCAGAAAATCCTCCACCTGTTCCTCCAGCGCAGGGGTCGGCTGTTTCAGCCCGGCCTGCGCGAGGAGTTTTTTCTCGAGCGCCCGCGCGTCCCGCGCATCCTGCAGCGCGTTGTTCATGCGCCCGATCATGAGGTCGGTGAAGGCGAAGGCGTCGGCCTCTTTCACGCGCGTGACGATCAGCGCCATGCGCGCGTCTTTCTCGCAAAGCCCCGCGGTTTCGGGGGTGAGGCCCAGCTGCTTTTCCTGCCACAGATGGCGCAGCTCGTGGATAAGGGGGATCGCGATGTCGCGCGGATCGAGGCGGGGCTTGAGCCCGATATAACATTCGCCGGTCGTGCGGTTGCGGTGGTAGATTCCGTCGGTATCGGTCGGCTCCAGCGAATCATCGAAGCGGATGCCGACGCCTTGCGCCCTGGCGAGGTCGAGCAGCTCCGACGTCTCCGGCCACAACCGCATCAGGTTGCAGGCTTCGTCCAGAAGCTTCTGCTTCTTCTTTTCCGACATCAGCGACCATTTCAGCCGCCGCCATTGCTCTTTGAGGCTCATGGAAAATGTCTAGCATGGGCCCCAAAGAGTTGCCATAACTTATTTTTCCGGTATTTTCCTTGACAAAATGACTATATTTCTATTATTCTGGAAGTATGGATATACAGGAAGCCATCATCGCGTTCGACGCCCTGTCGCAGGAGACCCGCCTGAAGGTATTCCGCCTGCTGGTCGAGCAGGGGACGAAGGGCGCGGCGGCGGGCCAGCTCAGCGAAAAGCTCGGCGTGCCGTCGAATACCCTGTCGTTCCACCTGTCGCATATGAGCAATGCAGGGCTGGTGCTGTCGCGCCGCGAGGGGCGCTCGATCATCTACAGCGCGAATTTCGAGTTTTTTACGGGACTGATCCGCTACATGGTCAAGGATTGCTGCAGCGTCGAATTCGCCAGCATCCGGGATGACAAGGACAGGGGCTGCAGCGTCATCGAACTGGCCAACTGCTGCCTGCCGAAAACACAGGAGAAAAAATCATGAAACGGCTGCATATCCACGTGGGTGTCGAAAACCTGGACCAGTCCATCCGCTTTTACAACGCCCTGTTCGGCGCGGAGCCGGTCAAGACCAAGCCGGACTACGCCAAATGGATGCTTGACAGCCCGCATGTCAATTTCGCCATCTCGACCCGCACGGGCGATACGGGCGTCAACCACCTCGGCATCCAGGTCGACAAGGAAAGCGAGCTGGCGGAACTGCGCACCCGCCTGAAAAAGGCCGATATGGCCGTGGTGGACGAGGGCGAGACCGTTTGCTGCTACGCCCGCTCGGACAAGTCATGGGTGCATGACCCCGCGGGCATCCCCTGGGAGGCCTACCGCACGATGGAGGACGCGGAGATTTTCAAGGCGGAGAAACCCGCGGCGAGCGGCTGCGGCGCTCCCCAAACCGAAAGCGCCGGCTGCTGCGCGCCGGAATCCAAAACCTCTTCCGGCGAGTGCTGCAGCTGATGGAGGATACGCCGCTGAAAATCCTGATCCTCTGCACGGGGAATTCCTGCCGCTCGATCATCGCCGAAGCCTTGTTCAACTATCTGGGGCAGGGCCGGGTCATCGCCCTCAGTGCAGGAAGCAAGCCGACGGGGCAGGTGCACCCGCGCAGCCTTGCGCTGCTCAAATCCAAAGGCATGTCCACCGCGCATCTCAGAAGCAAGTCGTGGGATGAATTTGTTCTGACGCCGCTGGATATCGTCATTACCGTCTGCGACAGCGCGGCGGGCGAGGCCTGCCCGGTTTTCACCGGCGCGCCGGTCAAGGCGCACTGGGGCCTGCCCGACCCGGCCCATGCCAGAGGAACGGAGGCGGAAATCAACGCTGCCTTTGAAAGCGTCTATAAAACGCTGGAGGCGCGGATAAAGGCGTTCCTGAAATTGCCGACCGGGCTGGATAAGAAAGAATTGTCCGACCAGCTGCGCACGATCGGGGAGACCATCGTATGAGCAAACCCGTTTCGTTACCGCGACGGCTGGCGGCGGAGGGAATAGGGACCGCTTTTCTGCTGATGGCCGTCATCGGATCCGGCATCATGGGGGAGCGCCTCGCCGCCGGAAATAACGCCCTCGCGCTGCTCGCTAACAGCACGGCCACGGGCTGCATCCTCGCCGTGCTTATCCTTATCTTCGCCCCCGTTTCCGGCGCTCATTTCAATCCCGCCGTCACGCTGTGCATGGCGCTGCAGAGGAAAATTTCAGGACGCGATGCGCTGGCATATTCCGGCGTGCAGGTCGTCGCGGCCCTTCTCGGTGTCGCGGCCGCGCACCTCATGTTCGGCGAGCCGCCGTTCTTCGTGTCAGAAAAAATCCGCGCCGGCGGCAGCCAGTGGTGGAGCGAGTTTGTCGCCACCTTCGGGATGCTGATGGTGATCTGGGCCTGCGCGAAGCAAAGCCTTTCCGGCACGCCGCTGGCCGTGGCCGCCTATATCGCCGGGGCTTACTGGTTCACCTCCTCCACCTCTTTCGCGAATCCGGCCGTCACCATCGCGCGGGCCTTCAGCAATACCTTTGCGGGCATCCGGCCGGAAGACGTACTACCCTTCCTCCTCGCCCAGATGGCGGGAGCGCTCTGCGCGACGCTGTTCTGCCGATGGATTTTTACCGTCCGCTAGGGGATATGGGAAAGGTCGCGCCGCGCCCGCCGCCTTCCCTCCTGACTTCCCTTCATCCGCGATTCACGCGTATCATGAACCAGATGAAGGCCCGCCCGCACCATGAGTAAAAAGCCCTTAACCGCCGCCCTTCTGCCCCCGCCCGGAGACCCGGCGCGGTGCTGGGTTGCGGCGCTGCTCGCTCTCGCCCCTTTGGGCTTCGGCCTTCTCGCGCTGCTGCTGGGGCAGAGCGTGGCCTGGGATTTGCGGAATTACCACTGGTACAACGCCTGGGCCTATCTGACCGGGCGCTATGACAGCGACATCGACTTCCTGCCCTCGCAGCTGCAGTTTTTCTTTAACCCCTGGATGGACCTGCCGTTTTATATGCTGGCGACGCATCTGCCGTTGAAGCTGGCGGTTTTCATCCTGGGCGCGGTGCAGGGGCTGAATTTCCCGCTCTTGTTCATGCTGTCCTATGCCGTGTTGAAGATAAAGGACACACGGCATAAATCTGTTGCCTGCGCGGCCCTCTCTCTCATGGGCATGCTGGGCGGCATGGGGATATCGGAAATCGGCGCGCAGTTCTACGACAATGTGACCAGCATCGGCGTGCTGCTGTCGGCCCTGCTGATCGTGCGGAACCTTGATACGCTGCTGTCGAAACCATGGCGCGAGACGATGAAAATCGTCGTGCTGGCGGGGCTGCCTGTCGGCATCGCGACGGGGCTGAAACTGACCGTCGCGCCCTTTTGCGTCGGGTTGTGTCTGGCCCTGTGGATTGCGGGGAAGCTGGATGAAAAAGGCTTTACCGCCGCTTTCTTCTTCGGCCTCGGCGTCACGGCGGGCGTTCTGCTGTCCTATGGGCACTGGGGATGGTACCTGTATACGCATTACGACAGCCCGCTATTCCCGTTCTTCAACCGCATTTTCAACAGCCCGCATGTTCCGCCCGGCTATATCGAGGATTTCGTGGTGCCGAACAGGCTGCCGCTGCAGCTGCTGTACCCTTTCCTGTTTTCGCGCAACCCGCTGCTGGTGAACGAGATCTGGTGGCAGGACTGGCGCATCGCGACGCTTTATGCGCTGATGATCGCGGCGGGGATTTTCCGGCTGGCGCTGCCGAAGCGGGTCGCCTGGGGGCAGGCGTCGGAACCTGCGGCCACTGTATTCCTGCTCTCTGCTGCCGCTGTCAGTTACTGCGTCTGGATTTCGGTCGAGGCGGTTTACCGCTACCTGCTGCCGCTGGAAATGCTGGCGCCGCTGCTGATCGCGCTTTGCCTCGGGCTGTTGCCGCTGAAGCGCCCCGCGATCGTGGCCGCCCTTGTACTGCTGGCCCTTGTTGCTACCCTGCGGCCCGGCGACTGGGGGCGGCGGCACGACTGGGCGGATAAAATCGCCGATGTGCGCCGCCCGGTGGTGACCAGTCCCGGCAATACCATGATTTTGATGGCGGGCAACGACGCCTATGCCTATATGATCCCCGAATTCCCGCCGGAAATTTCCTTTGTGCGCCTGCAAAGCCGCGCCTTTCATCCTGAACAGGGCTGGGGCATCAACAAGCTGATCTGGCAGCGCGTCTACGCGCATAACGGGAAAATCCTGCTGCTGATTCCCGCCGGAAAGGTGAACATGAGCGCGCCGGCGCTGCATTATTTCGGCCTGAAACTCCTGCCCCGGACCTGCCGCGAGGTTACGGACATGGTGGCAGAGACGGAAAAGGACGACCTGTTCCCGAGGATGTACAGGCTGTGTGACATTGAGAAAGGTATGCGCCAGTGAAAAATTTTCGCCCCAAATTGGTTTCCATCTGGATCGCCGCCGGGTTTTGTCTTGCCGCGGGGGTCGTTATGGCGGTGGCCGGGGTTTTCAATTTCCATTCCCTTTATTCCCGCGGGGACGAAACAGCGGCGCAGGGCGGTTCCCCCGCTTGGCCGCAGTTCCACCGCGACTACTGCACGGCCTGGGTGGAAAGGCGGATCAGCAGCCCGGCCGTTCCGGCCACGCTCTGGTCATCGAACGCGGTGGAAAGATTCCGCACAACGCAGGAGCAGGAAGCGAAGGAAAGCAATCCGGCCCTGCAACGGCAGCTGGGCATTTTTTACCTCTACGGGTCCGGCGCCAAAAAAAGCTATTCCGAGGCGCTGAAGTGGCTGAAGAAGTCCGCAAGCGGCGGCGATGCGGCGGCGCAGGCCCTGCTGGGGTCCGTCTACAAGGGAACCTACGACCACGACAAGGTCGTCATGGCGGATTTGCCGGAGGCCTATTTCTGGTCCGGCCTTGCCTCCATGCAGGGATTTACGGAGGCCGACCGGCATTGCGCGGAAGCCCGCGATCGCCTTTCCGCCGCCCAGCGCCGCGACGTGGAAAACCGGATTCTGGACTGGCTGAAAAACCATGATGTGCCGGCGGCGGAAAGGGAATAGCCTCATGGCCGAAAAATTCGCCTGGTACACTTTCAATGCGCAGCATCAGCAGGAGGAACACCCGCCCGTCGAGCTGGCGAAGGCGCTGGAGATCGCGCGGACGCGGTTTGAGAACAGCGAGAAGCAATATGCCGACGAAATCGAGGCCGGGGTTGAAACGACCTTCGGCCTGAGGCGGGACGACAAGACGTATATTGAAGTTTCCGTGCACAGCCCGCGCAGTATCGCCTATACCTTTCAGACCAAAACATTTCTGAACCCGGAATCATCCTCTTTGGAAAAGGCGCTGGATAAAGGATACCACAGCGAGCTGACCCTGAAGTCGTGGGAGGAACTGGAGCAGCGCGTCCGCGAATTTTACGAGGAACAGCCGTCGGAAATCAGGCGCAAACTGGCCCGGCAAAAGGCGACCGTCACCCCGGGGCAGATCATGATGATGGGCGCGTTTATCGTTTATATGTTCGTGGGCGCCGTGGTCTATGGCGACAAGCTCAACATGGCCTGCAATATGGGGAACGGCTGCAAGATCAAGCATGCGATTTTCATATGGCCGTATTATGTCTTTGGGCCTGAGATGGGGAAGTAAATCTTCTCTCCTTCGGGAAACCTCTCTTTTCCCTCTCCCCCCGCGTAGCGGGAGGGAGAGGGTCAGGGTGAGGGGGGCAGTGCAGCAATCCATCTGACTATTTTACTGAGACACCCCCTCACCTTAATCCTCTCCCTCCATTCGCTTCGCGAACGGGGGAGAGGAAACATTGCGTTCCTCTGCAAGAGCGGGGAGGCACTTGTATGACAAATAGGCTGCCCCCGCGAAACCCTCTTAACAAAGCCGCAGAAGAGCGTAGAGTCGGTGTAACCAATCAAATTTTCAGTTACCGACAAACGGGGAGCAGACCATGAGAAGCAAATGGGACAGGAAGAACAAGACGGACATCTTTAACGACCGTATGAAGCAGCGCAAAGAAAAAGAAGCGGAACGCAAGCGCCTGTTCGAAGAAGCCGGCAAACCGGACCCCAATTATAAAAAGCCGGACGACAGCGCGCAGCAGCCCCCCGCGCCTTCTACTTCAACTCCTCCTTCGAGCGCAACGCCGGCAACCCCCGCCAAACCCGAGCCTCCCGTCACAGCGCCCGCGCCGAAACCGGTCAAAAACGACACCGCCAGCCGCCCCGGCAAGGCCGACCGCCTGAGACGCGGATCCTCCGGAAGGCACGGCAGCAAGTTTTAAAAAAACTCCCCTCTCCTTTGGGAGAAAGAACGATGCGACCAAGCATCGTTCTTGGGGCCTGTCGCTTTATATGCGCACGAGGAGCATGCGTGCGGCGGGAAGGTGGGGGTACTCCATGAAACGATGATGAGTGATAAAAGGGATTGTGGAAAGTAACATGAGACAGAAACCCAAAGAAAGAACTGAGGTTCGCCTAGAAGACGATATTCGGGCAAGAATTGCACGCGTTCTAGAATGGGAACGACAACAAACGCAGCTAGCGCAACAGGAGCAAGATGAATACTTCCAGAAGATTCAAAAAGACTACGATACTTTTCAACTGAAAAAGGCAACTATAATCCGGCCAGTCTTCGAAGCAATTATTGTTATGTTTCAGGAACAGGGTCGGGACGAAGTGCACATTTCGGAAGACCACAGCGGCGGCCCTAACTTTCCCTCGGGCATTACCCTCCACCTTGCCAGTCGTAAGGCCGTCGCTGAAGCGGAGGAGGAAGGTAACTCGCTCCCCTGTTTTAGGCTGGCGTTTGATAGCCACCAGCGCGTTGTTCGGGTATTTTTAGGAGACACACCCCGGCGCAAGGCTGAAAAAGCTCTCGATTTTATCAGCCAAAGATGGGTACAGGAAGAGTTCGCTCAGTATTTAGAAGAGAAGTGCTTGGAAGAAAGCAAGCTGCCGATACAAACCCCACGACTATGAAGGCGTTCAGGAATTTTGGAGAAAAACGGCCTCCATTTTCCCTAAGAAATGTTAGCGCTCGTTCGGCATGAGAATCTGTGGTTCAAACTTACAGCTATCCACGTGACTGCACGAAGTCGCCCACCTGCCTGCCGCACGCATGCTCCTCGTGCGCATATAAAGCGAAGAGCCCCCTTCCTCTCCCAAAGGAGAGAAGAAGAACTACCCCCGCTTCGGCACCTGACCCAGACGCGCCAGCAGATCATCCAGCTGGTCGAGCGATGAGTATTCGATGGTGAGCGTGCCGGCTTCGCCGAAACTGTCAATGGTCACATTCATGCCCAGCTTGTTGGAAGTCAGTTCTTCCAGCGCGAGGACGTCGACGTCTTTCTGGACAATTTTACGACGTCCGGGGGCTTTGCCCTCGGCGGATTTTTGCACCAGCGCTTCGGCCTGACGGACGCTCAGGCCGCGCGTGACGATGCGTTCGGCGAGGTCCTCGGCGTTTTTCGCGCCGATAAGGGCGCGGGCGTGGCCGGCGGAGAGCATGCCCTGCTGCACCATCTGCTGCACGAAAGACGGAA
The DNA here is from genome assembly GCA_004297545.1 of Alphaproteobacteria bacterium. Classification (GTDB taxonomy): domain Bacteria; phylum Pseudomonadota; class Alphaproteobacteria; order Micavibrionales; family UBA2020; genus JAPWJZ01. The sequence goes on from SCTB01000120.1 coordinate 10,542, forward strand.
GCTTTAACAGGCGCAGGGTATTGGCGATATGGCTGCGGCTTTTGCCGAGCTGTTTCGCCAAGGCATCTTGTGTATGCCCGAATTCATCCATCAGGCGCTGGAAGCCTTCGGCTTCTTCGATAGAGGTCAGGTCTTCGCGCTGCAGGTTTTCGATAAGGGCGACCTCGAGCGTTTCCTGATCGGTCAGATCGCGGATGACGACGGGGACTTCATGCACCTGCGCTTTTTGCGCGGCGCGCCAGCGGCGCTCGCCCGCGATGATTTCGTACATATGGTTGTTCAGCGGGCGCACCAGCAGCGGTTGCAGCACACCATGGGTGCCGATGGATTCGGCCAGCTGCTCGAGCGCGTCTTCGTCGAACACGCGGCGCGGCTGGAATTTTCCGGGGGTCAGTTTGTCGACGGGCAGGCGGCGCTGCAGGTTAGAGCCGGCCTGCGGAGAGAGAGATTTCGTTTCAATCGCGATTTCATCCGCGCGCTTGATTTTGGGCTGGAAGGATTCTTCCTCCCGGCGCACATCCTGGAAGAGGGCGTCGAGGCCGCGGCCGAGCCCGCGCTTTTTTGTATCTGCTGTCATAACATCCGTCCTTTAAAAGTCTTTGTCTCAAAAATCAGCTGGCGTATTTCAGCTGCAACGCGTTTTCGCGCTTGAGCATTTCCTTGGCCAGCTGGATATAGGCCTGCGAGCCGGGGCAATGCATGTCGTAGACGATCGCGGGCAGCCCGAAGGAGGGCGCTTCGGAAATCCGCACGTTGCGCGGGATGACCGTGTCGTAAACCTTTTCGCCGAAAAAGCTGCGCACGTTGTCGGAGACCTGATTCGCGAGGTTGTTGCGCTTGTCGTACATCGTCAGCACCACGCCGGTCAGTTCCAGCTTTTCGTTGAAGGCGGTTTTGACGCGCTCGATGGTCTTCACCAGATGGCTCAGGCCCTCCAGCGCATAGAACTCGCACTGCAGCGGGACGAGCACGCCCGTCGAGGCGACCAGTGCGTTTAACGTAAGAAGATTGAGCGAGGGCGGGCAGTCGAACATCACATAGTCATAATGTTCCTTGCTGCGAGCCAGCGCCTGTTTCAGGCGGAACTCACGGTTTTTGGCATCGACCAGCTCGATCTCCGCCCCAGACAGGTGGATGGAGGAGGGGACGATAAACAGGTTCGGCACTTTGGTCGCTGTGGCGGCACGGTCGATCTCGCATTCCTCGAACAGCACTTCATAGGTGCCGGTTGTACGCTCGGCGCGGTCGACGCCGAAGCCGGTCGAGGCGTTCCCCTGCGGGTCGAGGTCGATGACCAGCACCTTTTTGCCGACGGCCGCGAGCGCGGTTGCAAGATTCACGGTCGTCGTAGTCTTGCCGACGCCGCCTTTCTGGTTGGAAACACTGATATATTTCGTGGCCGGGGAGGCGCTGCCGCCGTCCGTGGCTACGGGTAGGGCTGTATTTTTGATGAGGGGCTGGGTCATGCCTCTTTAGTAACCCTGAATCTTGAGTCGTTCAAGATGGTTCCGGACTAATTAAATTGCGAATGTTTCACGTGGAACATTCCAGACTGACTGTTTCACGTGAAACATTATTTGCGGGAGAGGTTCTTTATTCGAAGGATTTTACCGGAGAGGTCGGTTTCGCTGGGGAAGAGTTCGGCCTCGAAATCCCATTGCTTGCGGGCTTTATCAATCTCCTCCTGATGCTGGAGGCCTTTGGCGAAGAGGCCATAGATAGCATGGTCTTTGGTCGTCAGCCGGTCCATATGCACCAGCAGGTCCTTCAAAGGCGCCATCGCCCGGGCCGTAATCACATCCAGACCGGGTATCTCGACCGCTTCGGCCCGGATGTCATGGATGGTCACGGGCGTATTTGTTTCACGTGAAACTTCGCGCAGGAATGTCGCCTTGCGGATATCGGATTCCACCAGATGGACCTCGCGCACCCCCAGCATGGCCAGCACCATGCCCGGAAAGCCTGCACCGGAACCAAGGTCGGCCAGTTTGCAGTCGGTGTTCAGGACATAGCGGAACATCTGGGCGGAATCGAAGAAATGCCGCTCGGGGATATCGGTCAGGGTCAGGGGGCCGACCAGGTTGATGGCCTTCTGCCATTTCTCCAGAAGCCTGGAATATATGGCCATTTTCTCCAGTGTTTCACGTGAAACATAGAAGCCATGCCGCTCAAAGGTGTTCTTGAGAGCCTCAGGCAACCTTCTGCTCCGGCTTGCGCTTGACGTACCTCAGAAGGGCCACCAGCGCGGCTGGCGTGACACCCGGGATGCGCGCAGCTGCTCCCAGCGTATCCGGCTTGTGCTTGCCCAGCTTGAGACGCATTTCGTTGGAGAGGCTGCCGACCTGGGTATAGTCGATATCGGCGGGAAGAGTCAGCGCCTCGTCCCGGCGGAAGGCGCGAATATCCGCTTCCTGCCGCTGGATATAGCCGGAATAGCGCGCATCTATTTCAATTTGTTCGACAATATCGGCATCAATTTCCGAAAGCCGCGGCCAGAGGCGTTTCAGACCATCCACCGAAATATCCGGATAGCGCATCAGGTCATGGGCCGAGCGTTTCACGCCGTCCTGATTTACCTTAAAACCTTGCCGCTCCAGCTCGACCGGCAAAGCAGACAGGCTATGCACCAGCTCCCGCGCTTCGGAGAGCTTGCGGAACTTGTCCTCGAAGGCTGCGGCGCGTTCGCTCCCCACGCAGCCAATCGATATCCCGGCGGGCGTCAGGCGCTGATCCGCATTGTCGGCGCGCAGCAGCAGACGGTACTCCGCGCGCGATGTGAACATGCGGTAAGGCTCGTTCACACCTTGCGTCACAAGGTCGTCGATCAGCACGCCGATATAACCATCCGCGCGGTCGAGCACGAATTCCTCGCCCGCGCCGGCCGCCTTCAGCGCCGCATTCACGCCGGCAACCAGCCCTTGAGCGCCCGCTTCTTCATAGCCGGTCGTGCCGTTGATCTGCCCGGCCAGGAACAGCCCCGGCACGGCCTTCGTCTCCAGCGTGCGGGACAAGGCACGCGGATCGACATAGTCGTATTCGATCGCATAGCCCGCCTGAAAAATCGTCACGTTTTCGAGGCCCGGGATCGTCCGTATCAGCGCGTCCTGGACCTCCTCCGGCAGCGAAGTCGAAATGCCATTAGGATAAACAGTCGGGTCGTCGAGGCCTTCGGGCTCGAGGAAAATCTGGTGGCGTGTCTTGTCCGCAAAACGCACGACTTTGTCTTCAATCGACGGGCAATAGCGCGGGCCGGAAGATTTTATCTGCCCCGAGTACATCGGCGCATCATGCAGGTTATCGCGGATGACCTGATGCGTTTTATCGTTGGTATAGGTGATAAAACACGATATCTGCGGCACCGTGACTTTATCCGTCATAAACGAAAACGGCTGCGGCGGATTGTCGCCCGGCTGCTCCTCGCAGGCGCCCCAGTTGATGGTGCGGCCATCAAGCCGCGCCGGTGTGCCGGTTTTCAGGCGGCCCATCGGCAGCTGCAGTTTCTCCAACGCAAGCGCAAGACCCACCGACGGCTTCTCGCCGATACGCCCCGCCTCATGCTGGCTTTTGCCGCGGTGGATAATCCCGCGCAGGAACGTGCCCGTCGTGATCACCAGCGCGCCGCAGTGATACGTCGTGCCCGCCGAAGACACCACGCCGCAGATACGTCCCGAAGCATCGCGCACGATATCTTCCGCACCTTCGCCAATTAAAGTGAGGTTCGGATAATCCAGCAGCAGCGCCTGCATATTTTCGCGATACAGTTTCCGGTCCGCCTGCGCGCGCGGTCCGCGCACGGCCGGGCCCTTGCTTGCGTTCAGCATGCGGAACTGAATCCCGGCCTTGTCGGTCACCCGGCCCATCACGCCATCCAGCGCATCGATCTCGCGCACAAGATGTCCTTTACCAAGACCCCCGATCGCGGGGTTGCAGGACATGACGCCGACGGAATCGATCTTGTGGGTCAGCAGCAGGGTTTTCGCGCCCATGCGTGCGGAAGCGGCAGCCGCCTCGCAGCCCGCATGACCTCCTCCCACCACAATGACGTCGAATTTCGTATTCATATCAGCAACTTAAACAGATAAAACCGGAAATCCACATATTTTTCATTGGATTAGGGAAAATTACTACATCAAAACTGGAAAAAGAGCAAGAGCCATACCCCCATGTCCCGGAATTAACCGAAGATTCAGTAAAATAAGCAATAATACGTTACGGTAATTATTTAGTTTATTCGATCGGCGGGAGACACTACATGAGCGACAACAATAACGACGACACGACAGGCATCCTGCTGAATGCCATGGCCTGGACGGGGCTAGCGATGCTCTTTGAATCCGGGCAGTCCGCCGGCGCAAAAGCAAAACCGGGGGACACCACAATAAAACCAGCCGGACATTTCACACCCCCTTACCACCCTCCCTATACACCGCCCCAGAATATCACGACGCAATTCAACGCGGCCGTCAGCCCTTGGGCCGATGGCAATATGGCGCGTTCCATCCGCAACATAAGCGAAGCAGACAGCAAGTATCCGCCGGCGCTCGAATGGAAGAAAGCGCTGGAAGTCGTGCTGCTGGGCACACCGGAAAAGGCAGGTGCAGAAGGCATGAAACTCCTGACGCCCAGCGCCACCCGCGGGAAAGTCGGCTTCAGGCCCGGCGCTGAAAACTCCTACACGCCGACGCAGCTGGCAGCGGTCGAGGATGCATACAAGGAAGTCCGGGAAGATGCTCAGCGCACCGGCCTGAACCGCGATGTCGCCAAGCGCATCATGGCGATTGCGCTCGACTACCGGGGTCCCGAACAAAAGGCCGTTTTCGACTTCGGCAAGACGATTGTCCTGCCGCTGCTGAACCGCTACACGCAGACGACGGAGGCGACAATGGGAGAGGCCGCCTGCCGGGAAGCTGACCGCACCCTGAATACAGGCGGGGAAATCTGGCTGAAAAGAATCCAGAAGCTGGAGGCCCGCGAGCGGGAATTACAGAGCCCCGGCCAGAACAGCCCGGCCCCGCAAGGGCCGACGGCCAAAGGAACAGTTCCGGGATAGATCCCCTTTTTCGGCCCGGTCAATATTTTTTAAAAAAACTATTTACAATCAATATATTATATGCTTTTCTTCATGTAGATTAACTTTTCCGCATGACAGATGGCGATTTTGGGATATAATGAGCATTAAGGAAAATTGCGTGAGACAACGTAACTGGGTAATTTTATGACTCGCCTGAAGGGCCAAGATAACCTGGACGACCTCACCGGCAAGCTGACCGCCGGGTTCAACGCTGTGACGCTGAAGGCGCTGCAGGAGCAATTCGTCGCCAAAAGCCCCGATGCCAAAAAAGTCCTGACCGATTTCTATCTGGCGGCCGAACAGCTGCAAAAACGCGAAAACGAATTCAACAAGCGCGCGAAGCCCAAGGCGCACGATCTCAAGGCCAACCTGCGCTCGACCGAACAGCTGACCGCCATCCGTACTTTCGAAACCGCGAAGCAGGGCCTGCTCGGCATCAGCCCGGATCTGGGCGAGCGCATCGCGAATGTGGTGGAGCGCAATATCGCCACCGCCACCAAGCCGACAGCAAAGAAATCCTTCGCCATGAAGGCGCCTGTCCCCGCCTGAATTTTCAGCGTCTCAAGATATTCGAATCCGGTTGCAGCAGGGCTGCAAAATGCGGATAATCCGCCTCAACAACAATAAAAAGAAAGGCGCTTTCCCCATGTCCCGTATCTCTCTTTTCGCCGCCACAGCGGCCGCTGTCCTCCTGCTCGCGTCCCCTGCCTTGGCGGCAGATGTAAATACCGGCCTGATCGTGCAGGGCGGGCGCGATACGATCGACAAGGGCAACGGCGCGGTTTCCATCGGCCCAAAACAGGATGATCCTCGCGCCAGCGGCGACGGCACGGGCGCTCTCTCAATCGGCCCCAAGCAGGATGACCCGCACAGTCTCATCGTCCAAGGCGGTCGCGAAGCCGCGGGCGAAGACGACAGCACCGCCGGCAAGGAAGGCAAGCCCGGCCTCATCGTGCAGGGTGGTAAAAAGATTAAAGGCAAAAAGAACGGCACTCTGTCGATCGGCCCCAAACAGGACGACCCCCGCGCCGCAAACGGCACCGGCATCCGTGCCATCGGGCCCAAGCAGGACGACCCGCACAGCCTCATCGTCCAGGGCGGCCGCGAGGCTTCCGGTGAAGATGACGGCGACGACGGCAAGAACGGCAACAAGCCGGGCGCCATCACCCGCGGCGAACCGGTCAGCGACCCGGTGGACGACATTTCCGGGCCTTCAACCGATTTGGGTGGGTCGCCGGGCGGGTTCCAATAGCTTCCTTCTCAAGGAGATAGAGAAGGCAACGGCTATTCCTGGGGCTGCCGCAGCGCCATTGGTTCAGTAAAACTGTTTGACATAATACCTCATCATCTGCTATTCAGCTATGAGGGGCATCATGCATCCCCTGAATTGAGAGGTCTTGAATGGCACCCGCCGACGAACCACAACAACCCGCCGCCAGCGAAGAGGCTTTCCTCAAAGGCCTGAAGAGCATGGCCATGTACACGGACATGTTTACCAATGCTGCCGCCAGCATCGATACGAAACGCAGCGATCCGGCCGCCGCCGCGAAGACGCTAACCTCCATGGTCCCGGCGCTCGCGAAGGAAGGGGTGGGACCCTTCCTGCTCCGGAACGCCGTGACGGCGGCCGATCTGCTCAAAACAAAGGGCACCACGGCGCATCCCGCCGTACGCTTCTACGCCGAAGAATGCGCGAAACTGAATGAAAACGACTTTAGGGATCTCGCGAAGCCGCTGCGCCTTTTCGTCCAGGCCGTCCAGAAATCAAAGCTGCCCGCGCCGCAGGCGCCACGCGGCTGGGTCGGCGACAAAAAACGGACGTTGTAAATAAAGGCTTTTTAAAACCAGAGTACGGTTTCGGGAAAATTTTTTCCTCATAACATCACACGCATGACGGCGTTGCAGATTAAACGTACATGACGTACGTCTATGGTGAACCGAAAGGCATTTTTCCGTAGTCTTTTTCAGGGCTTTTTACTTATGTCATTCTGAGCGAAGCGAAGGATCTCCCTTTCTTACGGCGACAAGAGAGATTCTTCGCTGCGCTCAGAATGACAACTTTTGAGTCCGAGCCCAAGAAACTATGGACGCGCCCACCGCAACGCACTAATTTTTACAAATGTCCGACAAACCCAAAAACCCCTCCAGCCCGTCACCACCCGCTGCCGACCGGGATGCGATGGACAAGCTTTCCCTTTCCACAATGCCGCTGGCCAGCACCACGCTGAAATCCGCCAAGCTGGTCAAGAACGCGCAGCTCGAAACCATGGTCGAGCTGCACAGCGACAAGGACACCGGCAGCCTGCAGATCCGCCCCGCCGATATCCCGGCCTCCTTCCCCGCCACCAGCAAGCAGGACCTCGCCCTCATCGAAGGGCTCGCGGCGCTGAAAAGCTATGACGTCTTTTCGCTGCGCTCCAGCCTGGCGAAGCTTGGCATCGAGATGGACAAATCGCAGCTGGAGCTGTCGGATGAAACCAAGGCGCGGCTCGAGCGCAACTCGATGGAATTCATCCGCCCGCTGGTTATCAATCTTTTCGGCGACGGCACGGAGGCCCCTGACAGCACCTCACTGGCGAAACTGCTTCGCGACCCCGATATCGCCCGCGTGCAGCAGCGTCTCAAAATCATGTCGCAGAAAACCGGCATCCCCGTAGAGGGCATTCCCGCTTTCCTGCAGACTTATCGCGACATGTTCCTCTCCACTAGCTATTACCGCGACTCATTCGACGCGATCGCCCCCGACCTCAACCGTTTCTGGCTCTGGCTGGCGGAGCTGAAATCGCCGCGCAGCGGGGCTTCCGCCGCGGCGCTGGCCGCCTGCGGTCGCGTGACCGTCATCGTCCGCAACCTGTTTACCTCCACGCGCGACCGCCAGAACAAGTTCAGGGCCTCCTTCGAGTCCTTCTGGCGCGACATGAACCCGGAATCATTCCAGCGCCTGCGCCAGCAGATCGAGGACAACCACAGCAGCATGGGCGCCGTGCTCTGCGGCCTCGGCGTGAAAATGCGCAGCTGGTCCGCCGCCTTCCCCGACAACAACACGGGCAGCCCCGCGGCCCGTACCGCCTATGTCACGTCGGAACTCGAACCCGGCCTCGACGCGCTCATGACCATCGAAAACGACGCGCGCTTCCGCCTTGGCATGCCGAAGATGACGCAGTAACCCCGATGAGCAAGGCGTTTACCACAGAGGACTCCGGCGGCGAAGACCCGGAAGAGCCGGACCAGGAAGTCCCGGCGAACGTCAAAAATTACATGACGCCCGCCGGCTTTGCGACGCTGCAGGCGGAACTGCACCACCTGCTGCGTGAAGAACGCCCCAAAATGGTCGAAATCGTTTCCTGGGCCGCTGGCAACGGCGACAGAAGCGAAAACGGCGATTATCTCTACGGCAAGAAACGCCTGCGTGAAATCGACCGCCGTTTAAGGTATCTCACCAAACGGCTGGAGAGCGCCGAGGTCGTCGACCCAAAAAAGCAGCAGGGCCTCGACAGGGTGTTCTTTGGCGCGACCGTCACCTATGCCAGGGAAGACGACACGGAACACACCGTCACGCTGGTGGGTCCGGACGAGGCGGATGTCTCGAAGGGCAAAATCAGCTGGCTCTCGCCGGTGGCCAAGGCGCTATTGAAAGCGCAGGCGGGGGACGAGGTGACGGTCAGAATGGACGGGGGAAGAGAGAGGCTGGAGGTTCTGGAGATACGTTACTGTCTACCTTGATTTTGCGCGATATTCCGCCCCCGAAACGAATATCTTTGACATAATGTATCAACTGGGATACCGTGGCGCCGGAATTAGAGCAACCGGCGCTTCATTGCGGAGAATCCTCATGCCCAGCCTCAAGCTTCACTATGTCATCATCAACGGCCAGGATGGCGGCGCCTCCGTGGGTTTCTACGCGGACAAAAAAGCGACTCAGCTCGCCTGCGACATCGAAGAAGAGGCCGGCGCGCCCTTCTGTGAAAACGGCCCGCATGAAACGATGCTCGAGTTTGACTCGAAGGGCCGGCTCCTGAACCCCGAAAAAACAAAAAGCGACTTGCAGCGCGAACTGGCCGAACTGCGCGGGGAGGAGGCGGAAGAAGAAGACGACACCCCGGCGGCACGGCATTTCAACAGGGCGGCAGGCACGAACGATAGCGATAACTGTACCGGCAAAGCCTGGTATGTCGTGCGCAATTGCGGCGACGGCAGCGCGGCGGTGGATTTCTACGCCGATGAGGAATGCGCCAGCCTCGCCACACAGATAGAAGAAGAAGGCGGCGAAGCCTTCGGCGACAACCCGCATTCCCAGGAATTCAAATTCAACGGCAAGGGCCTCCTGCTGAACCCTGATTCAACGCTCGCAGAACTGAAGCAGGAACTGGCCGAAAAGCGCGGTGAAGAAGCGGAAGAAGATGACGATGCAACGCCCGCTGCATCGGCCTTTAACACGGCGACGACGCCCACAGCTGAAGAAGACTTCGACATCTCCGGCAAAACGGTGGTTTTTACCGGCAGGCTTTCCACCATGACGCGCAAACAGGCCGAAAGCGCCGCAACGGCTTTGGGCGCACATGTCACCGATACCGTCACAAAAAACACGGATTACCTGGTCGCCGGCGAAGACGCCGGCTCCAAGCTCGACAAGGCCCGTAAACTGGGCGTCACGGTCATGACGGAAGAACAATGGAAGGGGAAGACCGCGCTGGCGTCGACGGTAAAAAAGCCGCAGTCCCCGCGCCCGTAACCTGAACCTCATCTCCCCGGAGGCGGAGGATTCAGAAGAAGATATGGAATAGCAAGCCGTATCCCGCCATAAGTACAGCCAGCACAATTGTCCGCCGGCGGTCGACAAACTCCATCATGACGCGGATGGAATTTTTTCCGTTACGCAGCAGCACGCCCAGATAGCCAAGGACGAAGGACAGCGCAATGCAAGCGACGACCATGGCCGGCGCCATATAAAGAAAGCCCGCATGAACCGCTCTGTACATCTGCGCGACCCATGAGATACCGGCAGTAAGCCAGGTGAATGCCGCCCCCTCTACCGTCAGCAGCGCCAGCAGAAGCCCGTCCATTTTTTGCACGTTCACTTTTTGCATCTTTTCCTCTCCTTTGCAGCCCGAATGTCTTTATTATCCCTACATTAGCATATAATTATACACTGTTCAATTAAATAGCCATAAGATGCGCAATTACGGAGGAATTCAAGCCCTTACGAGCTGGTCGTTATCGTCTAGGCGTGTGCTTCGGGGAGTCATCTCACTTAACGAACTTATATTTCTTTCGCGCAGCGAGAGTCGTCAGTCCCCTCGCCTTTGGGAGAGGGCTAGGGTGAGGGTACTTACAGGACTCTCCGTTTTTGCTGCACGGAGTACCCCCACCTTCCCGTCACACGCATGCTTCGCATGCGCATATAAAGCGGCGGGCCCCTTCCTCTCCCAAAGGAGAGGAGAGATCTCAAGCCGCTACCTTAAACGCGCTCAGCTTGTCCAGCAGCTTGCCCCGCGTGGCGTCGTCGATAAAGGCTTCCTCGATGGCGTTGCGGGAGACTTTGACGAGCTCTTTCTCCGAGAAGCCGAATTTCTCCCAGGCGATATGGTACTCGCGGCCGATGGAGGTGCGGAAAAAGGGCGGGTCGTCGGAACCAAACGTAACTTTTAATCCCGCGTCGAAAAACTTCCGTACCGGGTGCGCGCGGTAGTCCTTGAAAACCTTCAGCGCCATATTGCTGGAAACACAGACTTCCGGCACGGCGTTGATGGCCTTCTGCTCCTCGATGAGGGAGGGGTCCTCGATGGCGCGGACCATATGGCCGAAGCGCCGTATCTTTAATATATCCCGCGCTTGACGCACGGTCTCGGGGCCGGAAGCCTCGCCGGCATGTGCAGTGCGGCCCAGGCGGCCCGCGGCGTCATAAGCAGGTTTGAAATCCGCAATCGTAAAGGCATTTTCGTCGCCCGCCATGCCGAAGCCGGTCACCAGCGGGTGCGGATGGGCCCCCGTCGTCTGCCCGACTTTCAGCGCCCCCTCGGGGCCATAGTGGCGTACGCAAGTGGAGATCAGGCGCAGCTCGATGCCGGTTTCCTTTTTCGCCTTCTCATACCCTTGAGAAATCGCCTCCAGCAGCTGCGGATAGGTCAGACCCGCCATCGCGCCGTGATCGGCGGAAATAGCCACTTCGGCATAGATGCAGCCTTCGTCGGAAGAGCGCTTCAGGTAGTCGTATATCACGTCCGTGTAGTCCTGCGCCTTGCGCAGAACGGAGGTCGCATGGTCATAGGCCGCCAGAAACCCGCGCAGGTTGCCCTTCGGGGTGCCGTCGTCCCGCCATTGGAAGCTCTGGCTTTTGCCGCTGATGAGGTCAGGAGGCACCACGACCTTGTTGCGATGCGCGATGCGCTTGACGAGGTCGGGCGTGACCGTGCCCTCGATATGCACGTGCAGGTCGACCTTGGGAACGCGGCGGATATTGTCTGGCAGCAGCATGGGTGATTTAGGCCGCCTCGAGGATCGTCGCAATGCCCTGCCCGCCGCCGATGCACATGGTGGCGAGCGCGAATTTCTTGCCTTCGCGCGGCAGCAGGCTTGCGGCCTTGCCGGTGATGCGCGCGCCGGAGGCGCCCAAGGGATGGCCCAGCGCGATCGCGCCGCCGTCCAGGTTCACTTTCGAGAAATCCGCGCCCAGTTCCTGCAGCACGGACATCGCCTGCACGGCGAAAGCCTCGTTCAGCTCGATGATGTCGATGTCCTTGATGGTGAGACCCGCGCGCGCCAGCGCCTTCTTCGAGGCGTCGACGGGGCCGATGCCCATGATCTCGGGCGCGCAGCCGGAAACGGCCGTCGCGCGGATTTTGGCGAGAATGCGCAGGCCGCGCTCCTTGGCGAATTCCTCCGACGTAATCAGCGTGGCCGATGCGCCGTCGGTCAGGGGGGATGCGGTGCCCGCCGTCACGCTGCCTTTTTCGTCGAAAGCGAGTTTCAGGTCGGCCAGGCCCTGCAGCGTGGTTTCGGCGCGGATGCAGCCGTCTTCCGATACTTCCTTGCCCTCAGGCGTCGTGATCGTGACAATCTCTTCCTTCAGCCGTCCACCGGCGCGGGCCAGCACGGCCTTCTGCTGCGAGGAGAGCGCGAATTTTTCCTGCTCGATGCGGGGGATGCTGTATTTGCGCGCGAGGTTCTCCGCCGTTTCGCCCATCGAGATATAGGCCTGCGGGTAGTCATGCGCGAGCGCGGGATTGGGGAGCGGGTTGAAGCCGCCCATCGGGATGCGCGACATGGATTCCACGCCCGCGCAGATAAAGGCATTGCCGGCGCCCGAGCGGATCGCCCCCACCGCCTGGTGGATCGCCTGCATGGAGGAGCCGCAGAAGCGGTTGACCGTTACGCCCGCGACGCTTAAGGGGAGTTTCGCGATATTGACGACGAGGCGCGCGACGTTGAAGCCCTGCTCGCCCTCTGGGAAAGCGCAGCCCAATATCAGGTCTTCGATGTCCTTGCCCTCGATATTGGTGCGGTGCAAAAGCCCTGTGACCGCCGCGGCCGCAAGATCATCGGGGCGCACCCCCGCCAGTTCGCCCTTGCCGGCGAAGTGAAAGGGGGTTCTCTGATAGCCGGCGATGACGACGTTCTGTTCCATGGCTGAAGCCTATCTTTGCTAGGTATGCGAAGCGTTTAAATAATATGGTGGACAAAGCTAATCATATCAAGAATGATTGCCGCAAGCGTCACCATGCTATTCCATAGTATTTCCAGAGGCCAGGAGTTATGGCAGTCCGCAAGAAGCAAATTCCCCATCCCCTCTACAGCCTGTCCCTGCCCTTCCGGCAGCGCCTTGACGGAGAGACCGCCCAGCGCGTGGCCGATGCGCTCGAAGACGCGGCGGTGTCGGTCTTTCTCCATAATAAGGAGTCCACCGACGGGGATAACTGGACTGTGACGCTCACGACGCTGGGTCCGCCGGACACCGCGGAAATCATGCGCCGGCTGCAGCAGCTGGACATCAAGGGCGCGCCCCGCCAGCTGAAACCGGCAAAGCTACCCGAAACCGACTGGCTGCAGCATGTGCACGACAATTTTCCGCCGGTGACGATTGATAATTTCTTTATCCGCGGCTCGCACTTCAGGGGAAAGACGCCGAAAGGCCGGATACCGCTGCATATCGACGCCGCCACGGCCTTCGGCTCCGGCGAGCACCAGACCACGCAGGGCTGCCTGCGCGCCTTTGCTTGGCTCGCCGGAAAACACGACTTCAAAAATGCGCTGGATATGGGCTGCGGCTCCGGCATCCTCGCGATCGCCATGAAAAAGATCTGGCCGCGCATAAAGCTGACCGCCATTGACATAGACCCCGAATCCGTCCGCGTCACGAAGCGCCATGCCGCGATGAACAAGGTCACCTTGCAGGCCGCCGCCGGGGACGGCTATGCCGCGCCGCTTTCCAAAAAGAACGGCCCGTATAATATTATTGCCGCCAATATCCTCGCCGGGCCGCTCATCGCGATGGCGCCCGCCGCCGTGAAATCCTTGGAAAAAGGGGGTTTCTGCGTGCTGTCCGGCCTCCTGAAGCGCCAGCAGGCGGAGGTCGCAAAAGCCTATGAAAAACAAGGACTCCAGCTGGTGAAGAGCTTCCCGGCGGAAGACTGGGTTACGCTGGTTTTCCGGGCGTAATATGCCGTCTTGGGAAATTAACCAAAGCGCACTATAATCAATAGAAGAGGGTCTTGGGGGAGTTTTACATGCGTTTCACCCTGTTTCTTGCCGCATTCCTGTCGCTTGTCGTCATGGCCGCCCCGCGCGCCCATGCGGAAGAGGACATGCTCAACGAAAAGAGGGACAGCGCCCCGAAGGCCGCGCCCGCGGACGCCGGCGGCGGCGAATTCGACTCGCCCCCGCCCAATGCGGCCTACCTCGAGGAAAAGGACCCCGACAAGCCGCCGCCGCTGGACGAGTATAACGAGATCCCCACCAACCTGATGATCCCGGCGCAGCAGGTCGCAGCCGCGGGCGAGGCAGGCTCCAGCGGCATCATGTCCGGCTCGGGCAAGCTCACCTACGAAAACCTCATGAAGATGTACCAGCAGGGCAAATATACCGAAGTCGCCAAGGACCTCGAGCCGCTCGCCAAGGGCGGCCACAAGGGCGCGCAGGAGCTCATGGGCATCATGTACCGGCAGGGCCAGGGCGTGGCGAAGGATTCCAAGAGGGCCTACGACTTCCTTGCCGAATCCGCCGCGGCCAACCGCCCGCTCGCGCAGTACCACCTCGCGACGATGTACTATTCGGGCGACGGCGTGCAGTCGGATCCCATCATGGCGCTGATGTGGCTGCAGATCGCCATCGTCCACTACCCGGAAGGCCCTGAAAAACAGCAGGCGCTGACCTCGCGCGACAACATGTACACGCACCTGACGCGCCGCGAAAAAGACCGCGCCCTGCAGATGGCCCGCGAATGGCTCACCAAAAAAGGCGAAGCCCACCTGCTGGATCTGGAAGGGCTTTAATATTTTTTTGATATAGTGGCCGCCGGACTTCCGGAGGACTTTTTGATGCGTTTTACGCTATTCGCAGCGGTTTCGCTGGTGCTTGGCATTTTGTTCGCGCAGGGAACGCGGGCAGAAACGAACATCGTTACGGGCTGTGGGGTTGATGGTTGCGGCGAACCATCCCCATATCAAGAAGCCCGAGCAGCTTACGAAAACGGTGACTACGCTGAGGCCGCAAAGAATCTAAAAAGACTGGAAGCTTGGGCGAAGGCGGGCCACAAGGGAGCGCAAGAGCTATTGGGAATCATGTATCGGTATGGGCATGGTGTGCCCAAGGACTCAAAAAAAGCCTTCGCTTTTTTGCTGCAAGCTGCTGAAGCAAAAAAACCACTTGCGGAATATCATCTAGCCGCGATGTATTATTCAGGTGAGGGGGTGCAGCCCAACCCTAGCATAGCGTTGATGTGGGTCCATATCGCTCTTGTACATTTTGATGAGGGCCCTGAGAAACAGCAAGCGGCGCAGTCCCGCGACGACATGTATGCACACACCAAGCGCCGCGAAAAAGATCGCGCCTGCCAGATGGCCGTTGAATGGCTCATCAAAAAAGGAGAGGGCGGTTTAGCGGAAACGCTTTGTCGTTGAAAGCTTACGTCAGCTTCGGCGCTTTTTTGGAGCCGATCCAGGTCTTGGCGTAATCCCAGTTCGCGCCCGCGACGTTATAGCCGTATTGAGGCCCGTCGCCGGTAAGCGTGGAAACAAAAGCAGTCGCCCACTGGAAGGCTGTTTTGAGCTTCGACGGTTTTTCCTGGTTTGAATTCTCGGACATCTGACACACTCCCTGAAAACTGAATAACTTTGCAGTCTCAAGAGACTACATTGATTCTTGGATTATGTCAAATATGTTTTTAACGGGAATTATGTTCTTTTTCAAGCAGTTGAATAATGTCCTGCTCGATATGGCGCAAATGCACAGCATTAAAGTCGTCTTCCGGTACGTCATACCAGGCCCCGGTGAACATCGCGCCTTCCAGGTAGTTCAGCCCGCTTGGCAGCATGCCGACGCCCGCCGCCCGGCCCGGACGAAGCGGGGACAGGCCCACGATGGCGGGCTGCTGGATCAAGGCCATGTCCATGACCTCCAGCGCGAAGTGATCGCAGGCATTGGCGCGCTCGCGCTCCGCGAACCACTGGTCGAAACCTGCTCTCAGCGCCGCCGTGTCTGATTTGCGCGGCGGACCTTCAAGAATAGCGCGTTCGAAGACGACCGAAATGTCGCCGTTTGCGCCCGCCAGCAGGTGGCGCCACAAGAACGACGCGCCGCCCGAGCGCAGCTCCCAGGCGACAAGATGCGTGACCGCCTCAATATCCGCCTCCGCAAAGCGGCACAATCTCAAAAAATCCTGGGGCCGCAGCGACACATCGGGGCCGTTGCCCGTACGGTGATGCCAGACGCGGCGCAGTCCCGCGATGAAGGAGACGAGGTAGCGGCTGATGCCTTTTTCGGAGCGGTGCAGCAGCTCAGGCTGATAACCTAAGTCAAAATGGTTCTGGTTCGGATAGAAGTAACTCGCATGCGGCTCCAGCAGCGGGTCAAGGCCCACGCTCACGTCCTGCAGCGACGCGTAACGCACCAGCGTACGGCCGAGCGGGCTGTGATCGAGGATTTTGAGAAGTGTGCGGATATAACCGGCGAAGTCCTGAGCCCGGCGCTCGACCGGCGCGAAGTTCAGGTCGCGGTCGGTCAGGCTTGCCAGCCGGAATCGGATGCGGCGATCGCCCAGTCCTTCAAGCATCGGCTGTCTCCCGGGATTCCCCCAAGACGCAAAAGATTTCGCGGTTAAGGGGCAGAAGAAAAAAACGCTTTACTGGCCCGGCTCTGGCTGCCGGGCGCGCTTGGTTTTATCGGACCATTTGCCGAAGTCGACGACTTCCGCAGACAGCTTCACAGAGTCCCTGACCATCTGCAGCTCTTTTTCCAGGAAGCTGCGCTCGAATTTGATGAACCACAGAAAGTTCGCATTCGAGCGGTCTTCGACGGTCGAATAGCATAAGTCGTTGGGCGCGTGCTTCGCCTTCATAGCCAGGTAATTGCGGCCATGCGGAATTTCGCCGAGGCGCTTGAACAGGTCGATCGACAGCTTCGGGCCCTTCTCGCGCGTCTTCATATAGCCGCTTTCGTCCAGCAGCATCTGGTGGATGATGCGCTTGTCGTGCAGCTTGGTGCGGCTGTCCTCGAAAAACTTGTCATAGGCGGCGCGGCTTGCCTCGCCGTTGTTCAGCGTGCGGAAATCAGCCTGCGCTTTTATTTCAAACGTGCGCGTGACATCGACCAGCGGCGACCCGGTCAGGAAATCCCAAGCTTCGGGCTCGCCCGCCAGTTTCAGCTCCCAGGCGATTTTCACGCCGACCATCAGCACGTCCGCGCTTTGCGCGCGGTTGATAAGAATGGCTTCGTCCGGCTCGTATACCAGCGGGTTGACGAGCGCGCCATGGCGATGCTGCCAGTCCCGGCGCAGCTCGCGCGCGAGCAGGTTGATAAGATCCCCTTTCGGGCGCAGCGGGTTCAGGGTGATAATGCGCTGTTCCCCGCGCGTATAATATTGAGAGGCGGGGCTCTGCTGGTCGTATACGACGGAAAGACCGTTGTTCCCCTCGAGCAACGCTTCGCCGGTGCGACTCTTCAGGATGACGGATTTCAGTTCTTCGAGGGAAACGATGTCGGCCTCGGCGCCGCCCTTGTCGCAAACCGACCGCTGGTCCAGGCGCCAGTCGAGGCTCGCACGGTGCTTGAGCGGCTTTTCGGCTCCCGAACGCAGACGCCGGGACGTATCCTTGAACCGCCGTGTTTCCGGCTTTTTTGTTATAGACTCGCTTTCGCGGTCAAAGTCTTTGCCCATTTCACACCCTTGTACTTCGCCCTGGAGGGGCGGAAATCTGTCGTTTCCTTGTCTA
>SCTB01000121.1 GCA_004297545.1 Alphaproteobacteria bacterium
ACGGCGAGACCTGGGCGCTGATGGGCACGACCAGCGTTGCCCGCGTCACATCCTCCCCCGTCATCAACCGCAAGCTGACCGAGATTTTCAATTTCGAAGCCCGCGAGCGCGTGCAGATCACCGAAAACCTGAAAACCGGCGTCGAAACCATCGGCCAGCCCGAAAAATTCGACAACCTCTCCCCCGCCACCCTCCGCCGCGCGGAAGAGATGATGAAATCCTTGAGCGACGGCGCGCCGAAACGGTCGTTCACGCTTTAAAGCAATTGTCATCCCCGTAGGCGAGCGCCTGCGCGAGCCGTCAACGGGGACCCAGGAGTGAATCCAAATTGCGCAGCAATAATGAGCGCCTTGCGGCGCGAGTAAATGCTGGGTCCCGGCTCTCGCGATACGGCTTCGCCGTACGCGGTCCGGGATGACACAGAAAGAAATCCCCCCTTGCATTTCCCTATTTTTCCAGAATAACGCGCCCGAAATTCAAGAGATAACCACGGTACTGGATTCCCGCTTTCGCGGGAATGACATTGGGGAAAGACGCATCGGTCTTTAATTTTCCGGAACAGCCCTTAACGCCTGCCGCACGATATTGCTGTTCGCCGCCGGTTGGTAGGCCTGCTCGCTTAAAATCCGCCGCCACTGGCGGGCGCCGGGGAGGCCTTGGTAGAGGCCGAGGATATGGCGGGTGATGTCTTTCAAGGGCGTGCCCTCGCTGAGGCATCGGTCGATATAAGGGAACATCGCCTCGATGATTTCGTGCCTTGTCTTGACGGCGGGCGTGCCGAAAATTTCCCGTTCCACTTCGGCCATAAAGTACGGGTTGGTATAGGCCTCGCGGCCGATCATCACACCATCGGCGTTTTTGAGGGCGTCTTTAATGTTATCAACCGTTTTGACGCCACCGTTCAGAATGATGTTTAAGTGCGGAAAGTCTTTCTTCAGACGATAGGCGTAATCGTATTTCAGTGGTGGAATCAATCGGTTCTCAGCCGGGCTTAAACCGTTGAGTAAAGCCTTGCGCGCATGGATGACGAAGGTCTTGCACCCCTTCTCCGCGATCTTGCCAACGAAGTTTAACAAAAATTCATAACTATCCTGATCATCAATGCCAATCCTGCTCTTGACCGTGACGGGGATGGAGACCGCCTGTTGCATGGCATCGATGCAGTTTGCGACCAGTTCCGGCTCCGCCATCAGGCAGGCGCCGAACTTGCCTTTCTGCACCCGGTCGCTGGGGCAGCCGCAGTTGAGGTTCACTTCGTCATAACCGTATTGCTCGGCCAGCTTGGCGCAAGCGGCAAGCTCCCCCGGGTCCGACCCGCCCAGCTGCAGGGCGACGGGGTGTTCCTCGGGGTTGTAGTCCAGCACGTTAAACTTCTTGCCATACACTAGCGCCCCGGTCGTGATCATCACCGTATACAACAGGGCATTGGGGGAAATCAGGCGGAGGAAATACCGGTCATGCCTGTCCGTCCACCCCATCATGGGGGCGACAGAGACAAGCCGGTTAATTTGCGGTTTTTGAACGCCTGCTTTCATGGGGGATGTTATATATCACTTTTCCGGAAAATACAAATCCGGCTGTCCCCCTATCGCCACCCCGACGAAAGTCGGGGTCCAGACGCGCGAAGCGCATTTATAAATGCGGCGGGTAAACCGCCGTGCTGGACCCCGACTTTCGTCGGGGTGGCGAATACTGAAAGTAGGCTTTGAAGCTACGGCTCTATCCGCTCACTTACCCGGCGGCTTGGGCGCGGCGGGGGCTTTCGTTTTGACGAGCGAGGCCTTGTAATCAGCCTGGTTGATGGGGCCGATGGCGCTTTCGATGAAAGCCACGGTTTCGGCCATCTCCTCGATGACCTTCATGGTCGGCTTGCCCGCGCCGTGGCCCGCGTCTTTCGCCACGCGCAACAGCGAAACGGTGCCGGGCGCGGAAAGCGCCGCCAGCAGCGCCGCCATCTTGAAGGCATGGAAGGGCGGCACGCGCGTATCGTGGTCGCCGGTTTTCAGCAGGTGCGGCGGAAGTTCCACGCCGGGCTTGACGTTGTGATAGGGGGAGTACTCGAGGATAGCCTCGAAAAAGGCCTTGATCTCGGGGTCGCCGTATTCGGGGATGGCCTGACCGCCGCGCGTCTTGTGCAGGCGCACCACATCGGTGACAGGCACGGCAGAAACGACCGCGCCGAACAGATCCGGCCGCATCAGCATCACGGCCATGGTGAGCAACCCGCCCGCGCTGCCGCCCTCGATGACCTGGCGCTCCGGGCTCGTATATTTCCCTTTGATAAGCTCCTCGGCGCAGGCGATGAAGTCGTGGAACACGTTAATCTTGTTGAGCATGCGGCCCTGGTCGTACCAGTCGGCGCCGAACTCGCCGCCGCCGCGGAGATTGGCCTGCACATAGATGCCGCCCTTTTTCACCCAGTCGAGAACCGAGAAGGAAAAGCCGGGACCCAGCGAATTGTTGGAGGCGCCGTAGCCGTAAAGCTTCAGCGCTGCGGTGCCGTCAAGCGCCGTGTCGGGATGGCGGACCACCGTCATGGGAATGACGGTGCCGTCCTTTGAGACCGCCGATATGCGCTCGACAATGCAGCCGTCGAGATCGTATTTGCAGTCGTTCTTCTTGACGAGAGTCAGCTGGTTTGTCGCAATGTCGTAGCTATAGGTATCGCCCGGCGTCGTGAAACTCGAAACCTTGAGCAGGAACGTGTCGTCCTCCGGATTGACTTTGGCGAGACCGGCCACGCTCTGGACCGGCAGCGGCACGTCGTGCAGATGCTTGCCGTCAAGTTCGTGCACGGAAATCTTGTCCGCGGTATCGTGGTTATAGAAGCAAAAGAGCTTTCCTTTATGGTACAGCACGTCGTTCAGGCGGTCTTTCGCGTCTTCCGGGATAACATCCTGCCATTTTTCCGGCGCCGGATCGTTCAGGTTAAAGCGCACGAGGCGTCCGCGCGAGGCATCCTTGCTGGTCAGCGCCAGTATCTCCCCGTTCCCCAGCTCCGCCACCGGCGACAGCTGGTAATCGCCGGATTCCTGCAGCGTCTTGAAAGGCTCATCGCTGCCGCGCGGACGGTAATGTATGCCGTTATTCTGATCGAAGCCGAGGCCCGTCGTCACCCAGTCGTATTGCGCGGTCGGCAGGCGGAACGGGTTCGCCCAGGGCGCGTCGCCTTTTTTCTCATAGACCTGCCTGTCGCTGTCGGGCGCTTCGCCCAGCGTGTGGTGCATCGCCTTGCGGCCCCAGGAGGGTGGCTTGCCATCCTTCGGCGGCGTCACGGGGAAGGTGTACTGGAATCCGGCGCTGCTGTCCTTGTCCCACAGCACCTCGCAGAAGCGGCAGTTCTCGATGACGTCGGGCAGGTCCTCCCCTGTCGCGACGTTGCGGATACGCAGCGTCTGCGCATCGCTGCCGGATTTCGAGGTCAGATAAGCCACAAGCGAGCCATCCGGGCTCGGAAAGGCGCCAGAAAGGGAAATCGTGCCGTCGGCCGACAGCGTATTGGGGTCGAACAGCGTACGCGGCATTCCGTCGGGACCGTCGCAGACCTGATAGATAGGCTGCGGCGCAAGCCCGTCCTGGAAGGTGCTGAAATACTTGTCGCCGTGGCGGCTGGGCAGGCTGGAGCGTGGATAATCCATCGCGCCGGAAAGGAATTTCACGGTCTGGTCCACCGCCACCTTCCGGCCCGCGACGTAAGAAGAAAACTCCGCGTTCTTCGCATCGACCCAGACAGCCGTCTCGGGCGCATCGAGATTTTCAAGCGGGCGCAGGGGGTCAGAAACCTTGTAGCCGTGCAGCGTCTCAACCACGGTATTGTCCACGGGCGGGTTGAGCGCCTTTTTCTTTTGCGCTTCGGTGATCTCATACTGCAGGCGGCCGGCGTCATTGGCCGGAGTCACCGGGTTATCCTTGCCGGAATTGGTGTTAAAATCTTGTTTCGGCTTGATTTCTTCAGGATTTGACATTGCCGGGACCATGTAAGAAGGTTATCCCAACATACACATTATCCATAATATTTTCAAGCAAATTAGGCAAGCCTGATCTATGGCCCTACCCGCCACTCTTCCGCCGGGCAAAGCGTTGATTCCCGCTGGTAATTCTCGGCGGTGTCGATGTCGCGCTGGAGCTGGGCCCGTAAAACCTCCAGCGGGGGAAACAGGGCGGTAGTGATCTCTTCGGTGACCTTCTGCGCCAGCGCATCCGCCCCCACCTGCACCTGGCTGGCATCCATCGGCCCTTCGCCGCCCAGCTGGCTTAAGTAATTTGTCATCAATATCTTGGCGCGCGGCAGGAATTGCGAAATCGCCCAGAGATCGCGCGATACATGGTTATGCTCGTGCGCGTTGATGACCTGGTGCGCACAGGGACGCTGCGACCATTCCGAGGCGATATAGATTTCCGGGTTGTACTTCATGGCCAGCGTGACCTTGTCGATATAGACGCAGGCGGTCTGCGTC
Organism: Alphaproteobacteria bacterium; assembly: GCA_004297545.1. GTDB lineage: Bacteria > Pseudomonadota > Alphaproteobacteria > Micavibrionales > UBA2020 > JAPWJZ01. The sequence goes on from SCTB01000121.1 coordinate 4,458, forward strand.
GCACCGTCGTTGCGGGTCAGCACCTTGTAGGAAATCATGTACTGGGAGCCGAGCCGGCCCATCGTGTACCCGCCGGTAAACCAGGCGCCTTCGACCGACAGCTTCTGCTCCTGCATCTGCTGGTCCCGCGCGACGTATTGGGAGAGCGGATTTTCGCTGTTCGCCGCCGCGACCTGGAAGGCCTGCTGGGACGCGGTCAGTTCGGCGGAAGAATGGCTTTCGTCAATAACGGGCGGGGCGTCCTGAACCTGGACGTCGAAGGTAGGCGCGTCCTGCGCCGGGCAGCCTTCGACCGCGGCCAGAATATAGCCGGCAGCCATCATCGAAACTGGATCAAACCCCATCATGCTTCCCGTGTTCTAGGGCATAACGCCCTCGATATGCCAGTCTTCCGCCGGGCATAGCGCCCATTCCCGCCTGTAGTTCTCGTCATTGTCGATTTCCGCCTGGTATTGCGCACGCAGAATCTCCAGCGGCGGGTAAATTGAATTGACGATAAGACCGGATATCTGCTGCGACAGCGCATCCGCTCCGGGCTGCGTCTGATCGGCAGGCATGGGGCCCTCTCCGCTCATCCCGTTCAGGAAGTCGGCCATCGCAATTTTGGCGCGCGGCATGAACTGTGAAATCGCGTAGAGATCGCGCAGGACATGGCTGTTTTCGTGCGCGGTGACGACCTGATGCGCGCAGGGGCGCGACGCCCATTCAGCCGCGATATGCACTTCGGGATTGAAAACAAGGGTGAGATCGACCTTGTCGACATAGACGCAGGCGACCTGTGTGCCGTCCGTCACTCCCTGCGGCACGACTTTAAAGGAAATCGCGCCTTTGGAGGTAAGGTTACCCTGCATATATCCGCCCGTAAACCAAGAGGCGCCTTCCACCGACAGTTTCTGCTGCTCGGTCACCTGCGCAAGCGCCGTCATGCGCGCGACGGGGTTGTCGCTGACCAGCCCTTGCACCTGCGAATTGACCTGGTCGCGGGAGATATCGACGATGCTCTGATCCTCATAGGTCAGCGGCGGGTTCTGTTCCAGCTGCAGATTGAGAACCGGCGGGTCGATCGCCGGGCAGCCTTCGGCCGCGGCCAGGATATAGCCGGCAGCCATCATCGAAACTGGATCGAACCCCATCATGCTTCCAGATTATCGCTTACCGATTAATTCATTGATAAATTCCGGCAATTCAAAGGTTTGGAAGACAGCGGTTGACGCCTTTCCCCCGCCTCCGTATAATACATATTATGCAAAATAAGACGCCCGAAGATTCGACCTCTTTGCGTGACGTGATAGACCGTTATTCCCCCATCGTGGGCGGCCGGACGGGTCTTGTCGGCGACTTCCTGAAGGTGGTCGCCAAGGCAGTCGATATCCTTCCCAATGTGAATGACGCCCCCGCCCCTGTGCCTTCCGTACTCTTTACCAGCCGCAACCTTGCCGGCCAGACCATCACCACCAACGATCTCGAGCTGGCCGCGACCTTCAAGCGCATGGAACAGACGCTGCAGAAAAGCTTTAAAAAAGCCTCCGGAACGGACGCCACGGCGGATGACCGCGAAAGCTTTGTGAAACTGGCCGAACAGGTGCAAAAAGACGCCGCCATCCTGGCCGCCAAATGCTTTATCACCAAGCCGCAGGGCGACGCCAGATACCAGTTCGTGCTTGAGCCCGAACCCGGCCAGCATATCCCTCTCGCCAAGGCCTTCGCCGCCGTTCAGCAGCCGGGCAGGAAAAGCAGCGAGATCACGCTGGTGCGCTACGGCAGCGTGACGGTGATGCAGCCTGCCGCCGGCTTCAAAAAGGCCAGCATCAGGTCGCCGGTCGTCTGAAAATCCTCGCTATTCCAGCCGCATAACACCGTATTGACATAAACGCCGCCTCGTCTACGATGTGCGCAATTAAAAAAACGGTGGTGTGTCTCAATGTCGAATTCAAACGAAAAATCCCTTTCTGAAATCATCGATGCCTATTCCCCCATCACGCGCGGCAAGAAGGGCCTTTGGGGCCTTGCGCTGAAAGCCATCGCGAAGCCGCTGGAAATCGGGCGCAACATCATCAGTGCGGTGGCGCGTTTCCCGTTCCATTTCGGCTATGAGAATGCGGCGGGGCAGATCTTGACCGACTGCAACGCCACCATTCCGCTGACTTTTCAGCGCATGGAAAAAAAGCTGCAGAAAAGCTTCAACACGGCCGCACGCCGCGAGGCATCGCCCATCGAGCGCGAAACTTTCATCGCGCTGGCGATGGATGTGCGCGCGGATGCAGAACTGCTGTCAAAACACTGCACCATCCTGCGCACCGAATTCGACAACGTGACGGATAAATACAACTTCACCCTGTTCAAAGAACCGCTCGACAACGGCGGGTTCAAGACCACCACGCTCGAGCAGGGCGTCGCCGCGGTGAAGGAACATCTGAACGGCCAGGCCGCGGAGGAACTCACCGGGGGTGCCAAAAACCCTGTCACCGTCCGCCGCAAGCCGATCGAGATTCAGAAGCCAGGCCAGCTCCCGGGGTTGTAAGCGAAGCCCCGGAGAACGCAGGGGTTTCGAGTTTCGCCTTTCTCCGCATTAAAATTTGACATAATAACAAGCATTTGCTACATTCGCGCGGTCGTAACTCGCGGGCATTTTCATGCTGGAATCTTTCAACAAAAATAATGCCACCGCCGCCAGTGAACAGGCGCTCAAGGCGCTCGGCGTGTCCTATAAGCGCCAGCGCGACGGCACGCTGCTGGTCAACGGCGACATCGCAATCAGCGGCCGCGAACTCACCGAATTGCCCGACCTTTCGGCCGTGGTCGTCACCGGGAATTTCTGGTGCCACTTCACCGCGATCACCAGCCTGAAAGGCGCCCCGAAATCCGTCGGCGGGAGCGTCTGGTGCCACAACTGCAAGCTGACCAGCCTTGAAGGCGCGCCTGAGACCGTCGGCGGGGATTTCCATTGCCACGAAAACCAGCTCGCCAGCCTGAAAGGAAGCCCCCAGACCGTGGGCGGGAATTTCCGCTGCGACAAGAACAAGCTGACGACCCTCAAAGGCGCGCCGCAGACCGTGGCAAAGGATTTCTCCTGCCATGAGAACCAGCTGCCGGACCTCGAAGGCGCGCCGGCATCCGTCGGCGGCATCTTCTGCCAGAACAACAGGATGAAAAGCCTCAAAGGCGCGCCCGCGCGCATCGAAGGACGGTTTTTTTGCCATTCCAACCTGCTGACGAACCTCGAAGGTGGCCCAGCCTATGTCGGCGGAGACTACAACACGTCCCGCAACAAGCTGACCACGCTCAAAGGCGCACCTGAAGAAGCAGGCGCCGAGTTTCATTGCGGCGACAACAAGCTCACGACGCTCGAACATGCGCCCAGGAAAGTCGGCGCGGAATTCCGCTGCAGCGGCAACCCGCTGAAAAACCTTATCGGCGCGCCTGAAAGCGTGGGCACGAATCTCTTCTGCACCGGCTGCGGGCTCACCAGCCTCGAAGGCGCGCCGCGCATCGTGCCCGGCACATTCAACTGCAGCGAAAACGACCTGGAAACCCTGGCGCATGCGCCGGAAAAGGTCGGCGATTTCACCTGCACGAAAACCCGGATCAGGAATTTCGAGGGCGGCCCCCGCGAAGTGAGCGGAAATATCTGGTGCTGGGACAACCAACTCACGTCCCTGAACGGGGCTCCGCCCGCGATCGGCGGCGACTTTATCGTCGACGGCAACAAGCTGACCGATCTCACCGGCGCCCCTGCCTCCCTGAAGGGACTCCATTGCAACCGCAACCTTTTGACCAGCCTGAAGGGCGCGCCGGAGACCGTCGAGGGAAATTTCATGTGCGACGGCAACCAGCTTTCGACGCTCGAACATGCGCCACGCCATGTGGGAAAGGATTTCCGCTGCGTCGGCAACCCGCTCGCCGACCTGAAAGGCGCGCCAGAATTCGTGGGCGAAAATTTCTATTGTGAGAAGAGCGGAATTGCCAGCCTGCAGGGCGCGCCGCGCGTCGTCGTCGGCAATTTCCACTGCAACGACAACAAACTCACGAACCTGGACGGGTCGCCCGACGAGGTCGGCGGTTATTTCAACTGCAAAGGCAATCCGCTCGAAGACCTCGAAGGCCTGCCGTCAAAATTCAAGCAACTGGCATGGGATTCCGGCGAGTTCGAAGGATGGGAACAGGCGCCGGCCGACCTGCGGGAGAAACGGATCGTCCGCGACGCGACAATCACGCAGCGGCCCATACAATCCATGCGTCAGCTGAAACTGAAAACCGGCAAGCCCTACGCCGGCAACTTCATGAAAATATAGCTGAGCCGCCACAGGTAGCGGAACGCGACCCGGCAGGCGATGACGGGGTCGATGCCCGTTATGCCGGAGGCCTCGAAACACTGGCGGACGGTCTTTATCCCGTCGATCTGCCGGAACAGTTTTGCCGCTGCCGGGTCCAGCGTATAGACGGGATGCGGCTCGCGCTTGAGGGCGATGCTGCCTTCCTGCAGTCCCTCTTTCCTGACTTCCGCGCAGCGGCGCACCGGGACGTAATTCATGAAGGCTTCGGTCGTAAAGTCAACCCGGTAGTTTTTTTCGGGCCGCGACGGATGGCAGACGCAGAAACCGTGCTGCCCCAGCGTGCCGTTATACAGTTCCATGAACTGCCAGATCGACCGCTCGGGCATCGCGTTCACCCTGCGGTAGAATTCGTGGTTGATGTTCAGCTGTCCTTCCGGATAATAAAGGATATTATCCCACCAGTTCATGAAGCTGAGGCCCGCGTCCTTCGCGAAATCGATGCACTGCTGCACCGTATAGGCGCGGTCCTGCCGGTGCAGGAAGCTGTCGACGAGGCCCGCGTCGTATTTTGAATCGCGTGTGCGCTCCACATAGCCCTGCACGACATGCGCCTTGGGCAACGAAGCCAGCGTCTGCTTGACCGTGACGACATCCGCCTCGCTTTGCCCCAGGCCCATGAGCCGGAACATTTCCTGCAGCATATAGACGCCGGTGCGGCCGTACTGGCCGTAGATCATGATTGCAATCGTTCCATCGGGCTTCAGCACGCTGCCCAGCGCCTTGAGGCCGCCAACAGGATCGGGCAGATGGTGCAGCACGCCAGAGACGTCGATGAAGTCGTATTGCTTGCCCAAACTCGCGATTTCCTCAATGCGCATCTGGTGGAGCGACAGGTTGTTCAGCTTGTGCTTGTCCTTCAGGAAAGCTTCGTGCGCGAGGCTTGAGGAGGACAGGTCGATGCCGGTCACGCGCGCCGTCGGGTGGTTGAAGGCATAGCGCGCCGCCGCGTTGCTCCCGCAGCCCGCAACCAGCACATCGATATCGTCGCGAAAGGGCTTCTCGGGGAAAAACGTATGCCAGTTGCGCTCATAATCCCCGCCGTCGCGCCGCGCACGGACCTCGGGCACGCTTAAATCCTGCAAAGGCGCGGGATAAACCCATTTTTCGTATTGCTGGGCGACCGCGGCATTGCCGCTGGCGGATGCGGACATGGCAAAGCTCCTCACGTAAAAAGGCAAATCCGGCGAACAGGCTACCACGGATGGCCGCGCCCGAAAAGAGCGGCAGGGCCGCTCATTATCCGCGCATGAAGGCTCAATTTTCATTGCCTGCACCCCCATTATCCTCCCATACTTCAGGGGTATGAATGAGGCGCTCAAAAAATTATACGGACAGACCGCCCCGCTGCTGGGAACGGGCCGGCATTCCCTGCCGCTGATCCAGTCGCGGATCGAGCTTATCCTCGCGCGCGTCCGGCTGACGGCGGCGATACTGGGCGTGCTGATGGTCGCCTGGATACCCGTCGACATGGCCTTCCTGCCGTGGAACGACCTCGTCAACGTGGCGGCCGCGCGCGTTCTCGCGGCGATGCTGTTTATGTGGCTGCTATTTTACAAGCCCTCCGTCCCTTCGCTGGCGCTTGCGCGCGCGATGCTGGCGGTGCTGCTGGCCATTCCCCTGGTTTTCTTTTCCTATGCCAATATCTCGCTGGCGGATGCCGGCTGGACGGACAAGACGCTTTTCATCAAGAGCGCCTATGCCCACCTTCCGCACCTGATTGCGCTGCTGCTGTGCCTTTTCCCGCTGACCGCACTTGAAGGGACGGCGTTCGGGCTTGGCATCCTCTTCGTGGCGGCGATCGACGCACTGCTGCCCGGGACGCCCGCCGCGCTGATGGTCGGGCATGGCACCGTCATCCTGCAGGCGGTCATCACCGCCATCGCCGTAATTGCGGGCATGAGCCAGCTGCAGTTCATGGCGGGTTTCATCCGGCATTCGACGACGGACCAGATGACGGGCTGCCTGCGGCGCGACTACGGCCTGCGCCTGCTGCAGTCCCTCTTCGCGACGACGCAGCGCGCGAACATGCCGCTCTGCGTCGCCTTCGTCGATCTCGACAACTTCAAGAAAGTGAACGACACTTTCGGCCACGATGCGGGCGACGACGTGCTGAAGGAGGCCGGACGGCGCCTGCAGGGACTGCTGCGCCAGCAGGACACCGTGGTGCGCTGGGGCGGGGAGGAATTCGTCATTGTCATGCCGGGCCTGAAGCTGGCGGACGTGCCTACTGTCATGCACCGCCTCGGTGCTGGCGGCCTCGGGCCGCTGCCGGACGGCAGGGTACAGACCGCCAGCATCGGCGCGGCGGAATACCAGGAAGACGGATTGAAGAGCTGCGACGACATCATCAGCCTTGCCGACAAGCGCATGTATGCCACCAAGCAAAGCGGGCGCAACGGCATTACGGTCAAGGCCGGCCGCTTCCCGCTGGTCGCGCTGGCGGCCTGAGCTTCGGCCTTTTAGCGGTCTGCTGAAAACTAAAAATTGTCATTCTGAGAGAGCGCCGCGACCGAAGAATCTCCCTTTGTTCCAAAGGAAGGGGATTCTTCGCTGCGCTCAGAATGATAAGAAAGAGGGTTTTTCAGCAGACTGTCAGACCTTGAACGACTTTCCGCAACCGCAATGACCGGTCGCATTCGGGTTGTTGAAGGTGAAGCCGCTCTCGAACTTGTTCTCGTAGTAATCCATTTCCATGCCGGCCAGGTACATCTGCGCCTTGGGGTCGACGAAGACTTTCACGCCCTTGTCTTCCACCAGCACGTCCATCGGCTGCGGCTCTTTCGCGTATTCGAGGCTGTAGCTGAGGCCCGAACAGCCCGTCGCCGTCACGCCCACACGCAGGCCGGCGAATTTTTCGCCCTCCGGCGCGCTGTCCATGAGGCCCTTGATATGCTGGGCCGCACTGTCCGTCAGTGTAATCAGTTGTTGTTGTGCCATTTTCTCTCTCCTTCGTTTAAAATTAAAACATATTCAGTTGCAGTTTGGCGGTTTCCGCCATTTTTGACGGGTCCCATGGCGGGTCCCAGACAATCTCCACTTTCACCTCGCCGACCTCGTTGACGGTGCGGATGGCGTTTTCGACCATCCCCGGCATCTCGCCCGCCACGGGGCAGCCGGGCGAGGTCAGAGTCATCTCGACAAAGATATTGTTCGTGTCCTTCTCGATGTCCACTTTATATATAAGGCCCAGCTCGTAAATATTGACGGGGATCTCGGGGTCATACACTTCCCTGATGGCCGCCTGCACGCGCGGCCACAGCGCATGCTCTTTCGATGCTTCCGTATAGGGCGGAGCCATCATCCGTTCCATCTCGTCATCGTCGCCGACCGCGTCGCGTATCATTTTTTCGTCCGCTACCTGTCTCATTTGAACAGCTTCTTCACTTTCTGCACGCCTTCCTCCAGCCGCGCGATATCGTCCAGCGTGGAGTAACAACCGAAAGACGCGCGCACCGTCGCCGTAATGCCCAGCGCCTTCATCAGCGGTTGCGCGCAGTGGTGCCCCGCGCGCACACAAACGCCCATCTGGTCGAATACCGTCGCCACGTCGTGCGGATGCACGTTATCAATCGTAAAAGACAATATCGCCGCGCGTTCGGGCGCCTGCGACCATATCTTCACGCCCGGAATCGCGCTGATGCGCTTTTCCGCCTCGTTCAGCAGCGCCAGTTCATGCTTGATGAAATAGGGGTAATCAAGGCGGCCCAGCAGGTAATCGACAGCGGCGCCAAGGCCGATGGCTTCCACAATCGCGGGCGTGCCTGCCTCGAAACGGTAGGGCGCTTCCTTGAAGGTAATCTCGTCGAAGCTGACCTTTTCGATCATCTCTCCGCCGCCCTGGTAAGGGGGCATTTCGTTCAGCAGCTCCTCGCGCCCATAGAGTACGCCGATGCCCGAGGGCCCGTAAAGCTTGTGGCCGGTAAAAACATAGAAATCGCAGTCCAGCGCGGTCACGTTCGCATAGAGGTGCACGATTCCCTGACTGCCGTCGATCAGCGTCTTGGCGCCGACAGATTTCGCCTTCTTGATGATGTGTCCGACCGGCGTCAGTGTGCCCAGCGCATTCGACATCTGCGTGAAGGCGATAAGCTTCGTTTTCCCGGTGACAAGCCTGTCGAAAGCCTCCATATCCAGCGCGCCGTTCTTCAATATCGGCACGACCTTGATGACGACGCCCATCTGCTCTTTCAGGAACCACCAGGGCACGATGTTGGCGTGATGCTCGAGCTCGGTCAGGATGATCTCGTCGCCCGCTTTCAGGAACTTGCGTCCCCAGCTCGCGGCGACGAGGTTTATCGCCTCGGTCGCGTTGCGGGTGAAGATAATCTCCTTCGCCGACCGCGCCTCGATGAATTTCGCGATCTTGGTCCGCGCGTCTTCAAAGGCCGCGCTGGTCTTCGCGCTGAAGAGGTAAACGCCGCGATGCACATTCGCATAGTGTTCCGTCATCACCTGGTTCATCATGTCGATGACGGCCTGCGGCTTCTGCGCGCTGGCGGCGCTGTCGAGATATGTCACGCGGCGGCCGTTGACCTTCTGGGCCAGCGCCGGGAAGTCATCGCGGATCAGGGATACTTTCTTGGCGCCCATCATGACGCCCTCCCCGCCAGCCATGCGGCGGCGCGTTCTTTATATATTTCGCGCAAGGGTTCGAAACTGACCTGGTTGATGGCTTCGTTCAGGAAGGCCTCGGCCAGAAGGGATTTTGCTTCGGTCTCGGGGATGCCGCGGCTCTTCAAATAGAAAAGCGCCACCGGATCAAGCTGTCCCGAGGTGGCGCCGTGGCTGCATTTAACGTCGTCTGCGTAGATCTCTAGTTCTGGTTTTGCACTTGCTTCAGCTGCCGGGGCAAGCAATAGCGCATGATGAGACTGGTATCCATCTGTTTTTTGTGCAGAACGACGTACATGTATTTTCCCTTGGAAAACTGTACGAGCCTGATCATCGAGGACTCCTCTGAAATGCTGCGCGGACTTTCCGCGCGGTTCAAAATGGTCGGCCAGGATTGTAAAATCATGGCTTTCCTGACCCTTCATTAAGTATGTGCCACCGATATTACTGCAAATACCCGTATCCAGCAACTGAAGGTGATACTCCTGCCGGGTGAGCTTCCCACCGGTGGCCATGCTAAAGCCTTCAAAAGAAGCGCCTTTCTCGAGCTGCGCGGCTATCATACTGATATGAAAGCTATTTCCAGATTCATTTACATCCCGGTAAAACTTCAGTCGCGAGGCCGAATCCTGCGCAATCGCCGTGTACAGATTCGTAAAATAACTGCCCTCGCCTTCGTGCCGCTCGATGATGGTGACGCCGCTGTTTTCACCGAGGCGGTAGAGCACACGCGGGTAGATCGCGATGTCCTTGCCGGAATTGTAGAACAGGATTTCAACTGGCTTGTCGATGTCTTTGCCGGGCGCGACATTCAGCACAAACCCGTCGCGCAGGTACGCGGAATTCAGCGCCATCAGCGGCGACTTCGCGAGGTCGCCCACGCGCACCAGCGCGTCTTCGAGGCCTGCGGTCTTGTGCGCCGCCGCGTCCATCAGGTTTTGCACGGTCACATGTGCGGGGAGCGTGGACAGTTTTTGCTGGTACTGGCCGTTGACGACAACAATGCGGTAACCATCCAGCAATGGCGCGGGAAGTTTTTTGGCGTCGAATACGACGGGTTCAGCGGAATAGTGGAATTTCACCGCAGATAGTGGGCGCAGGTTGGTATACTGCCAGCCTTCCCAGCCGGGCGTGGGCAGGCCCGTGCGCGCGAAAGCATCGGCGCCGGTGGCGCGCAGGGCTTTCACCCAGTTGACGGATTTATCCTTTTCAATGGCGGCAGCTTCGGCAAGCCACGGCAGCGCCGCCGCGTTCGCCGCGGGCGCCTCCATGAACGCTTCTTTTGCCGGAGCAGATGACATGATTAAGCCGCCTCTCCTTCGCCGTAGTATTCGGCATAACCTTTGTCTTCGAGCTGCAGCGCGAGTTCGGGCCCGCCGGTCTTGCGGATCGTGCCGCCCGCCAGCACATGCACCACGTCGGGCTTGATGTAATTGAGCAGACGCTGGTAATGCGTGATGATCAGGAACGAGCGCTCGGCGGCGCGCAGGGCATTCACGCCCTCCGCCACGATTTTCAGCGCGTCGATATCGAGGCCGCTGTCTGTTTCGTCCAGAACGGCCAGTTTCGGCTCCAGCATCGCCATCTGCAGCACTTCGTTGCGCTTCTTCTCGCCGCCGGAAAAGCCGACGTTGAGGCCACGCTTGAGCATTTCGGCATCCATGCCAAGTTGAGTGACTTTCGCCTTCTGCAGTTTCAGGAAAGCGGCAGGTTCCAGTTCCTTCTCGCCGCGTTTCTTGCGGATGGCATTCAGTGCGGTTTTCAAAAATGTCGTCGTCGTCACGCCCGGAATTTCGACCGGATACTGGAACGCCAGGAACAACCCGGCCGCCGCGCGGTCTTCGGGTTCCATATTCAGAAGGTTCTGGCCCAGGAAAGTGATATTGCCCGAGGTCACTTCATAACCATCGCGGCCCGCCAGCACATATGACAGCGTCGACTTGCCCGAGCCGTTCGGCCCCATGATGGCATGCACCTGCCCCGCCTTCATTTCGAGGTTCAGGTTCTTCAGGACCGCCCGCCCCGCCACCGTCACGCTGAGGTTTTCGATTTTAAGCATACTTTTTCTCCTGCTCCTTCTCCCCCGCGCGGCTTGCCCGCGTGGAGGGAGAAGGTTGGGATGAGGGGGTGGCGCAACAATTGCCATTTTCGCTTTTGCTGCGCCGCCCCCTCACCCCTTGCCCTCTCCCTCCATCCGCTACGCGGACGGGGGAGAGGGAGTCCAATTCCTCAGTCAGCTTCAGCAATACGCCGTTAATATTTGACAACACGTCATTGTTCCAAAAGCGAATAACCTTAAGGTTCTGCGTAGCAAGGTATTCGTCTCGCACTTTGTCTCTCAGGCTGTCGTTATGCTGCCCACCGTCGATTTCAACGACAAGGCCACGTTCAGGACAGAGAAAATCCACAATATAGGCGCCAATAGGAATCTGACGCTTGAATTTAAAACCCTGCAGCTGCCGGCTTCTAACTTTCTGCCAAAATACCATTTCTGCGTCAGTTGAGTCCTGACGCAGCCGCAGTGCAACGGGCCGCTTCTTCTTCCGGAGATGTTTTGTCGCGCTCCTCATCCCACACTTCCCTCTAAACTAATCGCCACCAGCTTCTGCGCCTCGACGGCGAATTCCATCGGCAGGTGCTGTAGCACTTCGCGGCAGAAACCGTTGACGATCAGCGTCAGCGCCTCTTCGTCTGGAATGCCGCGCTGGCGGCAGTAGAACAGCTGGTCGTCGCCGATTTTCGAGGTCGTGGCCTCGTGTTCCAGCGTGGCCGACGGATTTTTGTTTTCGATATAGGGCACCGTATGCGCGCCGCATTTGTCGCCGATGAGCAAACTGTCGCACTGCGTATAGTTGCGCGCGTTTTCCGCCTTGTGCGAAATGCGCACGAGCCCGCGGTAGGTATTGTTCGACCGACCCGCCGAGATGCCCTTGGAAATGATGCGCGAACGCGTGTTCTTGCCCAGATGGATCATCTTGGTGCCGGTATCGGCCTGTTGCATATTGTTGGTCAGCGCCACCGAATAGAATTCGCCCACGCTGTCGTCGCCCTGCAGCACGCAGCTGGGATACTTCCAGGTAATCGCGGAGCCGGTTTCCACCTGCGTCCATGAAATCTTGGAGCGCGCGCCCTTGCAGATGCCGCGCTTGGTCACGAAGTTGTAGATGCCGCCCTTGCCATTTTCGTCGCCGGGATACCAGTTCTGCACGGTTGAATATTTAATCTCGGCGTCATCCATCGTGATAAGTTCCACCACGGCGGCATGCAGCTGGTTTTCGTCGCGCTTGGGCGCGGTGCAGCCTTCGAGGTAACTCACATACGAATTCTTCTCGGCGATGATGAGGGTACGCTCGAACTGGCCCGTCTTCGCCTCGTTGATGCGGAAATAGGTGGAGAGTTCCATGGGGCAGCGCACACCGGCGGGGATATAGACGAAGGTGCCGTCGGTGAAGACGGCGGAATTCAGGCAGGCATGCTTGTTGTCGGTATAGGGCACGACGGAACCCATGTATTTCTGCACCATCTCCGGATATTTCTGCACAGCTTCGGAGATCGAGCAGAAAATGACGCCCGCCTTGTGCAGCTTTTCGCGGAAAGTGGTCACGACAGACACGCTGTCGAAAACCGCATCGACGGCGACACCAGCAAGCATTTCCTGCTCGCGCAGAGGAATGCCGAGCTTCTTGTAGGTCTCCAGCAGCTTGGGATCGACTTCGTCGAGGCTTTTCGGCTGCGCGGCGGATTTAGGCGCGGCGTAATAGAACGCATCCTGGTAATCGAGGGGCGGGAAACTCACATTCGCCCACTGCGGTTCGGGCATCGTCAGCCAGTGGCGATAGGCCTTCAGGCGCCAGTCGAGCAGCCATTGCGGCTCGTTCTTCTTCTTTGAGATGAAATGGATGATGTCTTCGCTGAGCCCCTTGGGCGCGAATTCGCTTTCGATGTCGGTGATGAAGCCGGCCTCGTATTTGTCGAGCGACTGGACGGTCTGGATGGTTTCGGGCGTGATGCTCATTTCGCACCTCCCTCGCCGCGCGGCATCGTCACCTGCACAAGCGCGGGGCGCGAGGCGGCCATGCCGCACGAACGCCCGGCCATGTCGGAAAGTTTCAGCTCCTGCAGCGCGGAGCGGATGGCGCGGTTGACGGGGTCCCATTTGCCGCGCGAGGGGCAGCGGTTTTCTGCGCCGCAGGTCTCTTCGGCCTCGGATACGCAGGAGGCGATCGCGATGGGGCCTTCGACGGCTTCGATGATGTCGCAGAGGGAAAGTTCATCCGTCCGCCTCAAAAGCCTGTAGCCGCCCGCAGCGCCGCGCACGGATTCCACCAGCTTTTCGCGCGCCAGCGTCTTGAGAACTTTGGAGACGGTCGGTTCCGGAATACCGGTCTTTTCGGCAAGCTGCGGCGCGCTCCTGGCGGCATCTCCCTCGCGGGAGAGCTGCGTCAGGACGACAACCGCATAATCCGTCAATTTGCCGAGCTTTATCATGGCCGCTAAACCGTACTAATTCCGTCCTGATTTATATTGGATTCAGGGCGGATGTTTCAAGCAAAATCGCCGTTGAGAATCAGTCTCTTCCACGTATTTTGGGGTTCATAGATACCATTATTGCCAGATTCTTATACTTTTATAGCGATTTTTAGGCAAAAAACGATTTATTTATTTCATTTTTAACAGAAATTGGCCATAATATAAATAGTCACGAACATCAGTTGTCAGGGTTGATGGACACGACAGTGGAAAACATATCCGGCACCGCGCCGGAAAAGAAAGATACGTTGCCTATCCCCCTTCCGGGCGAGATGCTCGATTGGGCCATTCAGAACGAACCCCTGATCTCCCGCCTCTCCAAGTCCTTTTCCGTTGTGTCCACGCCGCTCCCCGCAGATGACGTCTGGAAACTTATCGCCGAAAATTATTCGGATGACTGGAAAGAAAAGCACGACGAACTGCAGCGCACCGAAAAACAGCTCGCGCAGCTGATGTCGCCGGAAAACAAGCCGCTCGGCCTCGTTGGCGCGGCGCTGCATAGCGACGAAACGAATGCCGCCGAAGACAAGCATACGAAGGCGCTGGTTGATTTCACGATCACCAACGAAACGCTGCGCCAGCAGGATGACCTGCACAAATTGATGGGCGCGCTGCTCGCTTACCAGGAAACTGTCACGAAGTCCCTCGACCTCTCGCGCGATGTCAGGGGCATCACCAGCGCTTTCGGCAGCGTCGCGGCGCTGGAACAGGATACGCCGGAGGCGGGCTCCGCATTCATGAAGGCCGCCACGAAAGAGAAAGAACCCGAAGGCCTGTCGTCCTCCTTCCTGCAGAAGGCCTCCAAATTCTTCGGCCTCTCCTCTGCGGCGCCGGAGCCGAAGGAAGAAACACCGGAACCCGCGCAGCACAAGGCCAAAACGTCCGGCATGCAGCTGTAAGCCGCTGGTCCTCCTTCACAAAAATCCACACAATCAGGCCTAAGTATTTAACCGCTTGTTATAGAACGCCTATCCCGACAAAATTGACATAAAAACAAAACCCGCTTTATAATTCTCACAATCAACCAGCTCGGGAGACAGCGGGAAATGTGGAATATTCGTAACGCCTTTCAAAAAACGGTTCAGAACTGGGAGAGCCACCGGGAACATAAAGCCCGCTTCCGACAGGCTCTGCAGGCCATCGACGCGGAAGATTTGACCGCCCTTGAATCGTCGCTGACAGGCGGTTACACGAAAAAACAGGCCAACGAACTTCTCGATAAAGCCGTCGAGACCGATAACGCCGCGATCTTCAGCGCCGTGCTGTCGCGCGCTGCTGGCAACGACCCCAATTATAATTTCGTCAGCGAGTACAAGCAGGGTGATCCCTGGGCTTGGGAATCCCTGCTCTATCGTGCAATGTCCCACGGGAAGAAAAATGTTACCCTGAGCCTCGCGCAAAATCCCGCCTCGGACATCACACTGGCCGGTCACCGCAGCCGGGGCATCGCCATGAACAAGGAAGGGGGATGCGTTATACAGGTCCCTTATGAAGACTCTCCGCTGACGCTCGCGCGCAAGAAGGGAATGCCCGAGGTTCTTGCCGTGCTGGCCGAGCGGACCGCCGGTCTGAACGAAGAGAAGATCGCGCGTATCAGGGACGAAATCACGGCCTTGCGGCGTGAGGCCGCGCAGGCACGACCGGGAAAGGCCTCGTCGCCAGCGAAAAGAACCTCCTTCAACAGCTAACCAGCGCGCGCGTCACTCCCTCTCCCTCCCCGCCGAGATTGAGGATATTTATCACGTATTTTCAGCAGTATATGTGGTTATTATGTCATGCGCTTGACATATTTACCCATTATGCTTAAACTGAGCATAACAAACAAAAAACCACTGCACAGTTGAAAGGACAACATGGCGATTTTAGCACCGGGTGAACTCTCCAAAAAATTCGAACAAGCCGTCAATCAAAACGATTTTGAAACATTCAGGACAGATTATAAAACCTACCTCTCTCAATTTCCGGCCTTCAGCGCCGCCTATTCCCCGGTCCCGACCGACCTTCCGGTCTACAGCGCGATTTTCGGGCGCACGTGTTTTTACCTCAAGCAGACGAACGACATCCAGGCCGCCGACATCCTGAAAGACGGGCGCGCGGCGAGCGAAGTCTTCGGCAGGCTCACCATCGCCGAACGTCTCGACTTCCTCAAAGTGCTGCAGGAAAAAATCAAGGCGCATGAACAGGACATCGGCATGGTGATTTCCGCCGATACGGGCAAGCCCGTCGACCTCTCGGTCAAGGAAATGACCAAGGGCGCGGAATGGTTCGATTACGCCTGTCAGGATGCGGAACGCCAGATCGGCCCGCGCGGCCCGTTTGAAAGCAAGCCGGTCGCTTATCCGCTCGGCGTCGCGCAGATTATCGGCGCGTACAACTATCCCTATGCGCTGGCCATCGGCGGCATCGTCGGCGCGCTCACGGCCGGCAACGGCGTCGTGGTTTCCGCGCCGCTCAAAGCGCCCAACTGGGTGTTCCCGTTTATGACGGCGGTCGATGAGGCGGTCGCTGATTTTTCCGCGAAAGCGGCTGCGGAAGGCAAGCCCTGGGCCGGCTCCTTCGCTGCCATCGGCAAAGGCCTCGTTCAGGCCAGCGTCGGCGTGAACCGCAGCCTGACCGCCGAAGCAGATATCGTGCATTTCGTGGGCGGCGACGTGACTGGCGCGATGATCGCGAAATCCCGCGGCACCAAGCCGACCATCCTCGAGATGGGCGGCTCCAACGTCGTGGCCGTCATGGCCTCGGCGCTCGACAAGCCCACGGCGGCGAAGGAAATCGCCGAGACGATTTACGGCGGCTTCGGCCCCGCGACGGGCCAGCGCTGCACGGCGCCGCGCATGCTGATCGCGGAACCGGGCGCGGAAGACGTCGTCCGGGAACTGGGCAAAATCATCACCGAAGGCGACCCGCATATTGGTAATCCTTTCGCGAAAGGCACCAAGATGGGCCCGCTCGTCGATCGCGGCGCGCACCAGAAAATGGATGAGGCGATGGCGCTCGCGAAAGAACTGGGCGCGACGGTCTACGGCACCGGCAAGGTGAACAGCAATATCGTGCCGCAGGCGCTGGATGGAAATTCCTTCTGGGTCTCGCCCGTCATGATCGACTGGAGCACGGCGAATACGAGCAAGCCTGAGGACGCCGAACGCCTGAAAAAGCTGCTGGGCGAGGAAATCTTTGGGCCCCTGCTGCATGTCGCCCCGCGCATCAAGGGCGTGGACGAGGCGATCGCGTTTACGAACAAGTTCGATACCCACGGCCTGGCCGGCGCGATATTCTCCGAAGACAAGGCGGAGATCGACAAATACGCGGACGGCGTCCGCACCACCTCGCTCACCGTCAACGAGGGCCCCAAGGACCGCTCCCCCTACGGCCCCCACGGCCACCCGGGCCTCCGCACCATCGGCGGCGCTGCGCACTTCAACCTGTATACGCGCGAAAGAGTTGTGGTGATGCCGAAACCGAAGGCGGCTGCGCCTGCTCCGGCGAAGGTGGCGTAATGTAACAAGTACGCCATCCTGGCGCGATTTCGGGGGTTGGTGTATATGTACGATTTTTTCTGATATATTTCCTGTATGAAGCAGCTTGTCAAAATTATCGCCCATCGCGGCTATTCCAGCCTATATCCCGAAAACTCGCTTGAGGGATTTGAACAGGCATGGAAACTCGGCGCGGACATGATCGAAACCGATATACGGGAGGCAAGCGACGGTTCCCTGATCTGCAGCCACGACGAAACGAAAAAAGAGGCGCTGCCTTTTAGCGATGCCCTGGCGTTCGCCAAAGGCAAGGTCCCGCTTCTGCTTGATTTAAAACTTGACGCACCTGATTTTCATTTGAAGGTCGAACAGGCATTGCTTCGCCATCAAATGCAGGATGATGTCGTCATCGGTGTCCGATCTCTTGATCAGGCACGGCATATGCGGTCATTGTTGCCGAGTTCCTGCCTGCTTGGATTCTTGAAAGACGCTCGGGATTTTCCTGAGTTCTATAAAACTGGCGGGAGCATCGCGCGTCTATGGGAAGGGGACATAGACGAGCGTAACCTGGAGCTGGCGAAATCCGGCGACCATCCGGTTTTTGTCATGGCCGGTTTTTATCCAAAAGAAACTTCCGGTATTGGCGACATCACCCCTGACCGTATCAATAAGCTGATGTCTTTGGACATTCAGGGAATCCTCGTCAACGATCCCCTTCTGGCCTTGCGGGTACGAAGTGAACGAGCGCAAAAGCCCGACGATGCGCACAGGCGCTCGCTCGACAATAAAATGTAGGTATACCTGGAACCTCTGAGGGGCCAGGCCATCACCGTCCTGCCTGCCGTCGCGCGGCGATGAGAATGACATTAACCAATTGAAAAATTAAGGCTATTTAATACAAAAACCCTGCTTAGCCAGTTATTAATCTTTTTTGGTCATAATAACCGAAAGTACAAGTATTTTCGGATGTTGCGGGCCTGCAGGGAGATGAAAAGATGAGTGGTAAAGATCTGTATGGCAGAAGCGCACCTGAGCCCGCCACCGCCGCGGCTCCTGCACTCACACAGGGCGACATTCAAAATGCCGTGGAGTACCTTGCCAAGGTTCTTATCGACAGTTACGGCAAGAGCATCGACAATCCGGTCACCATTCAGTTTGGCAACGGTGTAAAAATCTATAAGGGCGATGATTTCGCGGGCTCGGGGCTGACAGGCGTCGGCCGGGTGATTGCCGAAAACATGGGCATCCAGCCTGATACAACCAGCGAACCTCTCAAGGCCATTGTCAGCGGTATTCAAAATGCCGTTGAGACGCTGGGAAAAGCCATACCGCAATCACTCGACCGGATCGACAACCCGGTCACCATTCAGTTCGGCAATGGAGTCAAAATCTTTAAGGGCGATGATTTCGCGGGCGGGGGGACGCCAAATGTCGGCCGGGCGATTGCCGAGATCGCGGGCATCAAACCTGACATCTCTCAGCCTGATGTTCCTCTCAGCACGCTCGGCGTTGACTGCGGAGACGGCCATAAGACCTATCTCCAGATACGCAACATGGACCATTTCCAGGCAGTAGATGCCCAGAATAAAACCGGGGAAGATCTGGTCTCTGCCGTGTTAAATGCCAATAAGGGCAATGTTGCTTCTATTACACGCTGGGTGGGCGACAAGCGCAATGACGGCCCGAACGGCGAATATGCAGAGCAATTCTTTGACAAGAGCGGCAACATGGCGATGGCGACGCGTTACACGGCGGATAAACAAAATGACGGTCCGCACGGAGATCCCGCTTTCAAGTCATTTGATGAATACGGCACGGTCAAGAACGCGACCAGCTACAAAGATGGCGTCAGTATGGGCGACGTTATCAAGGATTATCAGGCGGTGGAAGTTAAACAGGGGCAGTCTCAATTTTTTCACCCGACTGTTACTGCGCCGAAAGCCTGAATCAACTTTTCAGATCACGAGTATCAACCCGGCGACGCCCGGCCTGCGCACCATCGGCGGCGCGGCGCATTTCAACCTCTACACCCACGAAAGGGTTGTGGTGATGCCGAAACCGAAGGCGGCTGCGGTTCCGAAGGTGGCGTAAATATAATTTCTTTCGCGCAGCGAAAGTCGTTAGTCTCCTCTCCCTCTGGGAGAGGACTAAGGTGAGGGTACTTGCAGGTCGCGCAATCTGAGAGTCCGGTAAGTACCCTCACCCTAACCCTCTCCCAAAGGAGAGGGGACTAGAGGCTTTCGCGTAGCGAAAGAGATTAAAACCTGAAAAAGTGCTTCTTCTCGCGCCGTGCATAGGCGGGGTTAGCGATGATGTTTTTGAGGGTGGCTTTGTAGTCGTCGAGGTTGTGGTTTTTTGACTGGTTGTAGAGCGGCGGTTTGCCGTTGCTCAACAGCACGAAGTCTTCCACGATGCCGGCCTGCTGCTCGAAGCCGTAGCGGTTGAGGTCCTTGCCTTGCTCCAGCGTGTACCGGTTCGTGGCGCGGTAGTTGAATTTCGCTTTCAATGTCTCTTTTACGAAGGCGACCTTCAGGTTCATGGTATTGTTCTGGATCTGCCAGACATGGGTCAGCTCGTGCATCAGCGCGGCCTGGTCCTCGGCTGGCGATTTGGAGAAATCGTCGCTGTAATTTTTGATCATGTACAGGTTGCCGTCGGGCGCCGCGTTGAAGTTGTCGGGCTGCAACCGGCTGATCTTGTGGTTGTGGACCCCCACCTTTGAATAGTCGATGGAATCGCCGAAAATGGTTCTGGCGAGGCTGATTTCGCCCTCCGTCAGGGCGCGTTTCTTGCTGGTCATGGAGCCACCTGTTCTGAATGTCATGTACAGGCGATATGGATACTTTTTTACTGCGGCGGAGTCAATGATCTCGGGTCTTTTTTTTACGGCGCTTTGGCATCGGCGGAGGACCATACTCGTAGTATTCCACAGTCACTTGCTTGCCGCGCACCAGCTTTTTTAATTCAGCCTGATTGCGAACTCCAAAATCAGAATGCGTGATATCGGTGCCATCGTCTGGGCGATCTTCGGATTGCTTCATGTCAAAAGGATTCATCACCAACATTAGCTTTCTAATGCCTTCAAATACCATTTTTCCCGGCTTACCGTTAATCGTCAGGCCACTGCCCGAACCCTTGGCTTCAAACTTGCCAAGTTTCTCGGCTTTCCTCAGCGCTTCGGCGGGCGTTCTGCCTTTAACCAAATAGATGGTTTCCCAGACGTTTATCCATTTCCGGCTTGTCTTCTTCTTCGGGCGGAAGCTCGTAATTACGTGCGCTCCATACCATTCCGCAGCCATTTTTAACTCCGTGCCTGTTCCTTTGTCGACAGGAACTTGATATCCGGCCAGTTTTCGTTGGCGTTGTCGAGGTGCCAGGCGTTGCGGGCGAGGAAGACGGGTTGGCCGTCGTGGTCTTCGGCAATGTTGGGCAGGTTCTGCTCGATGAATTGTTCGAGCTTTTCCTTCTTGTCGCTTTCCAGCCAGCGCGCGGTATGCAGGGCCGTCACTTCGAAATGCACGGGCAGGTTATATTCGGTGCGGATGCGGTCGGCCAGGATTTCGAACTGCAAGGGACCGACGACGCCCACGACCCAGCTGGAATCCATGCGCGGCTTGAAGATGCGCGCGGCGCCTTCTTCGGCCAGCTGCAGCAATGCAGCGCCAAGGTGCTTGGCTTTCAAAGGGTCATCGAGGCGCACGCGCTGCAGGTGTTCCGGCGCGAAGCTGGGGATGCCGATGACATGCAGCTGCTCGCCCTCGGTCAGCGTATCGCCGATCCGCAGGTTGCCGTAGTTGGGAATGCCGATGATATCGCCCGCGAAGGCTTCCGCCGCCACCTCGCGCTCCTGCGCGAAGAAGAGCAGCGGGTTGTGGATGGTCAAAACCTTGCCCGAGCGCACGTGGTTCAGCTTCATGCCGCGCTTGAAATGGCCTGACGACAGCCGCGTAAAGGCGATGCGGTCGCGGTGCTTGGGGTCCATATTCGCCTGGATCTTGAACACGAAGCCGGTGACCTTGTCTTCATAGGGTTCGATAAACCGTTCCGCCGTCGGCTGCGGCTGCGGCGCGGGGGCGAAGCGTTTCAACCCGCCCAGCAGTTCGCGCACGCCGAAATTGTTCAGCGCGGAGCCGAAGAAAACGGGCGACAGGTGGCCTTCAAGATAGGCTTTTTTATCCAGCGGCTTGCAGGCGCCGCGCACCATGGCGACATCTTCGCGCAGTTTCGCCACGGCATGCGCAGGCAGCAGCGCATCCAGCTTGGGGTCGTCGAGGCCCTTGCACTGCTCCGCCTCGCCCAGTTTTTCGCCCTTGGTGCGCTCCATCAGCATCAACTGGTCGTTCAGCAGGTCATAGCAGCCCAGAAAGTCGCGGCCCATGCCGATGGGCCAGCTGGCCGGCGTGACATCCAGCGCGAGTTTCTTTTCGATTTCATCGAGCAGGTCGAAGGGGTCGAGACCCTCGCGGTCGAGCTTGTTGATGAAGGTAATAATAGGCATATCCCGCAACCGGCAGACCTCGAACAGTTTCAGCGTCTGGGTCTCGATACCCTTGGCATGATCGATGACCATGATGGCGGAATCCACCGCCGTCAGTGTGCGGTAGGTATCTTCGGAGAAGTCCTGGTGGCCCGGCGTGTCGAGCAGGTTGAAGTGGATATCGTCATAGTCGAAGGTCATAACGGAGGAGGCCACGGAAATTCCGCGTTCCTGTTCCACCTTCATCCAGTCGGAGCGCGCATGGCGCATTTC
This sequence comes from Alphaproteobacteria bacterium, assembly GCA_004297545.1. Classification (GTDB taxonomy): domain Bacteria; phylum Pseudomonadota; class Alphaproteobacteria; order Micavibrionales; family UBA2020; genus JAPWJZ01. Next base: position 26,159 of record SCTB01000121.1, read on the forward strand.
CCGCCGCGCCTTCACCGCCCCCGCCAGCTGGATCGCGCCGCCGAACAGCAGCAGTTTTTCGGTCAGCGTGGTTTTCCCCGCGTCAGGGTGCGAGATGATGGCGAAGGTGCGCCGCGTTTCGACTTGTTCTTTTATGCTCATATTCTTTTCCTTGTTTCCCCTTCGTCTCCTCTCCCCCGTTCGCAAAGCGAATGGAGGGAGAGGATTAAGGTGAGGGGGTAGTGCATCAATCGGATAGCGCGTCATTGTTGCGCCGCCCCCTCACCCTAGCCCTCTCCCTCCACCCGCTGCGCGGGCGGGGGAGAAGGGATTAGGGCAGAATCTAAAAAACCTTCCCCTCAAACGGGTTCGCGCCCGATTTGTCTTCCACTTCCACGACCCAGATATCCGGGTCGCGGCTGGTGGTGCGGCGGATGTAGTCGTCGGCCTTGCGTTCCTCGACGAGGCTGCCGTCGAAAATATCCATCCAGCCCAGGTTTCCGTTTTCGTCGCGCGACTGGTTGAGCAGCTTGCAGCCCTGCCCCTGCACGAAAATTTTCACCATCACCGTGCCCGCCGCAATCGCGCCCTTGTGCGCGACGGTGACCGGGATGCCTTTTGTCATGCACTGGCGCATGACCGCCGTCACCCAGATTTCTGTCGGGATGCGATCGTCTGTCATATCAGTACGTCATTTCTTGATTTTGTGGCCGAAAATCTCAAACGTGTGGTCGACGACTTCATAGCCGAGCTCATGCGAGATCTTGTGGATGATATGCTCCATCTCCTCGCTCTGGAACTCGATGACCTGGCCGCTTTCGGTGTCGATCAGGTGGTGGTGGTGGCCATGGTCGTGCTCGGGCTTGACCTCGAAGCGCGCATAGGTCTCGCCGAAATCATGTTTTATGACCAAACCCAGCTCATCCAGCAGGCCCAGCGTGCGGTAAACGGTCGCGATGCTGATGGAGGGGTCGATCTTCTTGGCGCGGTCGCAGACGGTATCCACCGAGGGGTGGTCGCCGGAATCTTCCAGCACCTTCAGGATAACCTTGCGCTGGTCGGTCATCTTGAGGCCCGCCTGGGAGCATTTCTGTAATAACTTGGACATCTTCCGCCCTGTTTTTTATGGCTTTTTATAGCCGATTGCCCCGTCCCTGACCAGAGTTAATTTAACGCCCCGGCATCGTCCTTTCCGCCGGAAAATCAAGGAAAACGCGGGTTCCCTTGCCCTCCTCGGACTCTAACGTCAGCTTCCCGTCATGAAGTTCCACCATGGCCTTGGCCAGCGGCAGGCCGAGGCCGGTGCCCTGCCCCGATTGCTGGCGGGGGTCATGGACCTGCCCGAAGGGTTCCAGAACATGGCGTATCTTGTCCGCGGGGATGCCGCAGCCGTCATCAATAACAGATATCCGCAGACTGTTGCCCGGTTTCATCATCTGCGCCCGTACCTGCACGGATTTCCCGGCCGGGGAGAACTTGACCGCGTTGGCGACCAGGTTGATGAGGATCTGGCGCAGCAGACGCTGGTCGGCCCGCACATGGGGCATATCGGGGTCGGCTTCGACTTCCAGCCTGACGGATCCCGCCTGCGCGCGGTCGGACATGATGCGCGTGACGGAATCCAGGATTTCGGGCACCGCGACCTCCGATTCAATCAGGTCGACCTTGCCGGCCTCGATCTTGGACATATCGAGCACGTCGTTGATGATGTCGAGCAGATGCCGCGCGCTGAAATGGATGTCGGAAAGGTATTCCTCGTACTTCGGGTTGTTGATGGGCCCGAAGGTCTGGTTCTTCATCAATTCCGAAAAGCCGATGATGGCGTTGAGCGGCGTGCGCAGCTCATGCGACATATTGGCGAGGAAGGACGATTTCGCCTTGTTCGCGCTGTCGGCGTCTTCCTTGGCGCGGCGCAGGTTGCGCATCATGTTCTTGCGCTCGGTCACGTCGCGGATGGTGGAGACCATGAAGCGGCGCTTCTGCGAGAGCTCCAGCAATGCCGTGGTGATCACGATATCGGCCACGCTGCCGTCTTTTTTCAATATCTGCAGCTCGCGCGTGCCGTGGCGGCCGCGCTCGATAAAGGCCTGGTGCAGCTTGCGCGATATCGCCTGGTCTTCGGGCGGGATCAGCAGCGCGAATTCCTCGCCCAGCAAATTCTCCCGCGTCCATTCGTAATCGGCCAGAAAGGTATCGTTCACGCGCACGATGCGCCCGTGATGGTCGGTGACCACGATGCCGAGGCCCGAGGCGTCGAACAGCGAGGTCAGCAGCATGATGGCGTCGTCGCGCTCGCGTTGCAGCTGAACGCTGTCCACCACGTCGGGACGCGCCATGATGTCGATAAAGCGCACCTTGCCTTCGTTGTCGAAAATCGGGTTCAGGATAAAGGCCTGCACGCGCACCCCGCCCGGGAAGCGCGGCAGCGCGTTGAAGGTGACCGGGCGCTTGGTCTTGACGCAGGACTGGAAGGATTGCTCCAGCTGCTCGGCCACGGCGCGCTCGAACAGCTCGTCCGGGGTCTTGTCGAGCATCTTTTCGCGCGCCAGATCGAAATAGGCGGCGCCGGCGTTGTTCACCTCGGCATAGACATAGCGCCCGTCAGGTTCGACGGAGACGACCATGCGCGCAATAGGGGCTTTCAGGAAGAAGTTCCTGAAATCCTTGTCCATGATGACGGTTTGATCTGTGACCAGCATGACTTTCCGGGCCGTATTCGTTTTCACAACCCACCTCCTTCTTTGGTAACATGTAAGTACCAAAGAACTGGTTAATAAACCCTTGACCGAATACGTTAAAAATCAATGACTTATTTTCATAACCTCAGCAAGCCGGTTTGTGCTCGGCCTGAGGTTTTTAATTGACATAATTTTTGAAATGGGGTATCTTGATGCCACATCTGAGCCATGCGGAATCGGATCTTTCCAAATCGCGGGGCGCCAGTATGATGCGAACGCTTTGCAACAACTGACGTTAATAGAAGGGTACAAAACATGAGCGAAGGTTTTCACGGCAAATCCATCGAAGAAATCGTCGATCTGCGTTTCAAGGAATATGAAATGCGCAAGGCAAGGGAAAAACGCGAGCTCGAAGAAGCCCGCGCCGCCGCCGAAGCGCGACTGAAAGAAAACAAGCAGGACGTGACCGCCCCCAAGGCAGACAAACCGCCCCACGCCTCCGTCGTCGCGAAGGTACTGCACAAGCTGCACCTGGATTGAGACGGTTTAAAAACTGAAAGTTAAATCGAAGCGGCCCCATTGAAGGGGCCGCTTTTGTTTTAGAAAATCCCCTCTCCCCTTGCGGGAGAGGAGAGGAATGATCATCTATAAATTGAAAACGCTCCGGATGTTAAGCATCGCCCCAAAGAACTCCCTTTAATGTTCTTTCGTATCTCTCGGGTTGATCATCTTTCCTTCGATGCTGATATTCGAGCTCTTTGATACCGATGTCTTTCCAGACTTAATGTCTCCAGAAATAAGAAAATAAGTACCGTATGGCATCAGAAAATCGATCGTGTCGCCGGAAGGAAGTACAAGATTCTTACAGTGGGGGTTGTCATGGGACTCATATTCAAGGGGGTACTTACACTCCATCCCATCTTTAGAAAAGATAAAATAGCTGACTTCCGCATATTCGTTGCTTACCAATCTCACGTTGATCTGCGACACGGGCGTTTTCAGAATTCCCGTTGCCCTAGCAGTCAGCACATCCTTGATAAAAATTGTGCCTGCACAACCATTGGTTATTGAAGCTGCGGGACCCTCATAAAGGTAAGATCTTTTCACGTCAATACAAACAGGAAACACTTTTTCTTCAATAATTTCTGCTGGGTCTCTCGCCATTGCAAAAGTACGTATGGTCATGCTTGCAAGGAGAAGGACGGCCAGAAATAGTACTGCGGCATATCTCATAAAAAGGGCGGCTCCAAATAAGTAATCATATTTCTTCCAAAAATCCAATCTCATTCCACCAGCTTCCTTTCTCCAAGCCTGCCATCAGTCTGACCAAGATTTTCAGGCGCGGCAATGTAATTTTGTGAAACGCGCTGTAACGCGCCTTGCAGGCCGCTGATTTTGCGGGGGGATGGGTGGGTGGAGGGCGCAAAAGTATTTCGAAAAGAGTGCGCGGGCGTTTCACCCCGTTTCACGCGAATCAAACAACAAACGCGTCATTCCCGCGAAAGCGGGAATCCAGTACCGTGGTCATAAAAACGGCTCATTCTCACGCTGACAGGAAGCTGTTTTGATTACAACGGTACTGGATTCCCGCTTTCGCGGGAATGACAGAATTTTTTAAAACGGCAGCTTGATCTTCTTCTTCAAAATCTCCGTCGGGTTTTTGTTACCGAGGATATTGGTGAGAACGGCGCCGATGCCTTTTTCCAGGAGCTTCGACTTGTCTTTCAGGAAGGATTCGTCCTCAGGATGTTCCTTGGCCTGTTTTTTCATTTCGGCGTTGACCTGCTTGGAGGCGGCGTCGAGGGATTTTTTCTTGCCGGCGTCGGTACCGTCGTCCTTCACGTTCGCGGCGACCGCGGCTTCGAGCGATTTCTTCATGTCGTCGTCGCTGGATTTGTTCTTGCGCAGGTCATCGACGAATTTTGTCACCCATTCCGGCGTTTCGTCGTTGTCCTTGTCTTCTTTCTTGGATTTGGGGTCGAATTTTTCTTTCAGTTTTCCGAGTTTGTCGAACTGGCCCATGTGCCTGCGCTCCCTTGAAAATCGTCGAATCAAATTCGCTTGCGGTCTTAAGGCATTATGTCAAAACTTGATTGATAATCCCTTAAACGGGCCCTTAAGCCGGATTTTACAATAATTACTGATAGTTATCTCCCAGCGCGCAGCTGGTCAGCGGGCTGACGTTCAGGATAACTTCGTCATTCAGCCCGTCATGCATGACCCTCTCGGCGACGCCGTAACCAAAGACCGTCAGCAGCTTCTGGGGCGGGAAACCTTCCGCAAACGACTCCTTGCACTGCGCGAAAACCCGGTCGTCCCCGGTCCGGAAGTTGACGACGATCAGGGTGCCGAGGCGCCCCTGATTGTAATAGGTGTAGTTCATCGCGTTCATGTCTTCGGGCCTGATGTTGACGTATGCCTCGCCCATGCCGACCAGCGTCGCCGTCGCGCCGTCGTCCCCGAAATACACCCATTTGTTCATGTTGAATCCCTGCATGGTGTTGCCCCGGGTATCCTGCGGCATCTGGCGGCTGACGACTTTCGAGGGGTCCGGGTCGAGATATTTTTTGTAGAACGCCTCCGCTGCGGCGCGCTGCGCGGCCGTCGGCATCTCGTGCGTGGCGTCCATGCGGGTGTAATCCGGCTGCAGCCGGCGTGTTTCGTCTTTCCAGCCGTCGACGACGACAGGCGGCGTCTCGGCCGGTTTTTCGCTCCGGGGCGCCTCGGCGGGCGGCGGTTCTATTTTCTGCATCCGCGCGTCGCTGCGCTCCTGCTCGCGCCCCGCGAGGATGAACTGCAATACGACCAGCCCCGCCAGCACCAGCAGCGCGGCGGCGGTAAACAGGGGGCTATCGTCGCGGTCCTGCATCCTCGCCTCCCTTCATTCGCTACGGCAGATAGGGCGGCGGGTACATCGTCAATCCGTTCTCCATGCCCATCGGCGCGCCGCCCGGCATTCCCATTCCCGGCATATCCGGCGGACCGCCCGGCAAGCCCGGCCCCTCCGGCGGACCGCCCGGCGGATCCGTCACCGCGCCCGGCACCAGCCCCGGCACGTTGCCCCAGCTCCCCTCCCGGTTCCGCTTCGTCTGCGCCGCCATGTCCTTGGGCGTCAGCTTGTCGGAAATTTTTTTGAGATCGCCTTCGGCGAAATGCATGACCCAGGGGTTCGGCATTCCGTTCGGCTGCACGGCATTGAGCATCCAGAAATAGGCTTGCTTGTAATCCTGCGCGAGGCCGATGCCGTGGTAATAGAGAAGCGCCAGCATATACATGTGCTCGCCCGAGCCGCTTTCCGCCGCGGCCTTGACCGCATCCGCTCCCGATTTCGCGTCGCCCTCGACGGTCAGCTCGACATCGCCGAGCCGCTGGCCGACCTTCTTTCCGCCGTCCGCCGCGCGGATCAGCTTCAGCCAGGCCTGCACTTCGGACATGCCCAGGCTGCCGTCCCCCGTGTGCTCCAGCTTCTCGGCTTCCGCCAGCATGCTGTCAGGCGTCTTTGTATAGCGCAGCCAGAAGGTCGCGCCGCCCATCTTCATCGAGGCCACATGCATGCCGCCGGGCATCATCTCTTCCGGCGGCGGGGACGCCATGCCCGGAACGTCCTGCGCATGGGCGCACAGCGGCGCGAAAAGCATGAACAAGAAGAACGCCAGAGAAAATTTCTGGCATAAGCCGGAGTTTATTTCTGTGCCTGACATCGCTCAAATCCTCGCTGGCGCGGCGTTTTGAAATATAATTTTCCCGCGTCAGGTCGCCTTTTTACCGATATCCATGGCATAGCGCTCGAGCGCGCTTTTTTCGCGGAATTCCTTGACGCGGTTGCCGCCGTCTTCCTTGGCCATGTGCCGCGCGGATTTGGCGTTTTCAATCGATAAATCGGCGCTTTCGCGCTGCATGGCCTCGGCGATGCCGAAGGAAGCGGTGATGCGCAGCTTTTCCCCGTTCGGCATCAGCACAGGCGTA
>SCTB01000122.1 GCA_004297545.1 Alphaproteobacteria bacterium
GAACTCGATTTGAACGAGGTAACGCCTTGCCGCATCTGCATTTTCGGAACCTTATTTCCGCCTGCGCGCTCGCCCTGGTTTTGGGTGGCTGCACCAACGACTTTGTGATGAGCGGAAGCTCGGGCGCCAGTGACCGCCCCGCCGGCCGTGGGCCGTCCCTTGTGACGTCAAGCAATCCTGCCCCCGATGTGATTTACCGCCGCGGCTCGCGCGACACGGTTCTGGCCGGCGCCGACACATCCGCCGCGATGCACACGCAGCCATTTTATTCGTCGCATGTTGAGACGCTGGTCACGCGCAAGGTCGCCGACCTGAACCATGATCTTTCCGCGCTGCAGCACACGACCTCGGCCTTCCAGGACCGCCTGAACGGGCTGCAGGCGAAAAGCGACACCGATGCCGCGCAGTACTACGAAATCGTGGCCACCATCAACACCGAACTGCAGTCCGGCACCACCGCGGGCAACCCCGTGCTGGTCGAGAAATGGAACCTCGCGCGGAACAAGCTCGACAACCTTTCCGAAAGCGCCAGCTTCCTGAACGCGCTGGCGACGGATCTTTCCAACGAAGCCTCGAAAGCATCATACCTGCAGGACAACGTGCGCGCGGCCTATGGCCTGTCCGGCGCTGTCAAGGAAGACCACGAGAGCCTGCGCCAGGTCGAAGACGGCGTGAACCAGCAGATCGTCTATCTCAACCGCTTGCTGACCTCCGTCAACGACGAGATCTCGCGCCGCAGCGCTTACCTGCGCACCGAGAACCTGAACATGCAGACGCTCTCTCTTGCCATCAACAACGGCGAGCTCTACGGCCAGAACATCACCAACAGCCTGTTCAAGAAGGCGACCGACGCGAACAGCAAGGTCATGTCGGCGGCAGCCCCGCCCGCGATGCACCGCCCGCTGGTCATCATCCGCTTCGACCGGCCCAACGTGAACTATGAAGAGGCGCTGTACAACGCGGTCAGCCAGGCGCTGGAAAAATATCCCGGCGCGCGCTTCGACCTCGTGGCGGTCAGCCCCTCCAAGGGCAACCCCGCGCAGATGGCGCTGGCCTCATCCGAAGCCCGCAAGAACGGCGAAGCCGTGATGCGGTCGCTGGCGCAGATGGGCCTGCCCGTCGAACGCATCCGCCTGAACGCGGCCAACTCGTCGGACGTTCGCAACAGCGAAGTGCATCTGTATCTGCAGTAATAAGGCTAACTATCACACGCCGTCACCCCCGCCTTGCGCGGGGGTCTGGAGGCCGTCCGGCCGTCATATGACTCATACGACGCGCAGACGCGCTCCGGATGCCCGCGCAAGGCGGGCATGACGAGATTCCTTTAAGGATTACGCCGCCTTCGACTTCACTAGCAATGGCTTCAGGTACGCCCCGGTATAGCTGCGCTTCTCGCGTGCTACTTTTTCGGGCGTGTCCTGGATGATGATTTCGCCGCCCTTGTGGCCGCCCTCGGGGCCGATGTCGAGGATCCAGTCGGCGGTCTTGATGACTTCGAGGTTGTGCTCGATCACCACGACCGTATTCCCTTGGTCGACAAGGCGGTGCAGCACCTCAAGCAACTTCCTCACATCCTCGAAATGCAAACCCGTCGTGGGTTCATCCAGAATATACAGCGTGCGGCCCGTCGAGCGCTTGGCGAGTTCCTTGGCCAGCTTCACGCGCTGCGCCTCACCACCCGAGAGCGTCGTGGCCCGCTGGCCGACGTGGATATAGCCAAGGCCCACTTCCTTCAGCGTCTCCATCTTTTCGCGAATGGAGGGTACCGCCTTGAAGAAATCAGCGGCCTCCTCGACCGTCAGGTCGAGGACTTCGGAAATGGACTTGTCTTTATATTTTATCTCCAGCGTTTCACGGTTATAGCGCGCCCCCTTGCAGGCGTCGCAGGTGACATGCACGTCGGGCAGGAAGTGCATTTCGATTTTGATGACGCCATCGCCCTCGCAGGCTTCGCAGCGCCCGCCTTTCACGTTGAACGAAAATCGCCCCGGGCCATAGCCGCGCGCCTTGGCTTCGGGAAGCCCCGCGAACCAGTCGCGGATGGGCGTGAAGGCGCCCGTATATGTGGCAGGGTTGGAACGCGGCGTGCGCCCGATGGGCGACTGGTCGATGTCGATGACCTTGTCGAGGTATTCAAGGCCCCGTATTTCGTCATGCGCGCCCGCAATCGTGCGCGCCTTCATCAGCCGCTTGGCCGTCGCATTATATAATGTGTCGATGATCAGCGACGACTTGCCGCTGCCCGACACGCCCGTGACGCAGGTAAAGGTGCCGACGGGTATCTGGGCATGCACGTTTTTCAGGTTGTTTTCCCGAGCGCCCACGACCTCGATCATCTGCGTGGCCATGCCCTTTTTGGTTTGCACGGTCTTGCCCTTGCGGCGCTGCGTGGGGATTTTGATCTCCTTCGCGCCACTCAAGTATTGAGCCGTCATGCTGTCCTTATGTTTCAGCAGCTGGTCATAAGTGCCCGCCGCGACCACCTCGCCGCCGTGGATGCCGGCACCGGGGCCCATGTCGATAACATAGTCGGCGGTGCGGATAGCGTCTTCGTCGTGCTCGACGACCAGCACCGTATTGCCAAGGTCACGGAGGCGCTTCAGCGTGTCCAGCAGGCGGTTGTTGTCGCGCTGGTGCAGTCCGATGGAGGGTTCGTCGAGCACATATAATACACCCGTCAGGCCCGAGCCGATTTGCGAGGCCAGTCGAATGCGCTGGCTTTCGCCGCCCGACAGCGTGCCGGACCTGCGCGCGAGCGTCAGGTATTCGAGGCCCACGTTCATCAGGAAGCTCAGGCGCTCGTTGATTTCCTTTAAAATGCGCGTCGCGATCTCGCGGTCTTTCTTGCCGAACTTCGCGCCCAGCGCGCCGAACCAGTCATGCGCGGCCTCGATGGACATCAGCGAAACTTCGCCCACATGCTTCGTGTCGATTTTCACGCAGAGCGCCTCAGGCTTCAGGCGATAGCCGTTGCAGGCATCGCAGACATGCTCCGTCTTGTACTGATCGAGGTCCTCGCGGATCTGGAAGCTGTCGCTTTCCATGTACTTGCGGTAGAGGTTCGGGATGACGCCCTCGAAGACATTCGTCGTCTTGAAATCCTTGTGGCCGTCCCAGTATTTGAAGGTGATTTTCTCCTCACCAGAGCCGTATAAAATAACGTCCTGCAGCTTCTTAGTCAGTTTCTCCCAGGGCGTGGTCATATTGCCCTTGAAGGCACGGCAGAGGCTTTCGAGCGTCTGCTCGTAATAACCCGAGGACGAATTCGCCCAGGGCGCGACCGCGCCCTCCTTGAGGCTGAGCGTCGCATCCGGCACGACCATCTCGGGGTCGAAATGCATCTTGCTGCCGAGCCCGTCGCATTTCGGGCAGGCGCCGAAAGGGTTGTTGAAAGAAAACAGCCGGGGCTCGATCTCCGGGATAGTGAAGCCCGAGACGGGGCAGGCGAATTTGGCCGAGAATATCTGCTCCGCCTTTGTATCCGCGTTTTCGACGATGACGAGGCCGTCCGACAGCCGCAGCGCGGTTTCGACGGAATCCGCGAGACGGTTGCCCATATCCTTGCGCACGACGATTCGGTCGACCACGACATAGACGTCATGTTTTATCTGCTTGTCGAGCGTCGGCAGCGCATCGAGCTCGTAAAACTTGCCGTCGATCTTGACGCGCTGGAAGCCTTTTTTCTTGAGCTCCTGCAATTCCTTTTTGTATTCGCCCTTGCGGCCGCGCGCGAGCGGCGACATCAGGTAAAGCTTGGTGCCCTCGCCCATCGCGAGAATCTGGTCGACCATTTCGCTGGCGGTCTGGCTGGTGATGGGTTTACCTGTCGCCGGCGAATAAGGCACGCCGACGCGCGCCCAGAGCAGGCGCATGTAGTCATGAATCTCGGTCACCGTGCCGACGGTCGAGCGCGGGTTTTTCGAGGTCGTCTTCTGCTCGATGGAAATGGCGGGCGACAGGCCCTCGATCGCGTCCACATCGGGCTTCTGCATCAGCTCCAGAAACTGCCGCGCATAGGCCGAGAGGCTTTCGACATAGCGGCGCTGGCCTTCGGCATATATAGTATCGAAAGCGAGCGACGACTTGCCCGAGCCCGACAGCCCCGTGATAACCACGAGCTTGTCGCGCGGAATATCCACGTCGATGCTTTTCAGGTTATGCTCCCGCGCCCCACGGACGCGGATGGACTTGTTATAGGCCTCGGCCATGCTTAAAACTCCCGACAGGAACAAATATAGAACGAAAACGCGTTTCCTGCCATTTAAATCAACCAATCTGATTTAAAGGGATGATGACGAATGTCAATGTTTAAACATAAAAGTGCACAAGGGCAGCCCATAAGAGGCTTACTCGCAAGGCATTAAGGCTTGTTCACCTTCGGCGGCTTGATGGTTTTGGCGGTGCGGCGCAGGCGGTCGTGGACTTCGTCGGCGCGGCGCTGGTGGGCATCGTCGATGACGGCTTGTTTGCGGGCCTGCTCCGCGCGTTCCGCGTCGCGTTTTTCCTGCGCAATGCGTTTGAGCCTCTCGGCGAATTCCTTTTCGCTGAACTGCTTGCCGTTCAGCCAGAACTCTTCCTTACCGTCGGGCTGGACAATCGCGGGGCCGTCATCGCGGTGGATCTCGCCGTGGCGGAACCACATTTTGGTGCCGTCGACGCCCTCATAGGCCGGGCCTCCGTCGCGGTGCAGCTTGCCGGCGCAATACCAGCGTTTGGTGCCGTCGGGTGTCGAAATCAGTTTTGCTTCAACGGATGAATCCGCGTCTTTCTTTTCGCTCATGTGAATCTACTCGCCTCTTGTCTTTACCACAATCCGCTGCGCCATTTCCGGCGGCAGGGTTTTGAGCGCGCGCTGCACGCCTTCGCGCATCGACTTCGCATCCGGCCAGCCATGTTTTTTCGCAAGGTCGTCCGTGGCGGCGACGTCGACCGTGATCTGCATGCTCGGGTGCTGTTCGCAGGCGCTGCGCACTTCCCGCAGCAGCCGTTCCTCCGCCTCGCTCATCGATTTAGCCGGCGGCGCGCTTGGCGGTGGCGCCAGCAGCCGCGCTTTCGATATGGCGTTCGGCCCAATTTGCGAATTTATCGGCGAAATTCTGCAGGAATTTTTTGGTGTCTTCGCTGGCGATATTGCCCTCCGCGTCGATAAGCCCTTCCTTGAACTGGAAGTAGACTTCCGGCGCGCCCATCAGGGCGACGTCGAGGTACGACAGCACGGATTTGAAGCTGGCCTGCGCACAGGCTGTTCCAATCGCGCCGGGCGAGGCGCCGCAGATGGCCGCGGGCTTGCCGGCGAAGGAATTCTTGCCGTAGGGGCGGCTGGCCCAGTCGATGGCGTTTTTCAGGGGCCCTGGGATGCCGCGGTTGTATTCGGGCGTCACGAACAGCACGGCGTCGGCGTTCGCGATGTCTGTCTTCAGGCGCGTTACGGCGGCCGGCACATTCGCTTCGAGGTCCTGGCTGAACAGCGGCAGGTCGCCGATCTGCACAAACTGCACGTCGAAGCGGTCCTTGCCCAGCTTGCCCAGCGCCTTTGCGAGTTTCAGGTTATAGGATTCTTTGCGCAGGCTGCCAACGATGACGGCAGTCTTGAACTTGGCCATGATGATTCTCCCGTGAAATTTGAAAACTGGGGGGATCATATCATGCCGGGAGGGCAAAGGAAGGCTTTCGACGCCTCCAAAAAGTGAACAGCCAGCGCCGTTTTCGCTGGCTGTCACAATGGAGAGTTTCCCTCATTCATAATTCCCGGATCCCGGGGGGATGATCCGGAAGATTATTGGCTTGCAGGAGGAGGGAGCTCTGTCTGTGGTCCTCCCCTTGGAAGAGAGCGGTCAAGAACGATGCCGGTTTGAGGTTCCGGCTGTTCGCGGGTGCTGTGTACGGGTGAGTACCCAGCCAGTTGACTCGAACCTCCTGCTCACCCTTTTATCTTCTCACAAAGTCATGTCATTACGGTAAATTATGGGAGCCATTTTCATAAAATTTTAACTGCAGTTTTCGCAGCGGAGAACAGCGTTGTTTTTGAACCTGCTTTTGCAGTGAAGAGCGCGCCAGATTTTTCAGGCTGCCGCCGCTTCCTGTTCGCCCAGCGAGACAAGTTCGTTGAATCGGGCCACAAAAAGCCGCTTGGCTTCGTTGGGCGGCACAGGGGCGATGACCCAGTCCTGCACCGTGACGGGTGGCGGGCCGAAGAACTTGCGGCTTTCCTCATGGGAAAATCCTGCAATCTGCGTGGCTTCGAGATAGGCGGAGATTTTATCCGCCCGCTTGATGAATTTTTTCAGCTGCGGCGAAATGACGGCCGGCAGGCCGAAGCGGATATGAATCGCCTGCATCAGCTTGTCCTCGAAGGCGCGGTAATCGACGCCCAGCGCGTTCTTGAAAGGGGAAATCATGTCGCCAACCACGTATTCGGAGGCGTCATGGACAAGGGCGGAGAGCAGCCACTGACGGCTGGCATCGGGCTGCAGGGTGCGGGCGATCTGCTCGACGATGACGGAGTGTTGCGCGACGGAAAAGGCATGGTCGCCCGTGGTCTGGCCGTTCCACCTTGCGACTCTGGAAAGTCCGTGGGCAATGTCCTCGACTTCAATGTCCATTGCAGAGGGGTTGATGAGGTCGAGCCGTCTGCCGCTCAACATTCTTTGCCATGCCCGCATTCTTCGCTTCCTTTTTTTCGTTGTTCTTCTTTTGTGCCTTGTCAGCCCCGATACGCCATGTTAAACATAAGGCGTTTTCAAGCTTGCTGAAGGCAAAGTTTGTTCTCGTCCGGATTTGTCCAATCGTAATCGAGATCGGCAGATTCGGCCAGCGCTTTTGGGCAGGCTTATTGTGGGACAAGTTTTTTGAAAGGTTAAAATCGTGGCTGGCAGCGTGAACAAGGTAATTCTGGTGGGCAATCTCGGCAAAGATCCGGAAGTCCGCACCTTCCCCAACGGCGGCAGGGTCTGCAACTTCTCCATCGCCACCTCGGAAAGCTGGAAAGACAAGGCCTCGGGCGAGCGCAAGGAGCGTACAGAATGGCACCGCATCTCCATCCTGAATGACGCTCTCGTCGGCATCGCCGAAAAATACCTGAAAAAAGGCGCCAAGGTTTATATCGAAGGCCAGCTTGAGACGCGCAAATGGCAGGACAAGGACGGCCAGGAAAAATACACGACCGAAGTCGTGCTGCGCCCCTTCCGCGGCGAGCTGACCATGCTGGATTCCAAGGGCGGCGGTTCATCCTCTGACGCCGCCAACGATTACAGTGGGCAATCATCGTCTTCCGCCGCCACCGGCACCAGCGGCTCGTTTGCCGCTTCCGGCAAGGCCGACATGGACGACGAGATTCCGTTCTGACCTGAAGGGACTTCCCCTTGGCGTTTTCCGACATCGTCAAAAAATCGCTGACGCCGGTCCTCTATATCAATGTCATCGGCATGGCCTTCGGGGGCCTGTCGCTGCTCTGGATGGGCAATTTCGGCAATGCCTGGCCGGGGTTTGTCGGCCTCTTCGCCTCGCCGCTGGTCTTTCCGATCCTGCTGCTGCCCGCGGGCATCCTGACGGGACTGATGGCGATCACGATGAAAAGCCACCCGAAGCTCGAAAAGGTGCTGACGGTCATCAGCGTGCTGTATATCGTCACGCTGCTGTCTCTTTATACCATTACAGCATTCTATTTCCTCGTCGGCGCGCCGACGATTCCGGCCGCGATCTATGCCGTGTGCTCCGCCGTCCTGCCCTGGGCGGTTTTTGCCGCCAAGGACCGGCAGAATATTTTCTTCACCGGCCTTGTACTGATGATGCAGCTGTCGGCCCTCGTGCTTGTCGGGCTTAATGTCGCGCTGCGGCTGACCGATTTCACGCAGAAGTTCTGGATTATCTGGGGCACCATGATGTTCTGCGTCTGCGTCGAGGCCCTGTATGAGAAAATCATGCTTGACCGCAAAAAGCCGGAAGAGACTAAACCTGCTTCTTGACGGTTGCCTCGGCCTCGCCATCGTGGAAAACGATCAGCACGTCCTTTTCCGCCACCGCCTGTTTCACTGACGATACGATATTACCTTTTGCGTCTTTCACCACGGAATAGCCGCGCGCGAGCACGCCTTTGAACGACAGGCTTTCCAGCAGCGCGGACAGGTTCGCAAGTTTTTGCTGACGGTCTTTGAGAATTTTTCCTTCGGTGTTGACGAGGCGTTCCGCGAAATTCCTGATATGCCGCTCCGCATCTCCGATTTTCTGGCGGAGCGCGCTTAAGGATATTTTCGCGGCCAGCTGGTTCACCTGCGCGGTGCGGCGGTCGAGCCAGGACTGTAGGCCCATATCGAGCCGCCCGGACAGGCTGTCGAGCTTCTGCATGCTGTGCTCGAGCAATCGCTTCGGGTCGCCAAGACCGCGGCCCAAACCCTGCAGATGGGTTTGGTGCTGCTGCATCAGGCGCTGCGCCGAAACGAACATCCGCTTCTGGCATTCCAGCACCCAGGCGCGGATCTCCGCGCGCACCGGCACGGCTTTTTCAGCCGCCGCCGTCGGCGTGGGCGCGCGTAAATCGGATGCGTAGTCGATCAGCGTCGTGTCGGTTTCATGGCCGACGGCAGATATCAGCGGAATTTTGCTGGCCGCCGCCGCGCGCACGACGATTTCATCGTTGAAAGGCATCAGGTCTTCAAGCGACCCGCCGCCGCGAGCGACGATCAGCACATCGGGCCGCAACTGAGAATCTTTGGGGATGGCATTGAACCCGGCAATGGCGGCTGCCACCTGCGCGGCGGCCCCCTGCCCCTGCACCATAACGGGCCACAGCAGCACGCGGCGCGGAAAGCGTTCATCCAGCCGGTGCATGATGTCGCGGATGACCGCGCCCGTCGGCGAGGTGATGACGCCGATGACATTCGGAAGGAAGGGAATCGGCTTTTTGCGCGCGGGATCGAACAGCCCTTCGGCGGCCAGTTTCTTTTTACGCTCCTCGAGCATCTTCAAAAGCGCGCCCTGCCCCGCCAGCTCCATCGTCTCGATAATCAGCTGGTAGTTCGAGCGGCCCGGATAGGTGGTGAGGCGCCCGGTGCAGACGACTTCCATGCCCTCCTCGGGCTTCAGGCCGAGGCTCCCGACGGTGCCTTTCCAGCAAATTGCATCCAGCACTGCGGCATCGTCTTTCAGAGCCGTGTACAAATGACCGGATTTGGCGACGGTGACTTTCGAAACCTCGCCGCGCACGCGCACGAAAGAGAATCCATCCTCGATCACGCGCTTGAGCTTGTGGCTGAGCTCGCTCACCGTATATTCCGGCGGCGCATTTGGTTTCGTTTTTTCGGGCGCCGGCGGCAACCCGAACGGGTCTTCCTGATCGAAAAGCGTGTTATTGGTCATATAGTGTTTATAGTACGCGGCGCGCCGCTTGACTATCCCCCTGCCCGCATTTCATTATCATAAAACGCAACCGGGGAGGCGTTTTTTATCATGCAGCCAGCCAAAAAGCCCGAGCCCAAGCTCGACTTCCACCATATCCGCACGCTCTATAAAAAAGGCGCGGTCATTTTCCATGAGGAGGATAGCCGCGACAATGCCTATATCATCGAGCACGGCGCGGTGGAGATCAGCACAACGCGCAAGGGCAAGCAAGTTCCCCTCGTGCGCCTTGGCGCGGGCGAGGTTTTCGGGGAGACCGCTCTCTTGGGCGCGGGCAAGCGCACCGCGACGGCTGTCGCACTGGAAGATACCGAAGTTTTCACCATCGCGCCTGCGCTGCTGCATGACCGCATCATGCATCTTGACCCGCTGGTGGGCCTTTTGCTGACGCTGCTGGTGAACCGCTACCGCCAGTGGCGCTATCGCTCGCCCGACCAGGCTGCGACTGATTCTGAGGCCGGCGGCCCGCCGCTGACGGGCGAGGATATGGAGAGCATCGAAAAAGCCGATACCTTTTTGCGCGATCTCAACATCCAGAAGGAAGTCGCGCTGAACGAGCTGCGCCTCGCGCAGGAAATCACCAGGGCCATCGACGAGGATCAGTTCGGCCCCTGGCTGCAGCCCATCGTGTCGCTTCCCGAGAGGAAACTGATGGGCTTCGAGGCGCTGGTGCGCTGGAACCACCCCAAACGGGGCCTTGTCTCACCCGCCGAATTCATCCCCGTCGCGGAACGTACGCATGCGGTGCGCGATATCGACATGAGCATGCTGAGATCCGCCTGCAAGCTTATTCCGCAGCTGCAGAAAGCGGCCGGGAATATCGGGCGCAAGCTGTATGTGAGCGTGAACCTGTCTGGCGTCTATTTCGGGAACGACGATATCGTGGCGGATATTGCCGCCATCGTCAAAAAAACCGGCGTCGACCCGGCGCATCTGGTGTTCGAGATCACCGAAACCGCCCTGATGGGCGACCCGGCGATGGCGGAGAAGATCCTGCTGGAGCTGAAGAAAGTCGGCGGGCGCATCGCGCTGGACGACTTCGGCACGGGCTATTCATCGCTCAGCTATCTTCATCGCTATGCCTTCGATATTTTAAAAATCGATCGCACCTTCGTGCATGATGTGGGGCATAACCGCAAAAGCGTCGACATCGTGCGCGCCATCGTCGCGCTCGCGAAGAACTTCCACCTCCAGATCGTGGGCGAAGGCATCGAGTCGGAAAGCGAGATCAATCTGCTTTCCGGCATCGGCTGCGATTACGGTCAGGGCTATTGCTTCTCGCGCCCCCTGCCACCGGAGAAGGCGTTGGAATATATCAGGGACAGCATTAAAAAATACGGCTAAACAAGAAACGTAACCCCGGCGAAAGCCGGGGTTACAAGTCCTGTTACGGACGCGGCCCCTTCGGACGCGACGGACGAGCCGGCGGGCCCAGCACCGTGATGTCCTTGAGGTCTTCGACCAGCAGGAACGGCACGCCCGATCCCGCGATGCCGTCGACCGAAACGCGCTTGCCGACGTAAGTGTCGAAAGCCGGATCGCGCATGGCATTGCCGCCTTTCAGGCGCAGCACCAGCGGCGGACCTTCGCCCGTATCCAGGACATGCGTCACGCGACCGGATTTGGAGCGTCCGCCGACATGCTGAAGTCTGACAATACCCGTATGGGGCTTCTTCTCGCCCAGGCTCATGATGATCTCCATAAATGTATGATGGGGGCGATTATGACGCCGCGGGCGGAAGAGTCAACAGCCTGTAAAGGCCTATCTTTTCGTGCGGAAAAACTCGGTCATCAGCGCCCCGCATTCGCTTTCGTGGATGCCGCCGTAGAACTCCGGCAGGTGATGCAAGGCGGCATGCGAGAACATGCGCGGACCATGCTCCACCCCGCCGCTTTTGGGGTCATATGCGCCGTAATAAAGCCGCCGGATGCGTGCGAAAGATATAGCCGCAGCGCACATCGGGCAGGGCTCCAGCGTCACATAAAGGTCGCAATCGACGAGGCGCGGCGCCCCCAGAACCTTGCCGCCCTGCCGGATGACGAGGATTTCGGCATGCGCCGTCGGGTCGTTGTTCTGCTCGGTGCAGTTGAACGCGCGTGCAATAATTTCGCCCGTCAGCCCGTTGACCAGCACGGCCCCCACCGGCACCTCACCCTGCGCCGCCGCCATCTTCGCGCCCTCCAAGGCCTCAATCATGTATTTGTTTTGGTCCTTCATGGCGTTAAAGTACCAGATATGAGCACCGGAGAGCAAAAGGGCGAACGTATCGCCAAAAGACTTGCCCGTGCGGGCGTCTGTTCCCGCCGCGATGCCGAACGGCTGATCGCCGAAGGACGCGTGAAGCTGAATGGCGATATTCTGAAAAGTCCAGCTACGAATGTGACAGAGGCCGACAAGATCGAGGTCGATGGAGACCCCGTCGGGCAAAAGGAGGCTACCCGTCTCTGGCGTTACCATAAACCAAAAGGACTCGTCACCAGCCATCGCGATGAAAAAGGCCGCGACACGATTTTCGACCACCTTCCCTCCTCCCTGCCCCGCGTCATATCGGTCGGCAGGCTTGACCTGACGTCGGAAGGGCTGCTGCTGCTGACCAACGATGGCGCGCTCAGCCGGCACCTGGAGCTGCCTGCGACGGGCTGGACGCGCAAATACCGCGTGCGCGCCTTCGGCCGCATCACACAGGAGCGCCTGGATGCCCTGAAGAACGGCATTAAAATCGACGGCGTGCTTTATGGCGGCATCGATGCGACAATGGAACGCGAACAGGGCGACAACGTCTGGCTCGAAATGGTCCTGCGGGAGGGCAAGAACCGAGAAATCCGGAAAGTGCTGGAATATCTGGGGCTTACCGTGAACCGCCTGATCCGCGTGTCCTACGGCCCCTTCCATTTAGGCCAGATGGAGGAAGGCGCGGTCGAGGAAGTGTCGCAGAAGGCGATCGAAGCGGCGCTGGGGAAGAAGTTCTAGTCATGAGCGTCATCCCCGCGAAAGCGGGGATCCCGTGACAGTCGATGACGGTGTTGGCGGCACAAGATTCCCGCTTTCGCGGGAATGACGGATGTTTTATCCTTAGGCGCTTATTCAGAAAGTGGGGATTGCCATGACCGCCCAGCCGCAGACGCAGGATAGCTTTGCCGAGGAATACAAGGCGCTCGAAAAGAAATTCAACGCGCTGAAGCCCGAAGTCGAAGTCACGCTGAAGGACGAGATGGCCGGCATCGAGGGCTATCTGGTCGTCTGGAACACGGGTATCAGCGTCGGCGGGCCTTTGGAAAAATCCGGCAAGGGCGGCACGCGCATCACGCCGACCGTCACACTGGACGAAGTGAAGATGCTGGCCCGCACCATGGCGCTGAAAAACGCAGCGGCCGGCCTGCCGCTTGGCGGCGCAAAGTCGGGCCTGAAGGCCAATCCGGACGCGCCGGACTTTGAAAAGAAGTACCGCCGCTTCGCGCAACTGATGAAGCCGCACCTGCATGAAAACGGCGGGCTCTACGGCGGCTTCGGCTTTGACATCGGCGCGCGGCCCATCCACCCCAAATGGATCTGCGACGAGCTGAAATCCACGCGCTGCTTCACCGGCAAGCCGGTCGAGATGGGCGGCACCGACTACGACAAGGAAGGCATCGCGGGACTCGGCGTCGCGACCGCCGCCGTTGCGCTCCTGAAAACGAAGTACAAGCAGGTCAAGAACGCGACTTTCGCGGTCCAGGGCCTCGGCGCCATGGGCGCGGCCGTCATCCGCTATTTCTCCGAACAGGGCGCCGTGCTGAAAGCGATATCGGACCCCAAGTATGGCGGCACCTATGTTTTCAAGGATCCCGTCAGCCCGGAATTGCTGAAGGCGCTTTCCGACATGGACAGCAAGAAGGTGAACGAGTTGCTGGCCACCGGCAGCATCGAGCCGACGGATGCCGCTGACGTGCTTTACCAACAGGTCGATGTGCTGTTCCCCTGCGCGGTCCACAATGTCATCCGCGACGACAATGTCGAAAAAATCAAGGCGAAGAACGTCGTCGAGGGCGCGAACGGCCCCTGCACCGACACGGCGCGCGCGGCGCTGCATAAAAAAGGCATCACTGTCATCCCCGATTTCATCGCCAACCCCGGCGGCATCATTGCGGCCTTCGTCGAACTCACCTCGAAAGTGACGCCGGAGGAAAACGCAAAAACCAGAGCCAAGGTGAATGAAGCCAAGCAGATCACCATCGCCCGCATCACCGCCAATATCGAAAAGCTCATGAAGCTTGTCTCCGCGCAGGGCATCGACACCGTGAAGGCGGGCCGCTATATGGCATACAAGAATATTTTCGAAGGCGTGAAGTGAGGCGAGACCAGCCGCGCCTGACGAAGGTACCCGCCATGGACAAAACCGGCCTGCTTTTCCGCTTCAATGCGTTCCACCTGCGCTGGTCGAATGCCAGCCTTCTCGTGCACCGTTCCTTTGACGGGCATATCGTTTCCATGCAGCAGTCGGGCAGCCACTGGGTCAAGAACATGCTCTCAAGCATTCTGATCCAGCGCTACAACCTGCCGCCGCTGGCCCATATCCAGGACGACAGCGTGGTCGGCCACACGAAATCGCCGCCGGTCTACAAGAACATCCCCCAGATCGTGCACAGCCACGGCTTCCCCCATGCGCTGACGCTGAAAATTCCGGGGCTGCACTTCCCGAAGTACCTTATTCTGGTGCGCGACCTGCGCGAGGCGCTGATTTCGCATTACGAGAGATTCAAGGGCATTCACGGCCTTGATTTCCAGACCTTCCTGCACGGCAGGCAGCGCAAGACGGCGCTCTATGGCGATATCTGGACGCGCATCCGGTTTTTCAACGAGTGGGGAAAGATACTCGAGGCCAATCCGGACCACGCCATGCTGTTGCATTACGAGGATTGTAAAAGGGACGCCGCCAAAGAGCTGCGACGCATCTGCACGTTCTTCAATATCACGGAGGTGACGGACGACATGATTGCGAAAGCCGTCGCCGACAGCGCCCCCGATAAAATGGCGGCAAAACCCAACCCCGCCGTGCAGACGACCGTCGTGCGCACGGAACAGCGCCGGCCCGTCGAAGCCTATTTCACGCCCGAGAATCAGGCGTTCTTCGACGCGACGATCCGGCAATACCTGAAATACGACCTGGGATACGGCTATAAAAAACCTGAAGGGGCCTAACGGGCCGGCGCGCCGTTGCCGACCGCGCCGCCGTCGAAATACGGATAGCGCAGGTTCAGCTGCACGGTCTTTCCGGTCAGCGTGGCGTAGGGCGTCGTCACGCTGCGGTCCGCCCGCATCGCGTCAACGCCCGAAAGATGCATGACGCCGAGCGGCTCGTGCGGGAGATAAGGCTCCACGAATAATTTTTTTTCTTCGTCATAGGCGGGCGCCGTGCTGCACATCCAGTGCGTATAGACAGGCAGCAATTCCGCCTTGTAGCCTTCCAGATGCACGAGAATGCCCATCGACAGCTGTTCGGCGGTGAACATCGATCCTTTTGTCATGGCCGCGCGCGCGATTTCCGGCCACCGCTTCCAGTGCGGCGCCTTTGCGCTTAAGGCGAAGCAACCGGCATTCAGGGTATGAAAGGGATGAAGCGCCTTGGCGGTCTTGAAGCCGAAAGGCTGCCGGGCATTGCTGAAATAGAAAGTATTGGACTTCCACGGCCAGCGCCAGAGCCATTTGACCCGCGTGGCGCGTTCATAGGCGCGATCGGTCTGCGCCGTGACGGCAAGGCGATCCGGCTTTTCCCGCGCGGCGCGCAGGAACATCTCGACGCCGCTCCAGCTTTGCACCCAGGTATCCGCGTCCATCCACATATAAATATCGTAGCCCGGAAAAATCGAGGGGATGGAGGGGCGGCACACGCAGGCCTTGAGGAATTCCTTTCCTTTCGTCCTGCTTTCCGGCAGATCCGCCGGCCAGTCCGGGTTGACCGCCTTTGCGCCCAGCGCCTTCAGCTCGGCGCGCTGCGCGTCGTTCAACCCGGCATCGATGACGCAGATATCGCAGGACTTGCTCTCCTCGAACCGGCGCACGGAATGAATCCATTCCCGCACCAGCGGGTAATAATTGGCGTCAGCGCCTGTAACGAGAGCGATGCGTTCCATCTGCGATGTGCTTTCCTGACGATAGGACGGAGGGACCGGCCTGGCCCCACCTGTCTTACGAAGCCGGGGCTTTCCTGTCAATTCCATTTCAGGCGATGGAAAGGTCTAGGCCTCTTCCGGCGGATCGGCAAAGCCTGAACCCAGCGTTTTCAGCGCCACGTCGTGCAGCCTTCTCGCGATGGCCAGCCACATGGGGCTGATCAGCAGGCTGAGGGCGATGACCGATATCATCAGCCGGTATCCGTCTGTCGTGATCACATTGGCGGCGAGACCCACGGCCACGAGGATGAAGGAGAATTCCCCCATCTGCCCCATGACCACGCCGCTGTGAAAGGCGCGGCGCCAGGGTTCTCCCAGCATGTGCAGGATGGCGACGTTCACCGTGGTCTTCAGCAGGGTGACGATGGACAGGACCATCAGCACCGCGCGCCAGTTTTCCGCGAGATAATGCAGGTCGATCAGCAACCCGATGGACAGGAAGAATACCATCAGCAGGATGGTCTGGATGGGTTCTGCCGCCGTATGCAGTATGGCGCGCACGTTCGAGTTGCCGATGATAAGCCCCGCCAGGAATGCGCCGTAGGCGGTGGAAAGGCCGATGATGCCCGACAGCGTGGCCCAGGTGAAGCAAAACGCCGTCGCCGCAAGCGGAATGATTTCGGGCCGTGACGATATCCAGTTGGAGAGCGGCAGGACGATGCGGTCGCGCTTCGACAGGAACCAGCAGATGCCGCCCAGCAGGCCGACCGACAGGATAAGCTTTAAGCCCACGATGACGCTGGCGGCGCCGGTCACGCCCTTGTCCCCGAAGGCCCCGATGATCAGCAGCATGGGGATGACGGCAAGGTCCTGCGCGACGAGCACCGAAACCGTGGTGCGGCCCACGGGCGTGCGCAGGTCGTCGGTTTCCTCGAGTATCTTGATGGCGACGGCCGTGCTGGAAAGCGCGGTCGCAAAGGCGAATACGATAACGCGCTGCACTGTCCAGTTGAGATAATACCCCAGCCCCCAGAAAACGGCGAGCGCGATGACGATCTGCAGGAATGTGGCGCCGAGCGCCGTTTTATAGATGCTTTTGAAGCTGCGCAGCGAAAGCTCCATGCCGGTCAGGAACAACAGCATGATAACGCCCAGTTCCGCCAGCAGCTGCACGGTGTCGGTATTGGAAACGAGCTTGAACCCCGTGGGCCCCAGCACGATGCCGGCCACGATATAGCCCACGACCGCC
>SCTB01000123.1 GCA_004297545.1 Alphaproteobacteria bacterium
GTTCGTCGTCGTTGAGAACGCCGCGCAGGAAGTCGGAGATGCCGCCCGGCAGGCGCTCGCCGCCGGATGCCAGCACGTAGGATCCGCTTTCGATCTTCTCCATGATCATCTGCTGGACCGTGCGCCCCTCCATAAGATTCTGCCGGCGCGCGATCATCGCGACGCACATCCCAAGCGCGTAAAGATCGTCCTTGATAGTGCCGGGCCCCTTGCCGGCGGCGTTCGCCATGCCGCGCTCCGCCGTTTCATAAATAGGATGAAGGCGGTAAGACGCCGACGTGGACAGGCACTCGCCGACGACGACGCTTTCCGCCTTTTCCGCGCCGGTCAGGAACATGTTTTCCAGCGTGATGCCGCCGTGAACGAGGCTGACATGCCGCAAATCCGTCAGCACGGAGAGCACCGGTATGATCAACGCCTCGACGATGCGGTCCTCGGTGATGTGCAGCGGCTTGGCGTCGCGGCTGGGCAGAAGTTTTTTACCCGTCGGCATATCGAAGACAAGACACAGCCGCTGGCGCCCTTCCGGCTTCCAGTCGACGATGCCCGCCTCGACAAGGCGCAGCAGATGCGGATTGCGGATATTCTTGTAGGAGCCGATGGCCGTTACGCGCGGCACGCGGCTGTTGCGGCAGAGCAAGGCGAGCTGGCCGCCGGTCTGGCGGCGGTCCTCCGCTTCATAGGCGGTGGTGTCAAAACTGGCGAGATCCGGCCGCGGCTTGCCGGGAAAAATCTCGATATCCTGCCCGATCATCACGCGCCCGTCGGCGGAGCTGGTCGCAGACATCGAATAATGGCCGAGATCCGCCCGCGCGCCCATGCCAAGGCGCGGGCTGGCGGCAGACGTATCTGTATCTTTTCCGCCGGTCTCCGGCGTAACGCCGCGTTCCGACTCCATTTATAACCCCAGTGTCCCAGTGACCATTTTAACCTTTTTTAACGCCCTTGAGGTGAAATAAATTATGAGGCAGGCTCCCGCGTCAAAGTCATGATTTTCCGAAAAAATAAGCTGGGGGCGAAAATGTTTACGGCTTATGAAAAACTAAACCACTTGACGACTTTTTCAACGGTGATATAACCCTTCCATAATTCGGCAATTTAAGAAAGACAAAGAGGCTCGCACAATGGCCAACCAAGCTTCGTACCTGACAAAGACTTTTGCATCCGTGGCGGCAGCTACAGCCCTGCTCGGCATGACCGGCTGCTCTTCCCTGCCGGTGGCTTCCGGCACGAATTCCCCCTTAAGCGGCGACGACCAGCAGAACAGCCAGTTCTGCATGGATTTCCAGGCCGCGCAGACCAAGGCCGCCACCATTCCCGTGGGAACGCCGAAAGCCGAAGTCTACAGCGCCTTCGGCCTCAAGGACGATGCGACGCTGCGCCGCCTGAACAAGGAAGAGATCAACAAGGCGCTCTACGGGCAGGCGACCCTGAACATCACTTTCGAGCAGCGCGCCGAGGCCCAGGGCTTTCTCAATACCCTCGAAGGCCGCGCGGTGACGTGCCAGAACGTCCATTCGAACCGCCGTTTCGGTCTGACGCATACCCAGGTCGAGAAGAACGGCTATCAGTACACGATGACCTTTATCTTCAAGGACGCGGTGCTTTACGACCCCGTCAACGTCTCGGGCGAACCCGTGCGCCAGAAGACCAACCGCGGCTATTTAAGCGACTTCAACCCCGTTGAATCGGCCGTCAGGGCGGCCCGCGGCGGCTTGTAAACATATCCCCCGACACTTATTGGAACTTCACTTACACACACCCAAGAACGACGATAAGTGTTTACGATGCGAAGAGCCCGGTGTAACAGCCGGGCTCTTATGCATGCTGAAACCATGCAACACCATTGATTAAGGGCCTGAGACCCCTTAAATTCCCCCATAACAAGCGCATAAGGAGCGTTCATGTCACAGGTCTTTGCCCAGCCATCCCCCGGCGACCAACTGCGGCGTCAAGCCATGCAGGCGCTCACCTCAGGCAAGCTGCCGGAAGCCATCGCGCTGCTGGAGAAAGCGCTGGAGCATGGGCCCGCCCCGGACATCTGCAACGAACTCGCCCGGGCCTACGGACGCAGCGGCGACCCGGCGAAAGCGGAAGAATATTTCGTGAAGGCCACCCAGCTGGCTCCCGCCGACCCTTTCTTCCTGAACAGCTATGGCGTCTTTTTGCTGAGCGAGGCGCGCCTTGACGATGCCGCGCCGGTGCTGGAACGCGCGCTGGCCGTGAAACCCGGCCACCACGAAATCGCGAACAACCTGGGCCTCCTGCACCATCAGCGCGGCGACCTGAAGCTGGCGGAAGAATTCTTCCTGCAGGCCATCCGCTCCAACCCGTCGTGGCCGGGCGGCTACGGCAACCTCGGCAACCTGATGCGCGACCTCAGGCAGAATGACCGCGCGGAAAAAGCCTATCGCGAGGCGCTGCGCCTTGCGCCCGGCAACATCGGCGGCTGGCATGCGCTGGCCGATTTCCTCCGCAGCATCGGCAAATACGAGGATGCCGTCGCCTGCCTGAAGCGCATCATGTCGCAGGCTCCCTTCAACGAAAAGGCATGGCTGCCCATCGTGGAGCTGCAGGAAACGATGAACAAGCTCGATGACGCTGCCGAAACGCTGAAAGACATTAAGGCGCGCTTTCCCAATTCCACCGCGGCGGCGATTATCGAGGGGCGGCTGCTGCGCCGGCAGGGAAAGACCGAAGAAGCCGTTG
This sequence comes from Alphaproteobacteria bacterium, assembly GCA_004297545.1. Lineage (GTDB taxonomy): Bacteria > Pseudomonadota > Alphaproteobacteria > Micavibrionales > UBA2020 > JAPWJZ01. The sequence goes on from SCTB01000123.1 coordinate 2,710, forward strand.
CGCGGCTGGAAAGCCTTGGCACGCTGGCGGAGAATTCCCTCCATTACATTCCGCTGCAGTTCGAACTGGGGCAGGCTTACGAGCGCGCGGGCGATGCCGACAAAGCCTTCGCCTGTTTCTCCCGCGCGAAATCCGCGCAGGCGCAGAGCCCGGAAGCAGCGAAGCTGGATAAGGACCAGTACATCAACACCATCGCCCGCATCCGGCAGGAATTTACGCCGGCGATTGCAAAGAGCATCACCTCTGCCCCGAAAGCCGCAAACGGCCCCGCGCCCGTTTTCCTTGTCGGCTTCCCGCGTTCCGGCACGACGCTGCTCGACCAGATATTGTCGAGCCATCCGCGCATCTTCGTTGCCGAGGAAGAGCCGGTCATGAACCAGCTGACGATGCACCTCGTGCGCAAATTTGGCGGCAAACAGCCTTCCGGTTCACAGACGCGCGGCGGCGTGCCCGACTGGGTATTGAACAACCCCTGCTATCCCGCCTGCATTGCGGACCTCCATGATGGAGACATCGCTGAACTGCGCGAGATTTTCTTCAAAGGTCACGGCACAGAAGCAAAGGCGGAAGACGGCCGGATATTTATCGACAAGCTGCCGCTGAACATCCGCCATGCGGCATTTATCCACCGCGTCTTCCCTGGCGCGAAATTCATCCTGGCCCTGCGCCACCCCTGCGATTCCGTCCTCAGCTGCTTCATGCAGCAGTTCCGGCTGAACCCGGCGATGATGCCCTTCCTCGACATCAACAGCAGCGCGCGCCTCTATGACGAGGTCTTCAGCCTGTGGGATCTTTACACGCAGCTGCTGCCCCTAAAGGCGCATTCAATACGCTACGAAGATGTCGTCGCCGATTTCCGCCCCGCCGTTGCATCGCTGCTGGAATTCCTCGGCGTGGAATGGGACGATGCCGTGCTGGAATACGACAGGACCGCGAAGGAGCGGAACATCAACACCCCCAGCTATCACCAGGTCACGGAAAAAATCTATACCCGCGCCAGCGGCCGCTGGCAACGCTACCGGAAGCACCTGCAGCCGGTCATGGGCATTCTGGAGCCGCATGCGAAAAAGCACGGCTATTCGATGGACCCCGTGAAGGAATAGCCTAGATTCCGCCCAGGCTCATCAGCTTGATTTCGAGGTAATCCTCGATGCCGTATTTGGAGCCTTCGGTGCCGATGCCGGACTGCTTCCAGCCGCCAAACGGCGCCTGCGCCGCGACGACTGCCACGCTGTTCACGCCGACCATGCCGTATTCAAGCGCTTCGGACACGCGCCAGATGCGGCTGATGTTGGTTGAATACATATAAGCAGCAAGGCCGTATTCGGTATCATTCGCCAGCTTGATGGCTTCTTCATCCGTCTTGAAACGGAACAGCGGAGCGAGCGGGCCGAAAGTCTCTTCCTTAAAAAACTTCATGGCGGTCGTGGCGCCGGTGACGACGGTCGGCTCGAAGAACGACGCGCCCAGCTTGTGGCGCTTGCCGCCGGTCATGATCTTTCCGCCCTTGGCCGTCGCATCGGCGATATGCTGCTCGACCTTTTCCATGCCCTTGGCATTGATCATGGGGCCCAGCTCAACGCCGTCCTCGAGGCCGTTGCCGACCTTCATGGCCTTCACCGCCGCCGTAAATTTCTCGGCGAATTTTTCGTAGATGCCGTCCTGTACAAAGATACGGTTCGCGCAGATGCAGGTCTGGCCGCTGTTGCGGTATTTGGACATGATCGCGCCGGTGACGGCCTCGTCGAGGTTCGCATCGTCGAACACGATGAAGGGCGCATTGCCGCCGAGCTCCAGCGAGATTTTCTTGACCGTCGGCGCGCATTGCGACATCAGCATCTTGCCCACGGCCGTCGACCCAGTAAAACTGAGCTTGCGCACAAGCGGACTTTCGGTCATTTCCTTGCCGATGGGCTGGGCATCGCCCGTCACGATATTCAGCACGCCTTTGGGAATCCCCGCGCGCTCCGCCAGTTCGGCCAGCGCCAGCGCCGAGAACGGCGTGATTTCGGAGGGCTTGATGACGACGGTGCAGCCCGCAGCCAGCGCAGGCCCCGACTTGCGTGTGATCATCGACGACGGGAAATTCCACGGCGTGATCATCACGCAGACGCCGACCGGCTGCTTGATGGTGATCAGCCGGTGCGTCTTGTTATGCGTGGGAATGACGTCGCCATAGACGCGACGCCCCTCTTCCGCCATCCACTCGACGTAAGCGATGCCGCTCATGATTTCGGCCTTCGCCTGCGCAAGAGGCTTGCCCTGTTCTGTGGTCAGGATTTTGCAAAGGTCATCAAGATGCTCCGTCTGCAGGTCCGCCCATTTCTTCAGGATTTTCGCGCGGTCGGCCGCCAGCATGGAGCGCCAGCCGTCCCAGGCCTTGTGCGCCGCTTCGATGGCGCGTTTCGTTTCGGCGGCGCCAAGGTTCGGCACCGTGCCGATAATATCGTCCGTGGCGGGGTTGTTGACTTCGATAGTCTTGCCGCCGTCCGCGTCAATCCATTCGCCGCCGACATAGGCCTGCTGGCGGAAAAGCTTGGCGTCCTTGAGTTTCAGGGACGATACAGCATCCGTTTTTTGCGCGGCGGCACGGGACATGGCTTTTCTCCTTCGTCGGAAATGCAGTAACAACATAAGCCTGTCGAAAGGGTCCGTCAAACAGCCCCGCCGGATAGCCGACGCACGGCCGCACACATAATTCACGTCAAATCAGGTATTTATTTAAACTTGATTTTCCGTAAATAATGAGTCATTATGTCCTTTCGGTTGAAGACCAAAACAGGAATCTTTATGACGCTGGTCAAGCCATTGCGGGAAAAAATGTCGGAGCTGGAGCTTATGCGCCGGCGCAAGGAAGCGCGACTCAGCGCCCCGATGCCGGCGCTTCACCAGGTCATCACCGGCGACAACAACGAAGAGATGCTCGAACAGGCGAAGGAATACGCGCGCGAATTGATCCAGCAGGGCGTTCTCAGAAATGTGCCGGTGGAAATGAACTGCGACCAGCCTATGTCGGATGCGATGGTGCAGCAGTTCTTCAAGGATGCGAAGAAAGGCATGCTGATCGTCCATGGCCTTGAGCACAACGCGCGGCGCGAGACATTCGAGTCCCTGCTTGTCCGCACCGCCTCGGAAGGCGGCTGCATTCTCGTCATCTGCGGCTCGAAGCAGTCCGTGGCGGAACTTTTCGCCTCCGATCCAGGGATAGACCGGCGCCTGCCGCATCCTTTCGACATGAACGACGCCGTGATCGTCAACGATCTGGCGGATCAGGTGAAACAGCAGGAAGCCGCAAGAATTGAGGAAATGGTCACCGTTCAGAAGCCCATCCAACCTATGCGGCCGCTGAGATTCATTCCGAAGCCGTAAAAGTAATCAGGCCGCTGCCTTGATTTTAGCCTTCGTCGTCTCGATCTGGCTTTGCAGCAATGACGCCTTTGCAGGGTCGTCCTTCGCGAAGCCGAGGTCGTCTTCGAGGTTCTTCAGGTCCTGCTCAAGCTGGCCCTTGTCGATCTCATCCACGTTGACGGCTTCCTCCGCCAGCACCGACAGCAAAGACGGGCTGACATCGGCGAAACCGCCCGCGACGAAGATACGGCGCACCTCGCCGGTCAGGCCGGTCACCGAAACGACGCCGGGACGAATGGAGGACAGGAGCGGCGCATGCTGCGCGAGGACGCCGAAATCGCCCTCCTCGCCCGGCACCACGACCATCTTCACCTCTTCCGAGACGAGGATCTTTTCGGGCGACACGAGTTCGAACTGGAACGTCGCGTTGACGGGTGCGTCTGCCATTGCCGTTACTCCTTAAGTCCTTATGCCGCTGCCTTCGCCAGTTTCTTGGCTTTCTCGACAGCCTCCTCGATGGTGCCCACCATGTAGAAAGCGGCTTCGGGAAGATGGTCGTAGTCGCCCTTGACGATGCCCTTGAAGCTCTTGATCGTATCTTCGAGCTGCACGAACACGCCGGGCGTTCCCGTGAAGACTTCAGCTACATGGAACGGCTGCGAGAGGAAGCGCTGGATCTTGCGCGCGCGGGCGACGACGAGCTTGTCTTCTTCGGACAGTTCGTCCATGCCGAGGATCGCGATGATGTCCTGCAGGCCTTTGTATTTCTGCAGGATCTCCTGCACCGAGCGGGCGACGCCATAGTGCTCTTCGCCGACGACACGGGGGTCGAGGATGCGGGAGGTCGAATCCAGCGGATCGACGGCCGGATAGATGCCGAGTTCCGCGATCTGGCGGCTCAGAACCGTCGTGGCGTCAAGATGCGAGAACGAGGTTGCGGGAGCCGGGTCGGTCAGGTCGTCGGCCGGAACGTAAATGGCCTGGACGGAGGTAATCGAGCCCTTGTTGGTCGAGGTGATGCGTTCCTGCAGGGCGCCCATGTCGGTGGCCAGCGTCGGCTGGTAACCCACGGCGGAGGGGATGCGTCCTAAAAGCGCCGACACCTCGGCGCCCGCCTGCGTGAAGCGGAAGATGTTGTCGACGAAGAACAACACGTCCTGGCCTTCCTGGTCGCGGAAGTATTCGGCGACGGTGAGTCCCGTGAGGCCCACGCGCGCGCGCGCGCCGGGGGGTTCGTTCATCTGGCCGTAGACGAGCGCCACTTTGGAGCCCGCTTCGCCCAGCTTGATGACGCCGCCTTCGATCATTTCGTGGTAAAGGTCGTTTCCTTCGCGCGTACGCTCGCCCACGCCCGCGAAGACGGAGACGCCGCCGTGGTTCATGGCGACGTTGTTGATGAGCTCCATGATGGTCACGGTCTTGCCGACGCCGGCGCCGCCGAAGAGGCCGATCTTGCCGCCCTTGGCGTAGGGCGCCAGCAGGTCGATGACCTTGATGCCGGTGACAAGGATCTGGGTTTCCGTCGACTGGTCGACGAATTCGGGGGCCTTGCGGTGAATGGGGTAGAAGGTCTTCGCGCCGATGGGGCCGCGTTCGTCGATCGGCTCGCCGACGACGTTCATGATGCGGCCCAGCGTCTCCGCGCCGACCGGGACCATGATGGCCTGGCCGGTATCCGTCACGACCTGGCCGCGAACAAGGCCCTCGGTCGAGTCCATGGCGACGGTGCGCACCGTGTTTTCACCCAGGTGCTGCGCGACCTCGAGAACGACGGTCTTGCCATCGTTGACGAGCGTCAATGCGCCCAGGATGGGGGGAAGCGCGTTGTCGAACTGCACGTCGACGACGGCGCCCATCACCTGCGTGACCTTGCCGAGGTTGCTGTCATTTTTTGCGGCCAGTTTAACCATTTTCTTTTCTCCTTAAGCCTTTCATCTGTCCCGCGTCCTTCGCGGGCCGAAATTCGTTGTTGTTACGACTTGCCGTCCTGCTGGCGCGCCGTTTTGTCGAGCATTTCGAGTGCATGTTTACGAAAGTCCATCGGCGCCGCGATGCAGCCGATGCCCGCCTTGCTGCCGCCCACGCCATGAATGTAAAAAGTGCCATAGCCGAAAACCATGCCGAGAATGGACTGGTCGACGGTAAAGCTTTCCACGCGGTTGTAATTCAGCTCAATCAGCTCCCGCACGATAAGGCCCGATTTCGCGATAACGCGCTTGGTGGTCAGCGCGAGTTCAGTGGTCAGCTTCTGTATGATCGCCGACACGGCAGAATAGAGCCCCGACAGCACAAACATCACGCCGAGAAGGATGCAGAACATCTTGGCGGCCTGCGGCACATCCTCCGGATGCATGATGGGATAGCTGGCCAGAAAGGAACCGATGCCGAGGGTCAGCAATCCGGGAACGAGCGAAAACCCGTGCACGTGGCCGGTGTGCACCACCGTCTCGTCCTGCATCAGATTGTTTTCGACGTATCCCATGGCGTCCTACACGGCCTCCGCGCCGGAGATGATTTCGATAAGCTCTTTCGTGATGTAGGCCTGACGCGCGCGGTTGTAGCGCAGCGTAAGCTTGGCGATCATCTCGCCGGCGTTCTTGGTCGCGTTTTCCATCGCCGTCATGCGCGCGGCCTGTTCGCCCGCCGCGCTGTCGAGCATCGCGCGGAAGACCTGCACCGACAGGTTGCGCGGCAGCAGGCTTTTGAGGATTTCCGCTTCTTCAGGCTCGAACTCGTAAACGTCCTTCACGCCCGTTTCCTGCCCCGCCTTCTCCGGCTTCTCTTCGGCCGCGAAAGGGATCAGTTGCTGGGCCGTCGGATCCTGCCTCAGGACCGACTTGAAGCGGTTGTAGAGAATCGTGCAGACGTCGAATTCGCGGCGCTCGGCCAGGGAAATCAGGTATTGCGAAACCTCCAGCGCCTCGGCGAAGGACAGGCGCTTGCGGCCCATCCCCTCGAAGGAGTGGATGATCTTCTCGCCATGCTCGCGGCGCAGGACGTCGCGGCCCTTGCGGCCGACGCACAGCAGCTTCACCGTCTTGCCTTGTTCCGTCAGTTCCTTGATTTTCTGGCGGGCGAGGCGGTTGATGAAGGCGTTGAAGCCGCCGCACAACCCGCGGTCCGACGTCACCACGACCAGAAGATGCACGTCCTGCTTGCCCGTGCCCGCGATAAGGATGGGCGAGTTGGGCGTGATGTTCGTGTTGGCGACGACGCGGGAGAGCATCCTGGCCATGCGCTCCGCATAGGGACCGCTTGCTTCCGCTGCCGTCTGCGCGCGCTTGAGCTTGCTCGCGGCGACCATTTTCATGGCCGACGTGATCTTGCGCGTGGACTTCACGCTCGCGATGCGGTTTCTGAACTCCTTCAGGCTCGGCATCTTGGGATGGACCTTTCCTTAAGCGGCTTTCTTGACGTGGGTCGCGGCGAATTCCTGCGCGAACTTCTGCAGGAAATCCTTCAGCGCGGCTTTCGTCTCGTCGGAAATTTTTTGCTCGTCGCGGATGGTTTTCAGCAGCGCAGCGCCGGAGCCGTGGATGGCGGCCAGGAGTTGCGTTTCGAAAAGGCCGACCTGCCTGACGTCAATTCCGTCAAGAAAGCCGTTCACGCCCGCAAAGATTACGACGACCTGCTCTTCCATCGACAGGGGGCTGTACTGGCCCTGCTTGAGCAGCTCGGTCAGGCGCGCGCCGCGCGCCAGCAGCTGCTTCGTGGTGGCGTCGAGGTCGGACGCGAACTGCGCGAAGGCTTCCATTTCGCGGAACTGGGCGAGCTCGAGCTTGATCGAGCCCGCGACCTGTTTCATCGCCTTCGTCTGCGCGGCGGAACCGACGCGGGAGACCGAAAGACCGACCGAGATCGCGGGACGGACGCCCTTAAAGAACAGCGAGGTTTCCAGGAAGATCTGGCCGTCGGTGATCGAGATCACGTTCGTCGGGATGTAGGCGGACACGTCGCCGGCCTGCGTTTCGATGACGGGCAGCGCTGTCAGGCTGCCTGCGCCCTTGTCGTCGGAGAGCTTCGCGGCGCGCTCGAGCAGGCGCGAGTGGAGATAGAACACGTCGCCGGGATAAGCTTCGCGGCCGGGCGGGCGACGCAGCAGCAGCGACATCTGGCGGTAGGCGACAGCCTGCTTGGAAAGATCGTCGTAAACGATCAGCGCATGCATGCCGTTGTCGCGGAAGAATTCACCCATCGTGCAGCCCGTGTAGGGCGCGAGGTATTGCAGCGGCGCCGGCTCGGATGCGGTCGCGGCCACGACGATGGAATATTCCATCGCGCCGTTGTCTTCCAGCGTCTTGACAAGCTGGGCGACGGTCGAGCGCTTCTGGCCGACGGCGACGTAGACGCAATAGAGCTTTTTCTTCTCGTCGCCGGACTTGTTGATTTCTTTCTGGTTCAGGATCGTGTCGATCGCGATGGCGGTCTTGCCGGTCTGGCGGTCGCCGATGATGAGTTCGCGCTGTCCGCGGCCGATCGGCACGAGGGCGTCGAGGGCCTTGAGGCCGGTCGCCATCGGTTCGTGCACGGATTTACGGGCGATGATGCCGGGGGCTTTCACGTCCACGCGGCTGGACTGCTTGGCCTTGATGGGGCCCTTGCCGTCGATGGGGTTGCCGAGCGCGTCGACAACGCGGCCGAGCAGCTCCTTGCCGACGGGAACGGAGACGATCTGGCCGGTCTGGCGGACGGTGTCGCCTTCCTTGATGTCGCGATCCTCACCGAAGATAACCACGCCGACGTTGTCGTTTTCGAGGTTGAGCGCCATGCCTTTGATGCCGTTCGAGAACTCGACGAGTTCGCCCATCTTCACCTTGTCGAGGCCGTAGACGCGCGCGACGCCGTCGCCGACCGACACCACCTGGCCCACTTCGGCGACATCCGCCTCGGCGCCGAACTTGGCGATCTGGTTCTTCAGGATGGAGGAAATTTCTGCTGCACGGATTTCCATGGTTTAAGCTACCTCTTTCATTTTGGCTTTATCTGATAATTCATCTGTTTTTTTTAGAGCGCGGTGCATGCGCTCGAGCTTGGTGCGCACCGAAGAGTCGATGATGCGCGAGCCGACCCGGATGACGAGCCCGCCCATGATCGAAGGATCGACGTCGAGATTGACCTGGACGTTCTTGCCGAGCGCCGCTTTCAGCTTCGCGGCGATTTCGCCGATCTGGTCCTGATCGAGGGCCTGCGCCGCCGTCACCCGCGCCGTGATTTCGCCGCGGTAACCGGAGATGAGGTTTTGCAGGGCGGCGACAATCCCCCCCAGCTCCTGCAGGCGGCGCTTGTCCGCCAGCGTGCCCAGGAATTTTTCGGTCAGCGGGGAAAACTTGAGCTGCTTTGAAATCGCGACCATCGCTTCCGCCTGGACGGAGCGGCGCAACGTCGTGTTGCCGATGAACGACGCAAAACCGCCGTCCTCGAGTATCAACTGGACGGACTGAAGGTCTTTCGCGACCTGGTCGACCTGAGACTGCTCCTGCGCCAGCTCGAAGAACGCGGTGGCGTAGCGTCTTGCTATATCCTGGTTTCCTGCCTGGGAAGCCAAATTATCCCCCTTTAGCTTTTTGCCTCGGCCCCCGATATGGGGCGCATATTTATAAAGTCCATTCCCGGTGCCGGATTTAGCATGACTCGCAGATTCTATGCAACTGAATCTGGGGTACTTAACAGGCCTGAATACGCTGTTTTCCGTATTACCGGAGGTTCTGCCCTCAAAGCTTAGCCGTTACGGCTTGTCGCCCTCAGGCGGGGCAGCTGCCAGATAGGGTTTCAGCTTGTCGGCGATATCGCCGGCCTTGTCGCCGCTCCGGATCACTTCCGCCATCTTGCCCTCCGGCGTCATGAAATAGACGAAAGCGGAGTGGTCGAAGGTATAGTCGTGGCCATTGGCGTCGTCATGGCGGGAGGCGTATATCTTGTATGCGTCCTGCGTCGCCTTGACCTGTTCGGGCGTGCCCGTCAGGCCCAGGATGGATTTGTGGAAATGCCCCACATACTCCTTAAGCACCGGGGCCCGGTCGCGGCCCGGGTCGACGGAGATAAAGAGCGTCTGCACTTTCGACGCGTCATCGCCCAGCTGATTGAGCGCCGAGGTCAGCTTGTCCAGCGTCACCGGACAGACATCGGGGCAATTGGTGAAACCGAAGAAAACGAGCAGATATTTGCCGGGCCATGACTTCTCCGTGACAGCCTTGCCGTCATGATCTGTCATCGAAAACGCGCCGCCGATGTTCGCGCCCACGGGCGGCGGCTCGCCCTTTGCGGCGGCAATATTGCCGGCGATTTCGGGGGGAGCTTCCTTCGGCGGCGGCGCACCGGGCGCGCTGTCCGGTTCCTTTGATGTCAGACTTCCCGCTTCTTCCGCCGGCGCAGTCAGTTCGCTGCTTGCTTCCTTCACAGGAGCTTCGATGGCCTCTTCGGGCGCGGCGGCTTCTTCTTCAGGTGCGGCTTCCGGCGTTGCCTCCGGTTTTGATTCCGGTTTTGCATCCTCAGCTACAGGGGAAGGCTTCGCTATTTTTTCGCTGGGGAAGGGCGGCGGCGTCACGCTATGGGGCTGCTGCAGCCAGGCCGCGCCCGCGCCCAGGGCAAAACCCGCGACTGCCAGTATCAGGAATTTCAGAAAGCCTTTCATCAACGCAGCTCCAAAAAAGGGACAACCATAGCCAAGTATATAGGAGTAAACGGAATTTCAATCAAGCCCGGCGCGCAGGAGAGGCGCCATAATCGCCTGAAATCCGGGCCTGGTCAGAGCTGAAAGCCCTTGCGGGGCGGGTCTGCGGGCGGCGCGGGAGCCTTTTTGAGCTCCAGCGGGCGGTTGATCTCGATGTCTTCCCCGATGGCGACGGTATTGAAGGCATCGGCGGGCGTTGCAGCGGCTGGCGTCGCAGGCGTTTCATCCGGGACATTCTTCAGCATGGCGCGGAGAATCTCGTTCTTTTTCTCGCCGAAAGTGCTGCCATAGCTGTAACTGCCCTTTTCAAGGGTCTGCAGGGGGAAGTTGCCGCGGTCGTCCCCGATAAACGGATTTGCGCCGTGGCCAAGATAGTGCATGACCTTGCTGTAATCAGCATCGTTCACCGCGCGAAGCAAAGGCGTCATGCCTTTGCCGCCTTTCATATCGACGTTCATGCCCCTGGAAAAGAGGTAATCCGATACGGACGTGTTGAAGTTCTCATAGGCCCAATCGCCGATAGTCTTTGTATCGGTCCTGCCCGGCACGGCATGCGTGCAGTTGACGTCCGCGCTCCCCTGCTCTACCGCGATTTTTACAATCGGCAGCGCCGCGCTTTTGATGGCGGCGAAGAGCATCAGGTTCGCATCCGCCCCCTGCCTGAGGGCAAGAGAGAGCAGGTTTGCGTCAAGCCTGCCAAAACTGCCGCGCTCATTGCTCGCGGTTATAAAAAGATCCGGGTCAGCGCCCTTTTCAAGACTGAGGCGCATCATGTTAGCATCGCCATCATTGACGCCGCGCTGAAGAACGTCGTTGAGGGCTTTTTTCTGTTCAGGCGTGCGCGTCATAGTTCAAACCCCTGCCGCGGCTTGCGCTTGAGCTCCAGCGGGCGGTTGACTTCGATATCCTGCTGCGTCGATGCAGCGGCATTAGCGTCATTCGCCGGCGCGGCGGCGGGTTCCGCGGCGCTGCCCGCCTTTTTCAGGTTTTCCATCATGGCCTTGATCAGCGGAATCTTCTTCGAAGAGTCATACCAGTTCGTATCGTCCTCCAGTTCCTTCAGCGGGAATTTCTTGTCCGCACAGATCATCAGTGGATCGGCGCCCTGGCCGACAAGGTACTTGACGGCGGTCTGATCCTGCATCTTCACGGCCGCCATCAGCGCGGTATCTCCATCGCGCGATACGGCGTCGATTTTGGCGCCCTTGCTCAACAGGTAATCCCCGATATCGGGGTCCATGTAGCGCGCCAGCCAGAAGAAGACGGGATAGGGATTATACGCCTGCATCACCTGTCCATACGAAACGCCGCTCATCGTGGCATTCACGTCCGCGCCATGTTCGACAGCCGACTGGACCCAGCCGAGCTGTTTATTCTGGATGCCTTTGAACAGCAGGATATTCGGATCGGCGCCGCTATCCACGGCATTGACCATCATGTCGGTATCTTTTGTCTGAATGGCGAGATTCAGGGCTTCATTCAGCGCCTGCTTCTGTGCGGGGTTCAGGGGTCTCGCGCCCAAGAAAATCTCCATAGTCTTGATTTACCTAAATTTATCATAATGCGAATATAAGAGTCAAACGGCATGGAAATGACGGCATCTAACTGAAATTGCTTAACTAAAAATTTTATCCCCCCCCACTTGCAGGAGCGTTATCACTGACGCATAATCCACACATCCAATTTTCATAGTTATTTCCAGAAGAGGACGGTTCGCCATGCCGCACCATCCGAAAAAAAGACTGAGGTCCGGTTTCGAACAGGCCGTCGCCGGCAGCGCCTACTATTGTATTTTCAGCGTGGAGCCCGCGCCGGAAGAAGAAGCGCCCGGCAAATGGGATGTGATGTTCTATATTTCCGGCTCGAAAGACGATGTGAAGGCGTTAAGCCCTCTGTCCTCGACCGATGTGCGCCGGTTGCTCCACCTTTATTACGCCTTCGCCGCCGACAAGCCGGAATACCTGGGCGAAGAATCAAAGAACCTGCATGTCGCCCGCGTTGATTCCAAAGCGCGCGCCGAACGCCTCGCCTCCGAGCTCGTCTATATCCTGCAGGATGCCGGGCTCGACCCGATGAAGGAAGACGAAGGCCTGTACCAGCCGATGGCGCCCGAAACATCGCGCCCGAAATGGGACAAACCGCCGCGCGCGGGTTTTTAATCTCCTGAAATAGCTGTATTTTTTGCCCATTGTATTGCCAGAATGGATATGCATAATACACCTGTTCCAACCAGAGAGGGCGTCATGGCAAAGAAACCGCTGAAGGAAATTCACCACGCTGCTGCCGCGAAAAAAAATTACTACTGGATTTTCAGCGTTGAGCAGGAAGCCGCCGACGAATACACACCCGAAGAATACAAGAAGAACCCCTGGGTCGTGAATTTCGGCGTGTCCACCGACAAAGGCGATCTCGACGATCACTTCGACGCCAAGAATCATATGACGGTGCGCGAGCTCAAGAAGCTGCTGACCGCGCCGTTCAAGGACGACGCCAATCCGCCGCTGTTCGAATTCGAATTATCCAAGAACTGGCACACCGCCCACGTCGCTACGAAAGAACGCGCGGAACAGCTGGCCTCTGAAATCGTCTATATCTTCCGCAACGCGAATATCCAGCCGATGGACGAGGACGAAAACAAATACATCGCGAAAATCCCCGGCACCAATACGCCCGTGAATTTCACGCCGCCGCGGAATCCGAATCTTTAAGCCTCGGACCGGAGCTGCTTCAGGTATTCCCGCATAAATACGACGCGGCGCTGCCCTTCTTCGCGCGCTGATTTTGTCTGCAGCATTTCGGCGACCCTGAACAGCTTGACGAAGAAATGGTCGATGGCGAAGTTTTTGTCGTCGGGCGTGCGGGCTTCGGCCAGCATATCGCCTTCGTGATAATAGGGCCGTCCCAACAGCGCGCTGGTCGAGAAACAGCGCGCGATGCCCACCGCGCCCAGCGCATCCAGCCGGTCCGCGTCCTGCACCACTTTCGCCTCGATGGTTTCCGGCGGTATCCCCGCGCTGAAACTATGCGCCGCGATGGCATGGCGGATGCCGTCGAGGTATTGCGCCGGATAGCCCGCGGATGCCAGGTACTCCGCGGCCGCCGAGGCGGACAAGGTGGAGGCTTGGTGGCGGCGCGGATCGTCCTTGGGAACATTCACGAAATCGTGGAAATAGGCGGCGGGCATGACGACATCCAGCTCCGCCCCCTCCTCTTTTGCCAGCTTCAGCGCGGATTTCACGACGCGGCGGATATGCAGGATATCGTGCGACGGGTCGGTCGCCGGGTAGAGTTCCTTCGCCTTTTTGTCGAAAATTCCCTGCCATTCGTCGAATTTCCGCATGATACGCCCTTTGCCAAAGAAGAGGGCCAAATATATAATGTATTTCCTGAAAGGAAACAACCATGCGCGTATTGCTGACGGGCGGAGCGGGAGACCTGGGCGTATTGCTCTCCGAAGCCCTGCACAAACAAGGCGACGAGCCCTCTGTTATCGATCTCGCGCCGCCGCACGGCTGCGTCAAAACCTATTTTCCGGCGTCCATCCTGAACCTGGGCGCGGTCACCGCCGCGGTCGAGAACGCCGATTGCATCGTCCATATCGCCGCCTGGCATGGCATCCACGAAAACAAAAGCACCAAGACGGCCGGCGACTTCCATGACCTCAACGTGACGGGCACCTTCAACATGCTGGACGCCGCGGCGCATGAGGGCGTGAAGAAATTTATTTTCATCTCGTCCACCAGCATCTCCGACCGTTACGGCGTTTACGGGCATTCGAAAATCATCGGCGAGGAAATGGCGCGCGCCCATGCCCACCGGCATGACATGGACGTCATCATCCTGCGCCCGCGCGCCTTCATCCCCAGCTGGAACACCGCTGTCTACACGAATTTCGCCGAATGGGCGGCATGGTACGCGCGCGGCGCCGTCCATATCACGGACGTCGTGCGCGCGGTTCTTTGCGCCATCGATTACATGAAGAACAACGAAGGCTTTTCTCCGAAGGCGCCCGCCTTCGTCGTGGATGGCGCCTACGAATTCACGAAAGATGACCTCGTCAACTGGGATAAAAACGGCCCCGGCTCCACCTTCCGGAAGTATTATCCCGACGATGCGGAGCTGCTGCGAAAATACGGCATAGATCCCGCAAAAATGCCCAAGGTGCTCGACATGGATGAGACCCGGCAGGTGCTGGGCTACGCGCCGCAATACAGCCTGAAGAACATGATCGAGGAACTGAGGCGCTACGACGCTGGCGCGCTCAAATCGGGCCAGGGCAGCCTGTAGGGCCGTTGCGCTTTTCTTCAAACTGTCGTAACTTCCCCGCCTGAAGTCTTACGGACAGGTGTGTCTTGAAAAAAATAATATACAGCGGCCTGCTGGCCGTCCTGCTCTCTCTATCGTCGCCGGTCTTCGCCTGCTCGAGCTGCGGCTGCACTTTGAGCCCGGAATGGATCGCACAGGGCTATACGCCGCGCCCCGGCATGAAACTGGACCTGCGCTACGACTTCCTGAACCAGACGCAACTGCGCCGCGGCGCCCATGCGGTGTCCAGAAGCGCCGTGCCCCTGCCCAACGCCGAGGAAATACAGGGCGTCACGCGTACCTCGATGTACACGCTCGGGCTCGATTACACCGACGCGCGCGACTGGGGCCTGCGCTTCGAGGCCCCCTTCCTCGACCGCTACCATACGACGGTGCCCCCCGGGGAAACGACGGAATCGTCGTCGGACACGAAAGCTCTCGGCGATATCAAAATCACCGGAAGGTACTATGGCTTTGGCGACAGAATGACCGGCATCCAGTTCGGCGTGAAGCTGCCGACAGGTTCTTTCGGCCAGGACTTCAGGTCCGGAACGGAGGCGGGCGAGCCACTGGACCGCGGGCTCCAGGCAGGCACGGGGACAACCGATGTCATCTTCGGCGTTTACAATCTGGGCTACCTCGGAAAGCACTTTAACCGTTTCACGCAGGCGCTTGTGAAAACGCCGCTCGCGCCGCGCGATCATTTCCGTCCCGGCGCATCCGTGCACATCAACGCCGGCATTCAATACCTCGGCCTCCCGAAAGTCACGCCGCAATTCCAGCTGAACGCGAAGATAGAAGGGCGCGACAAGGGGGCGGAGGCCGATACGCCGAACAGCGGCAGCACCGTCGTTTACGCGAGCCCCGGCCTGACGCTGAAGATCGCGCCACGGACGCAGGTCTATGGCTTCGTGCAGGCGCCCCTGCACCAGGAGTACAACGGCCTTCAGCTGGCGCCGCGCGTGACGGCGTCTGCAGGGCTCGTCTATTCATTCTAGGAATTATCTCACGACTTCACGCGTCGGTTTCCACGTCTGGGCGCGCTTGCGCAGGTCGTATGCCACATGCGGGTCGATTTTCTTCTCCACTTTGTCGCGCAGGGAGATTCTCTTGATGTTCTCCATCTTGTTCTGCGAGGTCGATGACAGAAGAAGCCAGAAAAACGCTTCCGGCATATTCTTCGGAATATCTTCGCCGGCGCCCTGCATCAGCATGGTGGCCAAAGAATACTGGGCGTTGTCGTCACCCTGCTCCGCCGCGCGCTTGAAGAAGTCGAAAGCTTCCAGGTAGTTCTGCTCTACGCCTTTCCCGGCCATATAGAGCATGCCCGTCCGGTATTGCGCGTCAGGAATGCCCATTTCGGCGGCTTCGCTCAGGTACTTGAGCGCTTCCGCATCATCCTGCTTGATGCCTTTCCCGTTGAGGTAAAGCAGTCCGAGCATGTACTGCGCGCCCGCAACCCCCTGGTCGGCGGCCTTGCGGTACCATTTTGCCGCTTCGGCGACGTCCTGTTTGACGCCCCGGCCCTGTTCGTAGAAGAGCCCGATGGCGTATGCCGCCTTGGCATTGCCCTGCTCCGCCGCCTTCAGATACCACTTCGCCGCCCTGTCATTGTCATCCGTAATCGGGTTGCCCTTGCTGTAATACGACGCCAGGGCGAATTGCGCCGCTGCGTCGCCTTCGTTGGCAAGCGCCTCAAGCGACGGAAGATCCGTGGGAAGAGGCTTGGGAGGCGGTGGCGGCGCCGGCGCCGGCGGAACCGGTGCGACAACGGGCGCAGGCGCAGGCGGTGGCGGTGGCGGCGGGGCTGGCGGCGGCGGTGGCTTGGGCGCCGGGGGCGGCGGTGGCGCCGGCGGCGGGGTTTCCGTGACCTTTGGCAACAGGGATGTCGTCGCTGCACTCTTCGTCGGCCGCCATGCGGCACCGCGCTTTTGGACCTCCATGGTCTTCCCGGGCGGGACAAAGCGGATGATCTGGTCGCGCTTCGTTATGTAGTCCTTGTTGTTCGATGCAGCCGCCACGATGTACCAAAAATAGGCGACCTCATATGCCTGCTGGACGCCGTGACCCGTTGCATAAAGGTCCCCCAGCGCCGCCTGCGCATCGGCATTGCCCTGCGCGGCGCCCTTGCGGTACCACTCGGATGCTTCCTTGTAATCCTGTTTGACGCCCAGCCCCCGGTCGTACAGCAGGCCCAGGCTGTACTGCGCTTCGGCCAGGCCCTGCTCGGCGGCCTTGCGGTACCATTTGGCGGCTTCGGCAAAATTCTGGGTGACGCCCAGGCCCTGGTTATAGAAGAGGCCGAGGTTGTATTCGGCGCCGACATGCCCCTGGTCCGCCGCCTTGCGGTACCACTTCGCCGCCTCGGGAAAATCTTCCGTGATGCCATGGCGCTGGTCGTAGTACTTCGCCATGTTGTACTGCGCGTTGGGGTTGCCGCGGGCGGCAGCGCGGCGATAGAGGTTGAGAACCTCGCTGTAATCCCGCGAGCACGCCCTGTCGCGTATGGAATCGAACGTCTCTACCTTGAAATACTTGATGAACCCCTGCTCAGGCAATCCTTTGGTCCGGAACTCGCAGTTATAAGCTTCCCCGCCCTCCTCGGTATCCCTGACGACCTTGATAAGGCAAAGATTGCTCTTGGTCGTGGAAACGGCGAAAGTGACCGGATGCCCGTTCTGCATATATCCGGCGCGATCCCCTTTGGCGCAGTTTTCGACGTCGATCTCCTTGGGCGTATTGGCGTCAATGACAGGCTCAGCCTCGATGTCCGGCTCTGTATCCCCGCCGTCCGCCGCCTTGATATCCTGCGGGCCCTTGCTGGCATCGCCACCCGGCGCGGGCTGCGCCTTTGGCGGAAGCTGATCCGGCTCATCCTTCTGGTTATAGAGAGCGACGAGGCCGCCTGCCGCGCTGTTACTGCAGGGCATGAACGCGCAGTGCGGGCCGCTGCGCGAGACATAGGTGCCGTCACCGCATATATGCGTATCCATCGGGCAGCCGTTCGCGCCGACCGCCCCCGTGTCTTCGGCTATTGCGTTCCAGAACAGCATCAGAGACGCGCCTGCGATGGCGGTGAACATGATCCATTCGTACCAGACGAAATTTTTCATGTGCTCGCGCTCGCTCGACAGCTTGAAAGCGAGCGACATCGGCAGCTTGCGCCGCTTGAGGCTGAAAGCCACAACCGCCAGCCCCCCTACGAGCCAGAGCGCCGCAGCCAGAATCATCAGTACCATATGCGACATACGCGAATGATTTCCCGCACCGGGTTGGAAACAAGTGCACCCATAAGATATGCAGATTTCCTGCGTTTTTTCAAGGGTTTGGGATTTTTCCAGAATGCGCGTATTTCGGCAAGTAACTGATATCTTTGGCGTCCTCGGCGTGATTTGAACACGCGACCCTCAGTTTAGGAAACTGATGCTCTATCCAGCTGAGCTACGAGGACTAAAAAGTTGCCGGAATGAAGATAGCGCAAAACGCTCCGGCGTTCAAACCGGAAGCAGGCAGCACCTTTTAAGCCGGATTGTTATCTTTGGCGGTGGCCGCCAGGACCGCCGCGTCCGCCGCCGTCATGCTGCCTGACGCCCTGCCGGTCGCCCTGCTGGTGCCTGTCACCCTGCTGACCGCCGGCCTGCTGCTGGCCCCACTGCTGGTGGCCACCCCGCGGCTGCGCATCGGCAACGCGCTGGCGCGGCTGCACCACGGGTTCAACATGGCGGGGTTCTGCATGCCGCACGGGGGGCGTGTACACCGGTGGAGGATTGTTAATAATGGTGCGGTTATGATCGCCGCCGCGCTGCCATTGCCCGTCGTTATGGTGGTTGTCATGGCGCCAGCCGCCGTTCCAGGGACCTGGATTGCCGCGTCCGTTGATGATGGTCGTCTGATTGTTGATGATGGTCGTATTGTTGCCGCGGTAATGATGGTTGCGGTGCCCGTGGTCATCCCAGAAGCCGCCCCAGCGGTGATAAGCCGGCACATATCCCGGATGCCAGCCGCCGATAACCCAGCCAAAGCCGATGATGGGAACGATCGGCGGGCAAATAATGTAGGTTTCCGGCTCATAGTAGGTATATATGCGCGTCCTGGCGCGGAGTTCGTTATCGGCAAGGCGCTGTTCGTTGTAGTAGGCGTTATCAACCGCGCGCTGGAACTGGCTGGCCGAATTCGGATCATCCAGGTTATAGGCGCGGACGACTGTCGCGTTGCTGCCGTTCAGCTGGAATTCGAGGCCGATATTCTCGCCGTCCGAAGCCGTGCCCTGCGTAAAACCCACGCCGCTGCGGTAATAGATTGTCTGCACGCCAATGTTGTACGCCAGATCGTCGATGGCCCCCTGGCTGACCGATGCGCGCATGGGCACAATCGTCTGGTTATACACCTGCCCCTGCCCCGCCCAGATGGGAACGGTCTGAGCCTGGGCGCTGGTGGCGCCCATCGTCACCACACCGGCTGCCGCAAGCGTAAAGGCGGCAACAAGGGATTTGATCTTTTTCATACGAAAAGCCTCGCCTGGAAATATGCTGTTTCTGAGCAAAACTTATAACGGGGGTACCCAAGCACGTCAATTGCGTTTTATGGCAAGGAAATTACGTCCCTTTATACCCCAGATAATCAGTGGGTTATCAGGTTTTTCCGGGGAACATCGCTTTATCAAGGCGGGAAACAAGCTTCGGTTCTAGGCCCGAAATCTCGTCGAGCGGCGGTGGGTTGCCGCGCAGCTGGGTCAGCGCATCATGCGCGTCGATGATGCCCTGCTTGCCTTCGATTTCGCTGAAAGGACGCAGGAATACCTGGGGGCGCTCGTAACTGTCGTTTGAATCCGCAAAGTAGACCTGCTGCACATAGGTCATGACTTCGCAGCTTTTAAAATCGTAGACCGAAATCATCACGGCGCCGACATGCTCATCGGTGCTGCCATAGGCAAAAACCGGCAGCTCCTTGCGTTCAAGCACCGTCGTGTCGTCGATTTTCTGGTAGCCGAACTGCCGGTCGGTATCGTCCGATCCGCAAATTTCGTTGAAACGCCGGACCAGCTTCAGCGGCTTCTTTGACTTTGCATCCCCGCCCATGACGAACCTCTTGTTGAACTGCAGGAGGGCAGTCTAATTATATGACAAATAGATGTCAATAGGGATTATTCAGCCGCGGACGGCCAGCCGGGGCGACGAGGAAACGACAATCAGCCCCGCCAGCATGCCGTCGAGCTTTTCGTGCAGCTGCTGCAAAAAGTTCGCCGTACAATATGCGGCAAAATCGGCGCGTGCCGCCGCCAGGCGGGTGTCGTCCAGCGCGATGCGCTCGCGTAAGTGAACGCTCAGCCTCTTGCCGGCGCCGCGGGAAATCCATTTGCGCATGCGCCGCTGGCGGGAGGCGATGTCGTTGATATCGCCCAGACGCTGCTGCAGGCTTTCGATGCGCGGCAAAACGTCTTTTTTGAAGGCGGATGGAAAGGCGCGCTGGACCATTTCCATCTTGTAGCGCAGCTGCTTCGACCTGATGCGGAAGGCGTGAAGTTCCTCAAGGCCGGCGCCCGCCGCAGGAACGGCGTCGAAGAAGGCGCGCACAGAGGGGCGCAGCTGCGCACGCGACCATGGCCCGAAACGCGCATCCTTACCGTCTGCGGTTCCGATGCCTTTCACAAGCTTGCCGGCAAGTCCTGCGACATCATGCTCGTCCGCCCGGCGCCTGATGCGCACAAGTTCTTTCTGCGCCTTGTCGCGGCTGCGGCGCGCCAATTTCAGGATTTGGGCGGCGCCTTGGCCCGTGCGTTCCTTTTCCAGCAGCGCGATGAGCATATCGAGATCGCGCGCCTTGCCTGCCGCCCGGCGGATTTCCTTCAGTTCTTTTTCAAGCTTTACCTTTTGTTTTTGCGGCATGAAACCGGCGTAAAGATCGAGGGCCGCCGCCGCCCGGCGGGCGGCCACGCGCAGCTGGTGCACGTATCTGGCCTTGCCCTCTTTCTTCCCGGCGGCTTTCGGCAAATAGAAGAGAACGTCTTTCAGCCATCTACCGGTCTGGAGACTGGCCATTTCAGCCGCAGAAACATCGGGCCGGATTTTCACAAGAGAATGCGCCATGAGCCAAATGCCTTTTTGATGAATGACGGATGTTATCACATTCCGCCTTAAAACGCAGGAAACGCGATTCCGGTTCAAGCCGCAATCGCGTTTTCCTTAAAACCTTGACTGGCTAAAAATCGATCCCGGGGCCGATGCTGATCATGTCGATCTTGCCGGTGCTCATGTTGTAATGAGGGCCGACATGCACGCCATAGCTGAAGCCGGTTTTATGAGCGGGCGCGGTCTGGGTGGCGGCGGGCGGCGAAGGCGCCGGCTGGTTGTTCTGAGCGGCATCCGGCGGATTGCATCCGGCAAGCGTCGCCGCGGCAGCAAGAAGGAAAATCGGAGCCAGTTTCTTCAGTTTCATCCATCACCTCCATTTGTACTCATTATGAGCATAATTGAAGCATACGACAGATTCGCAGGCGCGTCAAAAGGCGCACCGCCTCCTTAAAGCCAAATGACTGAATTTATTGATGGTTCAGGAGCGCCGTCAGGCGATGCCGAGCACCTGCTCCAGCGGCGGCGGCGATCCGCCCAGCTCCACCAGCGCCTGATGCGCATCCTTGATGGCCTGCTTGTTGCCGATATCGCGAAAAGCCAGTACCTGCATGGCGCTAGCTGTAGTCGAGGTATTGTAGCCCTTCGCGTCCAAAATAGTGGTCATCAGGTACGAGCTGAAATCATAGACCTGGATAAGGATGGAATTGAGTTCCTTGGTGATCGGAACGTAACGGCGGTAGAACACGATCTCGTCATCCAGCCGCTGGTAGCCCTCGAGCCGCCATTTTGCCGTTTCGTCCTTGACGAGCTTGAGCTCTTTTCTCTTGCCCCCATCAGTCATGGTGCCCCCTGCGGTTAAATGATCCCCGTCAAAAGACTAACATACCGGGTGCTTATGTCAACGCACGGTGATTTGCTTTGGTTATGAAGGGGTTATAGAATAAGTGCACGGAACGGTTGCCGCGTAAAATTGTGGACGGGTTATGAAGCGTTTTTTCGTCATTATATTTTCCCTGATCATTGGCGGCGCTGTCGCGCTTGCGGCCTACCCGATGATTTCGCCCTATCACGCGCGCCTGCGCGCTGATTTTTCCAATCCGTCAAAGCGTGACGCGGCGGTGCAGCAGGCAATCGCTTTTGAAAAGGCGCACATCAAGGCGCTGCGCGGCGACAAGGTGGAACAATACAGGTTCGGGCTGTTCTTCTCGAGGGGAGACCTTGGTTTCTCAAATGCGACGCAGGCGTTCGACTGGTTCAAAAAATCGGCGGATCAGGGATATCCGCTGGCAGCGCTGGCCATGGCGCATGCCTACCTTGCCGGCGAAGGCGTTCAGAAGGACGAAGAACAGGGCGCAACATGGGCCGAGAAAGCGTATCAGTCTCCGGATGTGCCCCTCGCGCGCGACCTGATGGGCCTGTTGCTGACAGGGGCGATCGGCGAGCGTCAGGATATCGCAACGGGCCTCAGCCTGTTGCAGCGCGGGCAGTCTCCCGACGTTGTCCAGGTCGGCGCTGACATCGATGCGCGGCTCAAGGCGGTTTACGCCCTGCCGCGGGAGCAGCGCGACGCCGAACTGAAGGCCATGGAAGAAGCGGTGAAGGCGGAGGTGCGCACGAAATTCCCCGCCCTCGAGAAAGACATCGCCACGGCGGGCCTCATAGACCCGCCGGCCACCAGCGTTGCCGCGACCAAGTAATCATACCCATTCTTATGCGAAATAAAATCCCTGTTGTTTGCAGCCGGGGCGGGACTAAGATGCGTCATCCTCGCATCATGAAAAGGGAGCGGATTTAAATGGACATTAAAGGCTTGGCGGCGATCGTTACGGGCGGCGGCTCGGGCATGGGCGCGGAAACCGCGCGTTATCTGGCGAAGGCCGGCGCGAAAGTCGCCGTGCTCGACATCAACAAGGCGAATGTCGAAACGGTGGCGAAGGAAATCGGCGGCATCGGGCTTGAATGCGACGTGTCGAGCGATGCTTCGGCCAAAGCCGCGATGGAAGCCGCGCAAAAAGCGCACGGCCCCGTGCGCATCCTGATGAACTGCGCGGGCGTGGCGCCCGCCGCGCGCGTCGTGGGCAAGGAAGGCCCTCACGACCTCGGGCTGTTTTCGAAAGTCATCGGCGTGAACCTGATTGGCTCCTTCAACATGCTGCGCCTTGCGGCCGCGGAAATGTCGACGCTGGAGCCGCTTAATGATACGGGCGAGCGCGGCATCATCATCAATACCGCGAGCGTCGCCGCCTATGAGGGCCAGATCGGCCAGGCGGCCTATGCCGCGTCGAAGGGCGGCATCGTCGGCATGACGCTGCCCGCCGCGCGCGAACTGTCGCGCTTTGGCATCCGCGTCGTCACCATCGCGCCCGGACTTATCGGCACGCCGATGCTGCTCTCCATGCCCAAGGAAGTGCAGGACAGCCTCGTCGCCACGACCCTCTTCCCCAAGCGCCTCGGCAAGCCCGAGGAATTCGCGAAACTCGCCCTGCATATAATCGAGAATGCGATGATCAACGGCGAGACCATCCGCCTGGATGGCGCGGTGCGCCTTGCGGCAAAATAAATGAAGCGCCTTGCGCTGATCCTCCTTCTGCTGGCGCTCAGTCCCTGCGCGCTGGCCGACGATATCGCCGCGCGGCGGCAGGCCGCGGAACAGACCGCGCGGCATAACGCGAAATGCGCCGCCATCGGCGATTTCTACTGGGAGATCGGCGACAAGACGGGAAGGCTGGCCGGCGGCAGTATCGGCAGCGCCTACGGCGCGAACACCAGCCTCCGCATTTATTCCGCCTCCAAGCTCGTTTTCGGCGCCTATGCGCTGGAGAAGATGGCGGGCAAGGCGCCGGACGAGCACCAGGTTCACCTGCTGAATATGACGGGCGGCTACGCGCATACGGAGCGCGACTTTCTGGCCTGCAGCTGGTTCGCCCGCAACATCGCGGCCTGCGCCGAGGAGGGAAAGGCGAATGAGCCGGATCCGGCTGACGTGGGCATTTTCTCCTATGGCAGCCAGGGCGACGAAAGGCTCGCGGTTGAGCTTGGCCTCGGCGATAAGACGAAGAAGACGATGGCCGCGGAATATAAAAAGTACCTTGGCGACGACCTCGACTTCACCTTCCATTCGCTTCAGCTGGCGAGCGGCCTGAAATCGACGCCCGGCAATTACGCGCGTTTCCTGCGGAAAATATTGTCTGGACAGCTGCGCATGAAGGAATATCTGGGGACCCATGCCGTCTGCGCCTCAAAGAAAGCCTGCCCCGCCAAGGTCGCGCTTACGCCAACCCCTTACGACTGGCATTACAGCCTGAACCACTGGGTTGAGGACGACAAGGATGGCGATGGCGCTTTCAGCAGCGCCGGACTTCAGGGATTCTATCCGTGGATTTCTGCCGACAAGACCGCCTACGGCCTTGTCGCCCGGCAGGTTTTCGGCACGCGGTCCTGGGCGGAGAGCGCGTGGTGCGGCATGGCGATCCGCAAAGCATGGACGACGGGGAAAGCCGTCAATTAGGGTTTCGGCGAGGCCTTGCGCTTCGCAAGGCTTTCTTCCCAGCTCTCAATCACCTGCGTCGAGGTCTTTGAGCCGCCGTGGCCGTCGGCGATGGCGAGGAAGAGGTTTTCCTTCATGTCGCGCGGAATTTTAAGCACCAGCGCCGTGATGTTGTCGCCGCTGCCGTTTTCATGCGCATAGGCGGCAAAAATCTCGGCAAGGCTGCCGTCTTTCTTCTGCGCGATGGCGTCCTGCAGCGGCGCGATGTAATCGTCCGGGTCCAGAGTTTCATAAAGACCGTCAGACGACAGGCAGAGGTAAACGTCCCTGCCCGCGTCGATTTCCTTTTTCAGGTCGGCGGCCGAAAATTCCGGCTTGCGCGAGACGCCCAGGTATCCGCCGTCGCCGAAAGCGCGGGACAGCATCAGGCTGCCCTCGACGCGCCCGTTGGCCGCGACAGTGCCGCCCGCGCGCTCGATGCGCGCCTTTTCGGCAGGTATGGCAGCGTGATGATCTTTGGTCAGCTTGCGCGCGGTAATATCGCCCGTCGCCGGGTCATGCACGAAAACGACCACGGGGCTGTCGCCGAGATAGGCCGCGCTCAGCTGCAAATCCGCCGTCAGCACCAGCGCCGTGCCGGTCGAGCCCGCGCGGTTTGAATCCGTCTTCTTCGCGGCGGCGCTGAAGATATCGGCGAGGAAAAGTTTCGCCTCGCGGGCGGTGATGTCCAGCGTATCGACGAGGTAGCGATCCTCTTGGTATGGCCGTCCGCCGCGGTATGTCGCCATCTGCACGGCGCCGCTGCCGAAAGAAATATCGCGCGATTCATCGCCCGCATGGGCAGGCACGGGATCTTGCCCGTTCAGGAGTTTTTTCTTGCTTGTCATGAGCAGGACTATGCCGAATGCCCGCCATCGGCACAAGGTTGGAATATGTATAAGTATATGAAAAATAATAAAACTTATCCGCTCTTCCCCACAGGTTTCCCTGTATTTCCTCTTGCATTATGTAAATAAATCATTTATATTCTTCGGAATCCCATGGGAGGAAACCGATGAAACAGAATGCATTGAAAACGAACCTGACCACCGAATTGCCCGTCGCGGCAAATGGCAACAGCTGGCAAGCCAGCAGCGGGTCCGTCACCCTGAAACGCGTCCTGCGCGAATGGAGCGAAACCTCTGACGCCTGCGAAGCGCCCGCAAACGACGCCGCGGAGTAAGGCCGCTCACAAATGACGAAGAAGCCGCCCACCAGCCGTTTCTATACGCAGGTCGTGCCGGGAACAGCGGCCAACGATCAGCCGGCTTCTGCCCCGAAAAAGAAATCCTTCAAAACAGACGACGACGGCTCCACCCCCATCGACATCAACAACCTGCCGCAGATATGGTCGCGCGAGGAATAACGACGATCCCGCGCTCACGCGTATGCACCACCCCGATGAAAATCGGGGTCCAGTTTATATAACTTCTACCGCTGAATATTGAGGTAGAAAATTCATATACTGGACCCCGATTTTCATCGGGGTGGCGTTTTTATTTGAACGACGCTCGCTCTAAGTCCCGCTCTTGTCCTTCGCCTCGGGCGGAGGATTGTTCTGCGCCTGCGCCTTCTGGCGCGGCTTGCGGTCGGTGTGGGGGTTGTAGCGCTTGGATTTTTTCGCTTCGGCGAGGCGCGGGTTGTGTTCCGCCGTGCCGCGGCCCGAATAGCTCGGGTACTTCATGAAGAAGTCCTGCGCCGACATCAGCTTGCCGCTCGCCTTGATGCGCTTGTAGGCGCCGTCTTCCTGCAGTTCCCAGCTCTGGCTGTCGTCGAGCAGGTTCGCCATCATGATCTGGTCGAGCACCTGTTCGTGCACGGTCGGGTTCTTGATTTCGACCATGACCTCGACGCGCGTGTCGAGGTTGCGGCCCATCCAGTCGGCGGAGGCGATATAGACTTTCGCCCCGCTGTGCGGCAGGTCTCCGCCGTTCGCGAAGCAGAAGATGCGCGAATGTTCGAGGAAGCGGCCCACAATGCTTTTCACGCGGATATTTTCCGACAATCCCTTCACGCCGGGGCGCAGGCAGCAGATGCCGCGTACGACGAGTTCTATCTTCACGCCCTTTTGCGATGCGTTATAAAGAGCATCCGTAATCTCGGGATCGACGAGCGAATTCATTTTCGCCCAGATGCCCGCGGGCTTTCCGGCCTCGGCGTTTTTCACTTCCGCGTCGATCAGATCGAGCAACCGGTGGCGCATGTCGATGGGCGCCATGATGATATTGGTGAATTTGTCGGGCTTGGCATAGCCGGTCAGGTAATTGAACAGCTTGGCCGCGTCCTGCGCGAGTTCGGGGTCGCAGGTGAGCAGCGAGAGGTCGGTATAGACGCGCGAGGTCACGGGGTTATAGTTACCGGTGCCGAAATGCGCGTAGGAGCGCAGGCCTTCCGGTTCCTTGCGCGTCACCAGCGTCACCTTGGCGTGCGTCTTCAGGTTGATGATGCCGTAGATCACCTGCACGCCCGAACGCTCGAGGTCGCGGGCCAGCTTGATATTGGCTTCCTCGTCGAAGCGCGCGCGCAGCTCGACCACGGCGGTCACGGATTTGCCGTTCTCCGCCGCCTCGATCAGCGCCTTGACGACCGGCGAGTTGGAGCTGGTGCGATAAAGCGTCTGCTTGATCGAAATGACGTTTTCGTCCGACGCCGCCTGGCGGATAAAGGACATCACCACGTCGAAGGATTCATAGGGGTGGTGGACGACCAGGTCTTTCGCGCGGATAGCCGCGAAAACATCGCCACCGTAATCGTTGACGCGCTCTGGGTAGCGCGGCACCCAGGGCTTGAACTTCAGGTCCGGGCGCTCGATGGCGGCCAGCTCGTTCAGGTCGGTCAGGCCGATCATGCCGTCCAGCTGGAACACATTGCGGTGCAAAATGCGCAGGGACGACGTCAGGAACTTGCGCAGCGTGGCCGGCATATGCTTGTTCAGGATAAGCCCGATGACCGAGCCGCGCTTGCGGGATTTGAGCGCCTTTTCGTAGTGGCTCATCAGGTCTTCGGCTTCGTCGGAAATCGCGATGTCGGAATCGCGCAGCACCTGGAAGAAGCCGGATTCAACCGCGTGATAGCCGGGGAAGAACGAGGGCAGGAAGATGTCTAGCACTTCCTCCAGCGCGATCATGCGCGACGCCTGGCCCGAGAGGCGGATGAAACGCGGCAGCTTCGCCGGCAGCAGGATCAGGGCGGTCATGCGCGCGGCGCCAATTTCGTCTTCCAGCGTATAGATCGCTGTCAGGCTCTTGTTGGGCAGGAAGGGGAACGGATGCGCAGGATCAATCGCAATCGGCGTCAGCGTCGGGAAGACGTTGGCCAGGAAAAACGTCTCGACCCATTTTTTCTCGATGGGCGTCAGCTCGGACGCGGCCACAAGGTTGATTTTCTCATGGGCGAGCCCGTGCATGAGGTCGGTCAGGCATTCCTGCTGGTCGTCCATCATCTTGCGGGCGAGCTTCAAAATCTGCGGCAGCTGCTGGGCGGCGGTCTGACCGTCGTCGCTGACGGCTTCGGCGCCGCGCGTGATCTGGTCGTTGATGCCCGCCACGCGGACCATGAAGAATTCCTCGAGGTTCGAGGCGGAGATGGACAGGAACCGCACGCGCTCCAGCAGCGGGTTCGCGGGATTCCTTGCCTCGGCCAGCACGCGCATATTGAAGCGCAGCCAGGAAATTTCGCGGTTGAGATATTTTGTGTGCAGCTGGTTCGGCTGCTGCTGCGTCAAATCCTGCCCCTGGGCATCCGGCCCGGTGACGACGATATTCGGCAGGTTCCGCGCCGATATGTCTGAAGGAGTTTGTGACATGACTGCCTAAAAAATAACCCTGTTAACCGTAATACGAGTGAATAGTAGCATACCTTTGTCGGAGTCCCGCGAAAAGTAGAACAAACGTACAATTTGTTGCTTTTTTCAGCGTATAAATTTCAGGGTTACGTGAATAATATATTATTATAATTCAGTAACTTGCTGAAATTACTTAATTGCCATTTTCCGACAAATAAAATCTTGCCGCAGCGGCTGGACAGGGTCATGAAAGCACCGTACCTTGGCCAATTATCCACAAACACGTACCCGCCCCGTTCCGCCTCATCAGGCGCGGAAAAACTTGTCCATTTTGGCGGCCAGCCTGAAATCTTTCTCCGTTACGCCGCCCGCGTCATGCGTGGAGAGCGTGACATCGACGCGGTTGTAGACGTTGAACCACTCGGGATGGTGGTTCATCTGCTCCGCCACCATCGCCACGCGCGTCATGAAACCGAAAGCCGCGTTGAAATTTTTGAATTCGAAAGTTTTCTGGATCGCCGAACGCCCCTTCACGCGGCTCCAGTCCTTATTTTTTTTCAAAAACGATTCGATGTCTTGACTCTCATTCACTTTAGCCATGGACAGATTCCTTCCGATTCGGTATTGTGAGTTTCAGAGTTTAGCTTATCCGTCTCGCTGACGTCCATATCGGGGTCATTCACTTGGAAACCAAGGCGATATTTGTGGGATTCACAGTCCCTCCCTCGCTCGAAGACATCGAGGAGATCGCTTCCGCCATCATCGATGAGCTGCCCGAAGGGCTGCAGAAGCACACCGGCAAGCTGAAGGTCACGGTCGAGGATTTTCCCGACGCCTTTATCGAGCAGGAGCTGGAGCTGGAAACGCCGTTTGATCTGCTCGGCTGCTACCAGAGCTCCGGCCCCGTCGCCAAGAACACGAAGAAGCAGGACACGATTTACCTGTACCGCCGGCCGATCCTGGATACCTGGGCCGAGACGAACGAAGACATCAACCGGCTCGTGAACCGCATCATCATCCATGAGATCGGCACGCACTTCGGCTTTACGCAGGACGATATTGAAATGTACGAGGAGGACATGTTCGGGGCGACGGCCCTGGATAAGAGCGCCGGTTAGGGGTTTCTTGGCGTTTGTTGCTCCGTTTATAAGAGCCCGGCCTTCAGCACAGGAGGCCGGGCTTTTTAATTGTGACATTGTTGCCAAAGCAAAATTGAAAGCATAGTGTAAAGAGGCCCATCTCAAAACTTTCTGGGACGTTATTTTGACTGTAAAATTGAGATATTCGATAGCAGCGTTATTGGCTCTACTTCTGCTGTCTTCAGAAGCATCTGTAGCAGATGAAACGATTTCAGCGAATGAATGCAGCGCTCCTTCATTTAATATGTTTGCCCTTACGCCTATTGATACAATAGTCGTGATACCGCGTTATGGACCAAATGCTGAACTCTTGCCACATTATCCACTGCAAAAAGCGTCCGCTACAACACATAGGCCAGAGCCCTTCTTTGTTGCCGTAAAGGAACTTTTTTCAAAGCACCCTGAAATTACCATCCTACCCTTCACTGGAGGCGCCGGGGTGCCGGCTCCCGACGTGACACAGCCTAATGTTCTCAGCTTGATTTTCGTGTTGTCAGCACGCAAGGAAACAATCGGTAATGAACCCGTTATTGTTGGCTCAGTTTCTGTGCAATTACAAAAGAAGACAGTCGAACCTGTGCCTTCTCATGGCAGCCCATTCGCCCAGCCCGGCTTACCGTTGTCAGTTGGTACGACGGAAGTATTGACGACTAATGTCGCTCCTATAGCACCCATAACATATCCGTTTATTGTCCCCGACAACGTAGAGGAGCTTCAAATAAGAAAATCCGAAGCTGTTAATTCCTTAATCTCTTATCTTCCGGAATATTTTTCGAAAGTCAGACCGTATAAAAAATAACGCCTCCATTTTCGTAATAAAATTTATTTCTCCCGCAAATGAAAAGTTCCGTAAATCACCCCTCAGACCATTTGACACCGCCCGCCTCCACGCCTAATGATTTGAATCAGGAATTCATTTTTTAGGGGAGTTTCGTCATGAGCATCGGCCAGGTACTGAAAGACACCTTCAACTGGATGGCGGAAAAACCCTCGAGCCAGTACACGCTGGGCGGTGAGAAATACTCCGTCAAGTTCAACCGCGCCGCGCGCTTCGTGGAGCGCATCACGACGATCCCCGCGGTCGTCGCCGGCGTCGGCATCGCCCTGTTTGGCGTTCCGGCGGCCATGGTTGGCGCCGTGCCCTTCGCGGCCAGCGCCTTCGGCGTCGGATTTGCAGTTGCCGCCTTCGGCAAAGCTTCGGGCATGATCAAGGGCGGCATCACGCACCTGGTCTCGAAAGGCCTTTCCAGCCTCTCGAACCGCCTGTCGCAACCGAAGCACGCGTAACATTTGATTCCGCTGACCGACGACACGAAGTACCGCGTGCGCCGCCTGTTCAGCCACGCCGACCAGCCGCGCGCGGAAAAAATGTTGCTGGAGACCTGCGGCGATACCCTGCCGCTGGTCAAATCCGATAACTGGGCCATGGCGGAGCGTATCCGCTTTGCCGTGCTGAAACTTTCCAACGGAAATATCGAGGAACTGGAAAAGCATATCAGGGAAGCGCATATCGACTGGCGCGACGTCCTCGTCGCCGCCGAATTCGCCGAACGCGTCGACG
This sequence comes from Alphaproteobacteria bacterium, assembly GCA_004297545.1. GTDB lineage: Bacteria > Pseudomonadota > Alphaproteobacteria > Micavibrionales > UBA2020 > JAPWJZ01. Next base: position 33,114 of record SCTB01000123.1, read on the forward strand.
CGCATAAGGAGTGGGAACCTTAACAAAACGTCGTCATGCCCGCCTTGCGCGGGCATCCGGAGCGTGTCTACGCGTCATATGACTCATATGCGCGGCGGACGCCACGCGCCGGATGCCCGCGCAAGGCGGGGGTGACGGTAAGGTCTGATTTACCGCAGCAACTTCTTCTGCGTCGTGAGCGCAGCCGCGGCATAGAGCGCGAAAGCGAGCAGGTAAAGAAACGCGAACCCGAACTGCATGGAATTATATTCCAGCAACCCGCCCAGCATCGCGCCCATCAGGTTATAGGCCAAGGCCGACGGCAAATCGTCCGCGTTCTTGAGCAGCGCGGAGAACACGATGCCGGAGAACAGCATAGGACTGGTCAGCAGCGCCACCATGCCGAGTTTCGAGAAAAACCCGGCATCCCCGATGCCGCCCAGAAGGGCCACGATATACCCGATCACGACCGCGCAAAGCAGCAGGGCATAAGGGCCCATCACCTTGCGGAACGAATATTTCGACACCAGCACATTGGCGCAGAAAGCCATGATGAGCACCCCGACGATGGTGATGCCGATGACGTGCCAGGTATTGCCGAACAACAGGCCCAGCTCCGTGATCGCCTTGGTTTCCACCAGCATGAAACCGCCGCCAAGAAAGAAGAACGGCAGCAGCGAGCGGTTCCACTTCTGGTCCGGCAGCAGCATGCGCACAAGCAGCACCGCCAGGGCCATCACGAGGATGAGCGCCACCACGTAAGACCCCGGATACATCCGCGTCTCCATATAGAAAAACGGCCAGTCGTCGGTCGGGATGTCGATCTGCCCCGCATCCGCAGCGGCATAAACCTTTGTCGTCTCCGTCAGGTTATGCCCGGTCATGAAATCTTTCGGCAGCTTCACCTCGGCTTTTCTCGCCACCATAAAGGTGGTGATATTGCGCAGCATGTCGCTTGCGAAAACCGCGACGGGTCGGCCCGCCCCGGGCAGAGCCTTCAGCATGTGATAGATTTTGACGCCGGTGCGTTCGTTGGGCAGCGCGAAGGAAAGGCTGAGCAGCCCGCCGGGTTTCAGGCGCTGGTAGGCCTCCTGCAGCCCTTCCTGCGTATACACGAATGAATCCAGCCTGACGTTCGAGCCATGCGACAAAAGAATATGCGAGTCGAGCACGCCGTAAACCACGGCGTCGTAGCTGTCCGTGGACTTGCGGAAGAAAGTGCGCGCGTCGTCGTTCACCGGATGCGCGCGGCTGTTGTCGTAGGGATGCTCCGGATGATTGCCGCGGCCGAGCGCAAGAATGGCGGGGTCGATTTCCACCGCGTCCACCCATTTTGCGCCCAGGCGCAGCGCCGCCGCCACGTCATTGCCGCTGCCCGCGCCCACGATCACGACGCGGCCGAGCTTCGGCGCGGTCTGGAACGGCAGCTCGTAATAGCCCACGTATTCTTTTGACGCACCTTTGTCACGGTTCAGGTTGGCGTTCGACAGGTCATAGACGCGCTGGTAATAGCTGCCCGCCGACAATATCTCCATCAGCCCGTCGGCCTTGGTGGTCTTTTGAATCAGCTGATAAGGCGAATAGATGTTCTGCACCAGCGGATCGACGGGCCAGGCCGTCAGCACCACGCAGGCCACGGCCATTAAAATACCCGCGCGCCCGGCTTTACCCGCCGGCAGCAGGAACCAGACCAGCGGCAGGATGCCGAGGCTGAACCAGACGACGGGGCCCATCCACAAGGCGCTTAAAATAAACAGCAGCGCGACCCCGGCGATGGATCCGAGCAGGTTGCAGCCGTAAGCGGCCAGCGTCTTCGCGCGCGTCATCACATGGCCGCAGAACTGCGCCAGCGGGATCATGACCAGCACGTTCAAAACAAATGTCGCGATCAGCAGCAGATAGACCGGCATATGATCGAATATCCACGATACGCTGTTCGGCGCAGCCGGCGTAAAATTAAAGACCGAGGTTTCTTCCCGCACGGGAACGAAAAACAGCACGTCCCGCGCGCCCGGCGCGGCCGTATAGCGCATGGAGAGCAGCATCAGGATGGTCGAGGCCAGCAGCGGCAGCGCCGCAGGCAGAAACTGCGGCTTTTTATGTGACAGCGCATAGCCGATACCAAGGCCGCAGAAACAGGCGAGCAGCGTGAAATTCTTGTAGAGCGCAAAAACCGGGAACAGGCTGCCCTGCCAGCGGATTAGAACAAGCTCGAGAAACAGCGTGGCGCCGGAAAGAATAATGATCGCGGCATAAATCTGGCTGGGCTTGGCATCCTTGCCCCAGTTCTGCAGCGGCAGCGCGGCGGCATCGATGATGTCATCCAGCCAGCGCCGGATGCGCGGGTAGAGGGAGCTGCCGAGGACATAAACGCCGCCCGCCACGATCAGGCAGAAGAGTATGGCCGAAGCCGTGGGGCTCAGGGCGTTCAGCCAGGCCGCGCCGCCGAAAATGCCGGGAAGAACGAAGAAAAAAGCCGTCACGATGCAGCAGACGCACATCGCGGCGGCCATTCTTGCGTATGTCATATTCCCTCCCCGAAATGGGACGAACCCGGCAGGAATAGTATATACGCGCACTTTAAGCGAACTCAATTCCAAAGGGGCGGTAATTCGTAAAACCCGGGGGCTGAACGGAGGTCTCCACGCGCATCAGAGGCGGGAGCCCTAACCGGCATGGATATTTAAGAGTACCCTCTTACTTCTTCCCGCCCACCGCCAGCGCGATCAGGTCGTCGATCATTCTTTCCGGCGTCCCCGCGCCGACCTGGTCGAGCTTGCCGGCGAGCGAAAGCGTGCAGATGCCGTGCACGCTGGCCCATAGGACTTTCGCCAGCCGCTCGGCTTTTTTCGCGTCGCCGCCGGCATGCGGCAGCATGGCGTCGCCGATAAGCTCGAACATGCGCATCATCCTGGGCATATACCAGTCCGGTATCTTCTCGCCGGCGGGCAGGCGGTGTTCGAACAGGGCGTTCCAGCGGTTGTAATTTTCCCGCGCGTACTTCAGGTACGACTGCGCGAAATAGCGCGCGCGCTGCTCGGGGCGCTTCGGTATTCCCGCGGCTTCCTGCTCGTACCATTCATCCAGCGTGCGCGCATTGACGTGTAAAATGAATGTGTCGAGATCGCCGAAGAGGTGATAGAGGGTGCCCACCGTATAGCCCATCTTCGCCGCGACGGCGCGGGCGCTGAAGGCCTGGAATCCCCTCTCCTGCATGATGTCGTATCCGGCCTGAATCGCGATGTTTTTCAGCTCTTCCGGCGTATGTTCCCAGCGGCGGGCCATGGCTTTTTTCTCCGATAATTCAACATTGTATAATTATCAATTGTACACTGTTTAATTATATGGTAAGATGAAACTAGGAATCAAGATAAAAAGGGACAATCATGGACAAACCCCGCGACATTCCCTCTGAAGCCCCCTCCAACCCGCCGCCTGCGCAAGACCCCCTGCCGCAGGCGGCGGGAACCCTGAAAACCAAGGGAGAGGCGCTTCTGAAACTCCTCGAGGAAAAAAGGAGCCTGTCATGGATACAGTTCGCAACCGACTAGTACCGCTGGAAGAGATACCGGCCAACCGGCATCTCGTCGAGCAGCTTTATGCATATCGTGAAATATCCCCGAAGGCGCGCAGCTTCGCCCTGAACATGCTTTATCCCGCGCGCAACTGGGGATTATGGATTGCAAGGCTTCTGACGGCGCTGGGCGTGGCGCTTGTCCTCTCGGGCGTCGTTTACTTCTATGCCTTCAACTGGGCCGCCATCCCCGATCTGGTCAAGCTCGGCTCGGTCGAATTCGCCCTGGCCGGCTGCATTGCCGCCGCGCTGTTCTTCGGGCTGAACCGCAATACCGGGAAAATCCTGGCCCTTTCGGCGGCGACGCTGACGGGCGTGTTCCTTGCCGTCTTCGGACAGGTCTACCAGACCGGCGCGGATGCCTGGACGCTGTTCGGCACCTGGGCCGTGCTGATTACGCCCTGGGCCGTGGCCGCCACCTTCGCCCCGCTCTGGGCGCTGTGGCTTGGAGTCGCGAACATCGGCATTTGCCTGTTCTGGGATCAGGCCGTGCTGCCCTCGCGCGAAATGGAAGCGCTGATCCTGCCGATCGTGGCCGGTTTCAACGGCGCGGCGCTCGCCGTCCGCGAAATTCTGGAATCGCGCTATGACTGGCTGCAAAAGCGCTGGACGCGCGTGGCGCCGGCGCTGGCCGTGATCGGCGCCGCGGCGTTTCCCTGCGTTGCCATGATCGTCGAATGGCGCCATGTGGACCCAGGACTTTTCATCGCCGCGATGGCGGGCGCCGGCATTCTCCTGGCGATGTTCGCCGTCTTCCGCTATATCAAGCCCGACATGCCCACGGTCGCCGCCACCGTGCTTGCCGCCTGCGTCATCCTGGAGTTCGGCGTTTTCCGGCTGATGGATCATCATGTCTACGGCCAAGACTCTTATGTCCTCACTGAATCGCTGCGCCTGCTGCTGCAAAGCGCCTTTACGATTGCGTTGTTCACCGGGGCCGTCATCTGGCTGCGCCTGGAGACGAAGAAAATGGAGGTCCGCCATGGCTGAATACCAGACCAACATGAACGCAAAGAACCTTCTCGCGGCGTGGGAGGACGCCGGACACATCACCCAACAGGACCGCAGGAAGCTGGGCGCCTCGATCTTCTCCCGGCACCAGGAGGAGGAATTGCCCATCTACCTGCGGATCCTGGTCGGCATCGGCGCCTTTATCGCCTCCGCCTGCATCATGGGCTTCCTGGCGATCACTAAAATTATCGACTTCAATTCGACAGCCGAACTCGTCGGCTGGGGAGGCATTTTCATCGTCAACGCCGTGTTGCTGGCGCGCCGAGCCGCCGCCTCCGGCGTCATGCTGCACAGCTTCCTGATGAATGTTTCCTTCTGCTCCATCGGCATCGGAAAAATACTGGCCGTCGCGGGGGCGCTGGCGCTGTTCAAGGGCAGCCATAACAACGAAGGCTGGGCCATCGCCTATGCGCTGGCCGCCGTCACGGCCATCACCTGGCCCTTCTATCGCATGTCCATCGACCGCTTCCTGTCGTCCGTGGTCGTGCTGCTGACGCTGCTCATCAATATCGTGTTCGACCGGGACCTTGCGCATGTGCAGCAATACTATCTTGACGGATTTTTCCTGATCAACCTCTGCGCCGCGATCGCCCTGTTCACCGACGGGCGCGTGCCGAAGGATTATGCGCCCCTGGGCTACGCCTTTATCGTGTCCCTTTGCGCGACGGTCGCCTATTTCGCGATAACGCATCACCACAACTGGTTCTTCCACCACGCCGAGCTGGACCCGGCTTTCGTCACCTTCAGCCTGGCCGCGGCGCTTATCGGCCTGATTGGCTGGGCTGCAGGCGACTGGCGCAAGCTGAAAAAGGAGCCGCTGTTGTTCGCCGCCGTCGGCGTGGCGGCGCTGGGCGCCGTTTCCGCCCCCGGCATCATCCTGGCGATCACGCTCATGGTGCTGGGTTATGCGCGGCATGAACGCCTGCTGATCCTGGCGGGCGGGTTGCTGATGCCCCTCTTCCTGTGGCTCTTTTATTACAGCCTCGATCTCACGCTGATGGCGAAGTCGGGGATTCTGGTCTGCAGCGGGTTCGTGCTGCTCGCCGGCAGGGTTTATATGCATGCGCAGAAATTCGACAGGGAGGCCCTTGCATGAGAAACATCACATTCATCGCCGCGTCGCTGGTCATTCTCTGCGCCTTCAACTGGGCCATCTTCGACAAGGAAATCCTGCGGCGGACGGGCGACACGGTGCTGCTGGAACTGGCGCCCGTCGACCCGCGCTCGCTTATGCAGGGCGATTACATGCGGCTCAATTACAAGATCACCGCCGATATGGGATGGGTTGCCCACACCACCGGCGCCCTGGAGCGCGGCTATTTGGTGATCGTCCCGGATCAGGACGGCGTCGGAAAGTTTGTTCGTATCGACAACGGCAAACCGCTTGGCGAGAATGAACGGTTGCTGCGCTATCACATAGATGGCGGACGCTTCCGCCTTGTGCCGGATTCCTTTATGTTCCAGGAAGGTTTGCGCAACACCTACCAGCCCGCGAAATACGGCGTGTTCAAGTTCGACAAAAGCGGCAACCGCGTGCTTGTGGGGCTTGCCGGCACAGACCGCAAGCTCATCGAACCGCCGCCCGAAAGCATTCCCTCTCCTTAAACCCTGAACCCTTCAGAACGCGAACTGCCGCCGCCCGTTTCCTCCAAGACGGGCGGCGTCTTTATACGAGGAATCCCCTTCCGAATCAGGACATTACGTAAGGAAAATGGACATAAACGGGTGTTTTTGCTACAGTCCCTTCATACCCCTAGAAGGAGACGCATGGTTTCCGTGCCTGAAGAAGTCCTCGCCCCCGCCGCGCCGGCGCCGTTACGCGTTGACTGTTTCGAAGCTCCTGACGGGATGCCGCAGTTCCCCCCTTTCGATGACGATATTTTGGCCGGGAATCCGGAACTGGCGAAACCGCCAGTTCCGCAATCTTTGCAAAAAACGTCTTCAAAGGAGGATTAGTTTAGATGAAGTCCGTGCTGAAGAAACTTTTCGCGCCGGTCGCCCTTGCGCTCGCCCTGACCGGCTGCGCAGAAAATCCGCAGGATATCGCCGCCAGGCCCGCGATCGTCGATGCGATGGTCCAGAACTCGCTGGACATCTGCCAGACCGGCCTCGTCAATGCGGACAAGGCGGCCTATGAAACGCGCCTGCGCACGGTGCTGAACGATGTGGGTCGCACGTCGAGCCTCAAGGAAATGCAAAATCACAACCTGACCGTCTGCCTCGACCAGCGCCTTGTGCACCAGAATCTCGGTTTCTGGGACCAGCATGTCAAGGCCGTCATGTACAGGGACGGCGACAAGGGCGGCATCGTCTCCCTCTATGACGACGGCCGCGCGCCGGGTGAAGTCGGCTTCTGGAGCGCGAAACCAAGCGCCTATAGCTGGGGCGCGCGCGATATCTCGCGCCTGGCGGCAAAATTCCAGGACGGTAAGATTTCAGAAAAGGACAATCTGATGTATGCCGCAAGGGAAAGCTGCGGCAAGCACTGCTCCGACATCTACTGGCGCACGCCGGCCAGCTTCGACAAGGACACGCAGGCCAAAAATCCGGAGCTGGCCAAACCGCCCGTGCCGCTGCCCGTGCAGAAACCCGCGTCCTGACGCCGGAATAAGGCTGTTTCCGTGATTCGGCCGAAAAGCGAATATCCTATTAATACAGTAGGATATTCGTTAACTTTTGCCGGAATTCCCGCCCCCTGCTATCCTGTACCTGTCACGGTAACCACGCGTGGAGCTTGAATGAAGGGCAGCCTGAAGAAGATATTCGCCATCGCCGCCATGGGTCTTGCGCTTGCGGGATGCGAAAGCAGGATCGACAAGGACCGCAAGGCGGACGTCGCCAGCGACATCATCCAGACTTCCGTCACCTACTGCCAGCCCGGGCCCGTCAACGGGTCCCCCGCCGATTACAGCCAGCGCCTGCGCAACATCCTGCTCGACAGCTACACCGCCGACATGGACGTGCTGAAGCAGAATAATATTGTGGTCTGTCTCGACCAGCGCCTCACCGACCAGAATCTCGGCTGGCTCGATACGCGCATGGAAGGCGTCTATTACAACAACGGCGGCAAGGGCGGCGTTCTGACGCTGTGGGACAACGGCAAGCCGCCCAGCTTCTGGTCCAGGGACGCCTCCGACTGGGGCAGTTCCCTCATCCATGACTTCGCGAACCAGGTCAGGAAAGGCAAGATCAAGGCGAGCGACGCGCACTGGTACGCCTATGAAGGCTCCTACACGACCAGCTGCGGCCAAAACTGCACGACGACCAACTACTATGTAGACTGGGTCAAGGAACAGAAATTCGACAAGGACACGATCCGGAAGAACCAGGCCATCGTGCAGGCCCCGCCGCTGAAAGCGACAGCGCCCGCCCGGCCGGGAAGCTAGGGCCCTCAGGTCATCGCGAAGGACATCTTGAACTTGAGAGGCGACATCAGCGTGACGATGTTTCGCGCCTTGACAGAGAATTCTTCCTGCGGCTGCCCGGCCCTGTCGCCCGCGCCGAACAGGTTTTTCGCTTTTGACATGACCCGTCGTCGCGGTGCCCCTGCCCTATGTGCCGCCAACCTGGGAAATAGGGGGTCGCGATGCGCACCCTGCGCCTCAAGACGAAAGCAGGCCTTTCTCGATAGCGTGATTGAGGCGCTTCACGAAGCCGGCGGGGTCTTTCAGCGGCTCCCCTTCCACGATGCGCGCCTGGTCGAGCAGCAGGAGCGCCGTCTCGCGCAGGGTTTCGGCATTCGCGGCATTCTCTGAGAGGGTTTTCAGCCGCTGGATGACCGGGTGCTTTTCGTTGACCTCGAGGATGTGCTGGTGCTTGCCGTCGTAATGCTGGTTTTTCTTCAGAACGCGCTGCATATGGATATCCATGTCGGATTCCGGCGCGACAAGGCAGACGGGGCTGCCCACCAGGCGCTCGGACAGCGTCACGTCCTTCACTTCGTCCTTTAAAATCTCCTTCATCTGCGACAGGAAGCCGGCCATGCCCGCCTTGGCTTTTTCGTCCCTGGGCTCTTCCTTCTTGTCCGACTTGATTTTCGACAGGTCGGCGGAGCCGCGCGTGATGGACTTGAACTTCTTCTGCTTGTAGTCGTTCTGCATCGGAATCCAGAACTCGTCGATGGTGTCGGTCATGAACAGCACCTCGATGTCCTTCGCGTTGAAGGCTTCGAGCTGCGGCGAGTGGCGCGCCGCCTCGACGGAACCGGCGGAGAGATAATAGATCTGCTCCTGCCCTTCCTTCATGCGCGAGACGTATTCCTCCAGCGACGTCAGCCCTTCCGCTTTCGACGAATAGAACCGCGCGACGCGGGTCAGCTGGTCGCGGTACTGGTGCGCATCGTAGAGGCCTTCCTTGACCACGGGGCCGAACAGCGCCCAGAAATTCTCGAAATCCTTGATGTCGCTCTTCGCCTTTTCTTCCAGCTCGCCCAGTATCTTGCGCGTGATGGCGGTGCTCATCTTCGCGACAAGCGGGTTCGATTGCAGCATCTCGCGGCTGATGTTGAGCGGCAGGTCTTCGGAGTCCACCACGCCCTTCACGAAGCGCAGGAACGGGGGGAGTAGCCCGTCGACGCCCTCGGTGATAAAGACGCGCTTGACGTACAATTTCGCGCTGTTCGGCCGGCGCGGATCGTAGAGGTCGAAAGGCTTCATCGCGGGGATGAACAACAGGTTGTGGTATTCGAAATTGCCCTCGGCGTGCCAGTGCAGCGTCATCCACGGCTCGTCCATCTGGATGGTGCCGGAAACGCCGCGGTAGAATTCCTTGTACTGCTCGGGCGTGATGTCTCCCTTGGGGCGCATCCATATGGCCGACGCGGTATTGACCGCGGGCGCGTCCTTCGCCTCGCCGATGACGATGGGAAAATTGATGTGGTCGGAATATTTCTTGATGACGTTCTTGAGGCGCTCCTCGATCAGGAATTCATAGGCCTCGTCCTTGAGGTGCATCGTGATGACGGTGCCGCGCTCGTCCTTGAGGGACTCGTCGATGGTATAGGAGCCGTGGCCGTCGGAAATCCAGATCCAGCCCTTGTCGTCGCCGGCTTTCCTGCTGAGCACTTCGACTTTTGACGCGACCATGAAGACGGAATAGAAACCAACGCCGAACTGACCGATGAGGTTTGAATTCTTCTGCTTGTCGCCGTTCAGCTGCTTGACGAGCTCGCGCGTGCCCGAATGCGCGATGGTGCCCAGATTTTTGATGAGCTCCTCGCGGTTCATGCCGATGCCGTTGTCGGAAATGGTCAGCGTGCGCGCATCGGTGTCGAACCAGACGCGAATCTTGAATTCCGTGTCGCCCTTGATGAGCTCGGGCTTCGCAATCGCGTCGTAGCGCAGGCGGTCGCAGGCGTCGGACGCGTTCGAAATCAGCTCGCGCAGGAAAATCTCTTTTTCCGTGTAAAGCGCGTTCGCGACGATATCGAGCAGCCGGCTGACTTCGGCCTGGAATTCGCGTTGTTCGGACATACGATTAACACTCCTTTTCTCTCTTCTCTCGTCACCCCCGCGCAGGCGGGGGTCTGGCCGCGCACCTGCGCGCATTTATAAATTGCGGCGTCGCCGCTTGCCGGATGCCCGCCTTCGCGGGCATGACGGCTATTTGCAAATTTCCTCGTACAGGCCTTTCCAGTCTGGATTCATTCCTTCAATCACCCTCATTTTCCATGGCCTGTTCCATTTTTTCAGTCTCTTCTCCCGCGCAATTGCTGTTTTGGGATCGGAATAAATTTCATAGTAAACGAGCTTGTTTATTCCGTACTTTTTTGTAAACCCATCTGCAACAGCGTTTTTGTGCTCCCAGGTTCGTTTTACGAGGTTAGATGTAATGCCCACGTAGAAAGTGCTGTTTCTGTCTTTTGCCAGTATATAAACATAGAATTGATCTTTTGCCATGCGTAGTCCTTTATACGCGCTATCGCGCTGGCCGGATGCCCGCCTTCGCGGGCATGACGCCGATCAGGGATTCAACCTTGTCATTTCCCACCCGTCTTTAAATCGGGAAAACAGGAAGCGGTCGTGCAACCGGCCTTCGCCCTCGAGCCAGAATTCTATTTTATCCGGCGCAAGGACGAAGCCGCCCCAGTGCGGCGGGCGGGGTATTTCCTGCCCCTTGAATTTCTGGGAAAAAAGCCGCACGCGTTCTTCCAGTTCGTCCCGGGTTTCCAGGGGCTCAGACTGGCGGCTGGCCCAGGCGCCGAGGCGGCTTAAGATATGCCGCGTCTTGAAATAGGCGTCCACCGCCCAGGCGGGAACTTGAGTCACCTGGCCCTCCACCCGCACCTGCCGGTGCAGGGTCTTCCAGTGGAAGCACATGGCGGCGCTTTGGTTATGTGAAAGTTCTTTCGCCTTGCGACTTTCCAGATTCGTGTAGAAGCGGAAACCTTCCTTATCCACGCCCTTGAGCAGCACCATGCGCACCGATGGCCTCCCTTCCGGCGAAACCGTAGCGAGCGCAACGGCTTCAGGGTCATTGGGTTCGGAAACGGAGGCCTCGGTCAGCCATTCCTTAAATAATTCAATCGGGTCCTGGGAGCGCAGGATTTCCATGTCTGGTCCGTGTCATTTCTTGCCAAAGGGCAATTTTTCTTTGTCTTGCGGTGAACTTATCTTGTGCTAGAAAGTTATATAAAGTGGTTTTGCCTCTGTGGCAATTCCCTTCAAGTTTTCCTAAGAAAGGCGGAAAGACAATGAAAACCAAAATCATGATCGTGGCTCTCGCGGCCAGCCTGTCCCTCGCGGGCTGCGCGCCTCCGGGCGAGCAGAACACCTGGGGCATGGGTAACAAGCAGACGGCAGGCGCCGTCACCGGCGGCGTCCTGGGCGGGCTTGTCGGCCACCAGATCGGCGGCGGACGCGGCAAGAGCTGGACGACCGGCATCGGCGCCGTTCTGGGCGCTCTCGCAGGCAGCCAGATCGGCAAGCAGATGGACGAGCAGGATCTCGCCTATCACCGTCAGACCTGGGATCGCGCCTATTCCGCGCCCATCAACGACACGATCACATGGAACAACCCGGATAACGGGCACCACGGCTCCATAACCCCCATCCGCGAAGGCCGCAACGCCTCCACGGGCGGAACCTGCCGCGAGTACAAGCAGAGCATCTTCATCGGCGGTCAGGCTCAGACGGCTGTCGGCACTGCCTGCCAGAACTCGGACGGCACCTGGACGATGGTGAACTAGGCTTCACTTCGCTGCACAAGAAAAAGGCCGGCTCTCAACAAGCCGGCCTTTTTAATTTCATTCGTGATTAAAGCCCGCAAGCCTTGGTAATCGCGCTATAGGCCTCGGCGCTGCCCGTGAGGTTATAGGTGTCGGTGATGACGGTGCCGCGTTTGGAGGTACCCTTGACGGTCAGATCGTCGGCCGCGCGCATCGCAGCGACAAGGTTCGTTTCCGCCGCATCGTCATCCATCCAGGCCATGTCGGCCTCGGCCCCGGTGCCGGGCCCGCCGGTGGACATCGCGTAATCCTTCCCGCCGACGGAAACGATGGCCTTCGACCCCGGCTTGTAGGAATAGCCCGTTGAAATCGTGACGGCGTCCTTCTGGTTGTCGGCCGGCCAGTGGGTGATGAACATCAGCACGTTGGGGTCGCGGCCCTTGACAGGCTTGGTGCTGACCGTCGATGTCGGCGCGACGGCCATATAGCAGACCTTGTTGCCGCGGTCGGTGAAATAGGCGGCTTCCCAGTTGCCGAACTTGCCCAGCGGCTTGGCCCCCGGATGTCCGGCGGCTATAACCGCGCCGGAGGACAGGGAAACAAGGATGCTTAAGACCGCAAAAAACCTTCTCATGGACTCACTTTCTTTAAAAATCCAAGTCTTATGAACAGGTTAGACAAGTGCACATCCAAAGCCAAGCGAAAACCGTATAAGGAGGTATCAATGGGCTGAAAGGCAGCAGGGTTCCATCCTCATGTATCGTCAGGCAAATATCTACCCCCGGCCTCCCAAAATCCTTGCCATCAACGCCCCCCACCGCATAAAAAGGCCTATGGTCCTGTCCAAAGCCCCCCAACCGGAAGAACAGCCGCCGCGCCACGAAGACCTTCTGGTGCGTGTGGGCAAGCACCAGGACCGCGACGCCTTTATCGCGTTGTTTACCTATTTCGCGCCGCGCATAAAGTCATACATGCTCAAGCACGGCGCTGCAGAAGCCGCGGCCGAGGAAGTCATCCAGAACACCTTCGTGACCGTCTGGGAAAAGGCCGGCAGCTACGACCCGAAGAAGGCCGCCGCCAGCACCTGGATTTTCACCATCGCCCGCAACAAGCGCATCGACGCGCTGCGCCGCGAAAAATTCGTCGAGGTCAATTCGGACAGCCTTGAGCTTGAGAAGGCGACCTATGAAGCCGAAGAAGTTTACGCCGACAAGGAAGACGTCGACCGGCTGAACAGCGCGCTGGCCGGCCTGCCGCCCGACCAGGCGGAGCTGCTGCGCATGAGTTTCTTCGAGGATAAATCGCACCAGAAAATCGCCGAGGAAAAACACCTGCCGCTCGGCACCGTCAAGTCGCGCCTGCGCGCGGCGCTGGAAAAACTGCGCGGCGTGATGACGCCGGCCGGGGAGAAAAAGCCATGACGCTTTCCCCGCTCGACCTGCTGCTGATGAATTACGCGACCGGAAGCCTCTCGCAGCAGGAATCGCTGCTCGTGGCCGCGCACCTGACGCTGAACCCCGAAGCCCGCCGCCGCGTTGCGCGCTATGAGGCCGAGGGCGGCAGGATGATGTGCGAAACCACGCCCTCCCCCGTGCGCGACGAATGCCTGAACGCGACGCTATCGCGCATCGGGAAAGCGCCTGTCAAACCGGCCCCCGCCGCCACCCCCTGCGCGCCCGACCTGCATATTCCGGCCGCGATCTACGCGCTGATCTCGGGCTTCTGCGTCTCCGACCCGCGCCAGTGGTCGCGCGTGACGCCCGGCTTCGCCAAGATGGAACTGCGCCTCTGCCCCGCGCCGACGCGCAAGCGCCTGCGCCTGATGAAGCTGGAGCCCCGCTCCGCCACGCCGCCGCATTCGCACCCGGGCCGCGAGACGACCGTGGTGCTGGAAGGCAGCTTCCGCGACCACACCGGGCAGTACAAAAAAGGCGACATCATCATCGTCGACGACCCCCGCTTCGTCCACCAGCCCCTGGCCGGCGACAATGGCTGCGTCTGCCTGACCCTCACTGAAGCACCCTTACGCTTTCAGGACCCGTTCCAGCGGTTTATGAACGCGTTTTGGCGGGTTTGAGTTTCTTCACTTATTATATATTTTATACTCAGCACCCGCTGGCAGATTTCTTAAATACAGCTCCAAGTCATCCTCGACGAATTTTCGCGGCTGCTCTCCAGGCACATATTCTTCGATTAGGAGAATCTCGCCGTCAAGAATGTCTTCAATGAAAGATACAATCGCATCTGCCTCGTCGACCTCGGAGCCGTTCAGCAGATCGCCGTGCGTGTGCCAGCCAGCCTGAACCATCTCAAGAATGGTATCACTATTGTCGTTCTTTAATGCACCGATGGAAAGGCAGTCAAAGTTATTTGGCAAAGGAACGAGTAGCTTGCCACTCGAATCTACAAAATAGCCAATCCCTAAATTATCAAGTTTTAGCGCTATTTGTTTTACTATGGCGTCCATTTCATCGCCCTCCGCCCTTCCCCCCAAGAGAGGAAAAGAGCGCTTACCGCTCATGTATCCTCATCGGATTATGCGGGCAGCCTTTGCCGGTGGCGACGGCGCCGCACCAGATGCATTTGTCGGCGCCGGAGCCGTGGCGGTGGATGCTGCCGGGGCCGTCGGGGCAGCCGCGGCCATAGCCGGCCTCGCCGCAGAATTCGCATTTCTTGTCGTCGTCGCGGTGGATATGGATGCCGCCGGGCGCGTGTCTGCACCCTTTCCCGTAGGCTTCGGATTTGCAATAGCGGCACTGGCTCATGGTGGTTACCCCCTGCTATCTTTGAATATTAGAGCATTTTTTCTTCAGGTGAAATGCGCGCCTTTCCCCTCTCCCTTAAGGGCATCTCTGAGAAAGGCAGGTGTCTCCTCTCCCCCGTTCGCGAAGCGAATGGAGGGAGAGGATTAAGGTGAGGGGGTGTTTCAGCAAAAACAGCCAGTTGTATTGTTGCACCGCCCCCTCACCCTGACCCTCTCCCTCCCGCTTCGCGGGGGGAGAGGGGATAAATGGCTTGACTTTCCAGAGCAGGCGAGTATTTTCACCTGTCTGAAAAGGCAACCCGCGCCCCAAGCCCCAGGCTGGCGTTATGACAATTAAAAGGCAGAATTACCATGGCAAAAAAAGGCCCCCGCGCAAAAATCAAGCTGGTCAGCCCCGACGGCGACGACGTGTATTACAGCGAAAAGAACTCGCGCAACACGACCGAAAAGCTGAAGCTGAAGAAATACAACAAGAAGAAGAAAAAGCACGAGATTTACACCGAAGGCAAGATGTCCAAGTAAGCATCTGAACCTTTGCTGGAAATGAAAAAAAGCGGGCGTCCAGGCCCGCTTTTTTTGTTATTCGGGAGTTACACGATCTTCTTGATGGTTTCGGCGTCAGACACGGGCGTCGCGCCCGCTACGGGAGCAGCGCCGGCTGCCGCTCCCTCTCCCGGCGTGACGAGGCCGTGGCCCGCGAAGTAGACGCGGTTGCGGCCGCCTTCCTTGGCGCGGTAAAGCTCGTCGTCGGAGCGGCGCAGGGCTTCTTCCACCTTCACGTCCTCGCCGTCGATAAGCGTCGCGCCGATGGAAACAGTGACGGGCATGGTGCCCATCGGCCCGCTCACCTTGAAAGGCTCCTTCGCGATGCCGACGCGCAGGCGTTCCGCCACCTGCATCGCCATGTCGAGGCTGATATCCGGAAGAATAACGACGAATTCCTCGCCGCCGAGGCGCGCGACAAGGTCGAAACTGCGCAGGCGCTGGCTGATGCGCTCGGCGAACGTCTTCAGCACTTCGTCGCCCACGGCATGGCCCGCGGAGTCGTTGATCTTCTTGAAATGGTCGATGTCGAGCATCAGCACGCAGAGCGCTTTCTTGCTCTCGGTGTTTTTCTTGATGAGCTTCTCGAGGTGCACCATCAGGTAGCGGCGGTTGAAAAGCCCGGTCAGGCTGTCGGTCAGCGCCAGCGACAAACTGGTTTCGTAGTTGGAGCGCAGTCGGTCCTGATATCTCTTGCGGCGGATCTGCGTGCGCACGCGCGCGAGCAGTTCGTTGCGGTCGACGGGGCGCAGGATATAGTCATGCGCGCCGATTTCGAGGCCCTGCGCGATGCGCTTCATGTCGGCTTCCTCACCGACCATCAAAAGCGGCACGGAGCGCGTGCGCTCATTCGAGCGCAGGTGCGAGCATAGCCGCAGACCGTCTTCCGCGCCGAGGTTGAGGCTGACCGTGATCATGTCGAAATCATTCTGCTGCGCCAGCGCGATTGCCTGGTCGCCGGTGCGCACGGGCATCACGACATCCTCGTCGCGGCGCAGGGTTTCGACGAATTTTTCGGATTCAAAAGCCTTGTCCTCGATAACGAGGACTTTCGCCTTTTCCGACGGCTCTGTCAGGAATGTGCCCTTGTTGCCGACGAAACCGAACTGGTTGGCGGTATTCTCGCGGATGCGCCATTCGTCGACCGTCATTTTGAGGCGCACAAGAGAGCGCACGCGCGCCATCAGCGCGACATCGTTGACGGGCTTGGACAGGAAATCGTCGGCGCCGGACTCGAGTCCGCGCACGCGATCTGTCGCGTCGGTGAGCGCCGTCACCATCACAACCGGGATATGCGCGGTCGCGGGGTTGTTCTTGAGGCGCGTGCAGGTCTCGAAGCCGTCCATGCCGGGCATCATGACGTCGAGCAGGATGATGTCGGGGCTTAAAGTTTCAGCTTTTTGAATGCCTTCCGCGCCGGACGTGGCGGTGAGCACGTCAAAATACTCGCCGCTCAGCTTGGCTTCGAGAAGCTTCACGTTCGGGAGAATATCGTCGACGACAAGGACGCGTGCAGTCATGGCTTTTTACTTACAGACCCTCATTCGGAGGAAGGGACCCCTCCTTATAACCCTAAGGCCAAATGTTAAAGGAAGATTTAACCGCGTTAAAGCTTATTTTATAAGGCGTTAGCGGAAAGTTATTTTTCGAGGTGTTTCTGGATCACTTTCATGAAATCAATGATCGAGATCGGCTTGGAAACATAATCCTCGCAGCCGCCCTGCCTGATCTTTTCCTCGTCGCCTTTCATCGCGAAAGCCGTCACCGCCACCACGGGAATGTGCTTAAGATCGTTGTCCTTTTTAAGCCACTGCGTGACTTCGAGGCCCGAGACTTCGGGCAGCTGGATATCCATGACGATCAGGTCGGGCTTTTCCGAACGCGCGAGGTCGAGGACTTTCATCCCGTCCCGCGTCTTGATCGTGTCATAGCCATGGGCACCGAGAAGATCGTCGAACAATTTCATATTCAGTTCGTTGTCTTCGACGATCAGAACTTTCTTTTTCATATAAAAAATTTCCCCGGGGAGTGTTATGGGCCTGACACTAGCAAATAAATCAGGACGGGTCTAATCCTTCACGAGCATTTCTTCTGCGGCAGCTTTTCGATCGCAAGCAGCTTCTGCTCGACGCGGAAGCTGCGGTAATCCACGAGGGACCAGCTCACGACGCCGTTGTCGTGCAGGATCATGTCCATTTCGTACGACGCCGACATGTCGTCGCGCTCTTTTAAGGGGAACACGGCCATGCGCACATGCCAGGCTTCGGGGGCGAGCAGGCTCGCGTCGATTTTCGGGTTGCCGGCCGCAATCGCCTTGATTTCTTCAGGGGTGACTTTCTTGCCGATATAAGTGTTCACCTCGACCGGCCCCTCCGAGTCCGTGCCGTCGAACATGACGACGTTGAAAAAGCTTTCGCCGCGGCGGGCGCGGCGGATGACTTCGTTGGTCTGCTGCGTGGGCAGCATGTAACCCTTGGGCAGTGCATAGGAAAGATTGCCGGGGCGCGCGTAATCGGCCTTGGCCGTGCCGTCGGCCGCTTTCGCGATGGAGCCGCGCAGCTGCTCGGTCGTGGCGCCATCTTCCTCCCGCTCGGAGGAGAAAAAGAACTGGCTTAAGTCCTTCGACTCGAAGGCGACGTAATGGCTGGTATTCTGCACCGGGCGGCGCTCGGAATACTGGTACTTGACCCGGAAGCGGTGCTCGGTCGTCCAGGCGTCGCAGTCGTCGTCCTGCTCGTAATACATGCGGCCGGAAATATCCGTGATGCCCGCCCCCGACTGGACCGAAACCATCTTGAAATCGTACAGCGCCCGGTGCAGCGCCACCGTCACATCGTCGGGCGTCGCCGCGACAGCAGGTTTGGACGATGTCAGGCGCTTGGCCGCCGCCGCCGGCGGCAGGGCAAGCAGGCTTGCCGCCACCATAAAAAGAGCTGCGAACCGGATAAACCGTGGCTGTCTGACGATGCTCAAAGCAGGCCTTCCCCTTAAAGACTAATCACTCTAGCTCATATTGAAGCAAAAACAATGACTTATTACGTAAACAAGACTTTTTTGGATGTTTTCTCCGCGCTGTGATATACGTTATGGATATATTTATAGAGTGCCCATGACGAAAAACCAGCCGCACCACCCGCATGAGACCGCAAGCAAGGAGCGCGCCGCCTCTCCCGCCGGCGCGCCTTCCGCGCCCGATGATAACCTTTTGACCGCCTGGCGCACCCAGAGCACGACCGTTGCGCTGCTGAAAGACGCCTATGACCAGATCGAGGCGGCCGAGCGACGCATCGCCGAATACGAAAGCCGCATCC
Source organism: Alphaproteobacteria bacterium (assembly GCA_004297545.1). GTDB lineage: Bacteria > Pseudomonadota > Alphaproteobacteria > Micavibrionales > UBA2020 > JAPWJZ01. Next base: position 51,461 of record SCTB01000123.1, read on the forward strand.
GGCAGCTCGAAGACCTCGCCTCCACCGACCCGATGACGGGCCTGATGAACCGCCGCGGCTTCGAGAAATTCGTCGAGCATGAAATGGCGCGCATCCGCCGCCTGCATTCGCCGGGGGCCTTGTTCGTCCTTATCGACCTCGACAAGTTCAAGCCCCTCAACGACCTTTACGGACATCAGGCGGGCGACGCCTGCCTGCGCCTGGTGGCCGACCAGCTGATAAAATCCATCCGCGTCGTCGATGGCGCGGCGCGTTTCGGCGGGGACGAATTCGCCCTGCTTCTCACGCAGACCGACCCGGAAAAGGCCCAAGTGCGCGTGAACCAGGTGCGGGATACGCTGAACAATCTGACGCTGATCTGGGAAGGCGACGAACTGCATTTCGGCGCCAGCATCGGCTGCGAGGCCGTGGGCGCCGACAGCACCTATGCGAAAACCTATCAGGCCGCCGACCGCGCGCTCTATGCCGACAAGAAAGCCCGCCGCGCCAAGCGGTGACGGATGACAATTATAAAAGCGTCCATTACTTCGGCTGCGGCGGTTTCGCGGCGGCCGCCGGCTTGATGCGGTGCGCGAGATTGTATTCGGCGACTGCTTCCTTCACACGCTTCAGCGTATCCGCGAAATCGCCCTTATGCAGGATGCCGATGCCTCCGGCCTTCACCCAAGCGTCGATATTCGCCTGACGATCGTCGATCAGCACCTTGTCGGGGCGCGCCAGCAGCATCTTGTCCTTCGAACGGCAGACGATGATATCCAGCAGCGCGAACTTGTTGCGGCCGAAGTTCTTGGTCCATTCCGCCGGGCCCTCGAAGCCGTCGGGATGCGGCACGGGGCCGGTCAGGAACCGCACCGCGCCTTCCTGCTTCACCGCATCATAGAATTCCTTTGCGCCTTTATAGGCCGGGATGCCCTTCCACCATTTGACGTCAAGCTCGTCCCATTTCTCCTTACCCTGCGCGTCCAGTTTTCCTTCCGCCTCGAGATGGCCCTGGAAGTCCGCCAGCACGCCGTTGGTGCCGATGAATATCTCCACTGCGCCGGTCGGCTTCGCGACGAACGGCTTGGGCGGGTTGCGGCGGTATTCGTCCTGCGCCTCGCGGATGCGCTTCAGCGTATCGGCGTAATCGCCCGAGTGAAGAATGCCGATGCCGCCGGCCGCGACCCACTGGTCGATGTTCTTCTGGCGATCATCGACGAGAATGTGGTTGGGACGCGCCAGCAGGTTCTTGGCTTCGGCGCGCGCGAGGAGAAGATCAAGCAGCCCGAAGGTGCTGCCGCGGAAATTCTTGATCCATTCCGCCTTGCCGCGGAAACAGCCGACGTTGAGGATCGGCGCGCTCAGCTTGCGCGTGCGGCCGAGCTTGCGGAGCTTGGCGTCGAATTCCTTGGCCCCCGCGTAGGCCGGCATCGTGCTCCACCAGGCGTAGTCAAGCTCTTCCCACTTCGGCTGGCCTTTTTCGTTGAGCTTGTCATGGGCTTTCGCATGAGCGTCAAAGTCGGTCAGGACGCCGTCCATGTCGCAGTATATCTCGAACTCGGTATCGTCTTTCGGCGCTTTGCTTTTCTTTTTTGTCTTGTCCTTGAACTGCTTTTTCGGGCTTTTCGACATGGGATACCTCAAATTTCCTTATGGCTGCGCTGCGGGCTGCGGCGACGGCTTCTTTTCCGCCAGCTTGGCCGCCGCCTGATCGAGGACAAGCTTGTCCGCCGTCTCGTTAAAGACGCTGTGCGTCAGGGAATCCAGCCCTGTCGTATAGTTATGCGCGATGAGCGTACGCTGCTTGGTCTCAAAATTGAAAATCTCGGTAAGCCTGTAGCCAAGCGCGCGGCGGATGCTGACATGCGCGACTTCCTGCTCGGCCGTTTTGACCCATTCGGGCGAGAGCGTATCGATATGCGCCTGAATCTGGCTATAGGCCTCTCTGCGGTCATGGACGCGGGCAATGTCGAGAACCGTGCGGCCTTCCTCGTCGAAGCGGTCGGTGCGCGCGCCTTCGCTCAGGAGCTTGCCGATGGTCCGCGTGTCTCCATTGCGCGCGGCATAGAACAGGGGCGTCCAGCCCTTGTTCCCCGGCGCATCGGGCTCCGCCCCGCGCTCCAGCAGCTCCCAGGCCAGCTGGGTATTGCCTGCCGCAGCGGCAAGGATAAGGGCGGAAGTGCCGTCCGTCGTCACCGTATTGACGTCCGCTTTCGCCTCAAGCAGCGCCGTGGCGATCTTGTTATCGCCGCTGCGCACGGCAGACAGGAAAGGCGTATTGTTGCGATAGCCAAGGGCTTTGTTGGGATCGGCGCCACGCTCGAGCAGCAGCTTCACAAGATCCAGGTTTTTCGCCTCGATGGCGATGGAAAACGCGTTCTCGTCCTTCCAGTTGGCGGCGGTATTGGGATTGCCGCCCTTGTCGAGCGCCTTGGTGACCTTTTCCAGGTCGCCGGTGCGCACGGCTTCCACAAGCTTTGCGTCAAGCGCCTGCTGGTTCGTGAAAAATTTGCGGATTGCTTTTCTGACGTTTGACCAGTCCATGATTCCATCCAAAAACTATGCGGGGGCCACTTGCGATAATGCGGCCCATTCTATGGATTCTTTGGGATTATGTCAATTTAAATAGGACATAAAATAACTTTTTATATCAAACGCTTATGTAGTCTCGCGCCCGCCACCACAGGTAAACGAGCTGCGCCACGTAGCGGCCCATCTTGCCACCGGCATACCCGATGCCAAAGGGTTCGAAAGCCTTATAACCGTCATCTCCCTGCGCAATCGCGGCGGCGATAAGTTCGCCGCCCACTGTTGTCGGCGCAAGGCCGTGGCCGCCGAAGCCGGTATTGTACCAGTAGCCGGGCTCAATCTGGCCGAGCTGCGGCATTTTGTGCGGCGCATAGCAAAGCAGCCCCGACCACTGGTATTCGGGCTGCACATGGCCGGCAAGCTGCGGATAAACTTTCAGCATATCCTGCATCATCATGCCGGAAATATCGGAAGGATTCGCCCAGAGCGCCACGCGACCGCCCCACAGCACGCGGTTGCCTTCGAGGCGCCGGTAATAATCGCTGCAGAAGCGCATGTCCGAAATGGCATGGCGCGTGTTGATGGATTTTTCCAGCAGCGCCCCGTCCATGGGTTTCGTGACCATGATATAGGTCTGCACCGGGAACGACGCATTGGCGAGTTTTTTGTCGAGCCCGTCAAGGTAAATGGAGCAGCACAGAACGACATGCTGCGCCTTCACGCTGCCCTTTTCCGTCTTCACCAGCCAGCCGCCGCCGTCTTTCGTGACGCTCAGGGCCGGCGAATTCTCGAACAGCCGCCCGCCCTTATCCGCGATGACGCGCGCGATGCCGTGCACATAGCGCAGGGGATGAAACTGGTAATCCTGCGGCGAATACAACCCATCGAAATATTTTTCGGTCCTGCAGTGCTCCCGCACCTTCTCGCGCGGCCAGAACTCGAAGCCGGTGTTGAAGTTGTCGTTCGTCTCCGCGATGTAATCCTTCAGCTCCTGCGGATTGTCCTTCCACGACACGGTCAGCACGCCTTCGATAAGGGGGCCGCAATTGATGTTGAAGCCGTTGATGCGCTGGCGGATAAGCTTGCGGGCGTTCTGCGTCAGCGTGACAAGCCTTCTAGCCTTCTCCAGCCCGAGCTTTTTCAACAGCGCGGCTTCGTCCGCCGCATAGCCCTTGGCGACGAAACCCGCGTTGCGGCCCGAACCGCCCCAGCCGATGCGTTTGGCCTCGACCAGCGCGACCGACTTGCCGCGCTCGATCAGGCCGAGCGCCGTGTTCAGCCCCGCAAGCCCGCCGCCCACGACGCAGACGTCGGTGTAGATCGTTTCCCCAAGCTCGGGATAGATTTTATCCTTCTCGAGCGTGTCCGCGTAATAGTTGTCGATATAGCCAAGCGCCGTCATCTGAATGTCACCAGGTAAGCGCGGGAAACCTCCCCGCGGATTTTAACTGTAAACGCCTCTTCATACTTCAATTCCGGCAGCTTTTGAAGGGCGGATTTGAGGCTGGGCGTATCTGACGTCAGCAAGACGGCGCGCCAGCCGGGTTTTTTCGCCGTGCGCAGCATTTCCCGCAAGAGGGCTTCATAGAGCGCAGGGTTGGTGGCGGTATCGCCGAACTGCTTGCCGAAGGGCAGATTCGCCAGCGCGAGGTTCACGATGCCGTCCGTCAGGTCCGTCTGCGCGCCGTCCTTGTGGAAGACCTTGGCCTGCCGGATATTCTTCAGGTTCGTCTTCGCGACACTGACCGCCGCCTCATCCGTGTCGAAACCGACCAGCTGCCCAATATTCCGCTGCAGCCCGTGCACTTCGGCCAGCAGCGTGCCGCTGCCGCAGCAGTAATCCACGGCCATTTCCCCCTCCTGCGGACGGACTGCGAAAACCATCGCCGCCGCGATGGTGGACGGCAGGCTCCCTTCCCGCTCGCGCTTGCGGAAATGGCGGAATGGCGCCTCGTTCTGGTTGGCGGTCTGTAGCATAAGATAGAATTTTTCGTCGATAAGAAAGAGCCACAGCATCCGCCCTTCATCGGAAAAGCGCACGCCGCGGTCTTTCAGCTCCCGCGTCATGAAGCGGTCCATGTCGCGGCGGTCGAAATGGCGGCCGTCGGCCGTCACGGCCAGTTTCAGCGGCGTCTTCATTTTGCGCAGGATATCGCCGGCGCGGTCGAGCTGCGCGGGCGATATCTTGAACTGGCCGAACAACAGGCAGTCGCCGCAATCCTCCGCCACGCGCATCTCGCGCAGGCCCGCCGCCGAGACGACATTCTTCAGGAATACGACATCGTGGTTGCGCTGACGCAGTTCCAGCGGACGCGCGCCGCGCTCCATGAGCTTGCGGAATTTCATCTCGTGCTGCAACACGCGCGACAGACCGGGCGCGGAACGCAGGATCAGGGGATGGTTGCTGAATTTTGCCATTTATTTCGGCTGCGGCGGCGCGGGCGGTTTCGGCTGCGGGCGGCGCGCGATTTTATCGTTCAGATCGTCGATATCGACTTCGGCAATAATGCCGCGCGCCTTGTATTTGGGTATCTTCCAGAATTCGCGCAGGACCGCGCTGCGGAAACTGCGGTCGGAAAACCATTTGTCGCGATCCGCGCCGAAAGTATTGGGCGCCGTGAACATCTTTGTGACCGACGGCCAGTGTTTTTCCAGCGTCATCAGGAAGCGTCGCGAGCCATGTATCTGCCCGATGCCCAGCACGGAATGGATTTTGCCGAACTCCTTCGTATTTTTCAGGAGCTGCATCGTTTCGATCACATTCTCGCCCGTGTTCGTGGCCTTATCCTCGACGCGGATGGCGCTTTCCGGCACGCCCAGCGCGACGAGCCTGTCATGCATCTGATGGCATTCGAACGTGCCCTTGCTGGTCGGCACGCCGCCCGAGACGACGATCAGCGGAAAATAGCCCTTGTGATATAAATCCGCCGCGCGCTCCGCCAGCGCATCCGCCTGCTCGCCGCCGAACAGCAGGCACAGGTCCGCCTTCGCGAGACGCGTTTCGACGAGCATGTACTCGCCAACTTTTTTCAGGAATTCTTCCGTTAACTTTTTCATTTAATTTCCTTTGCCGAAGGCAAAGTCGTCAGTCCCCTCTCCCTCTGGGAGAGGGCTAGGGTGAGGGTACTTACAACACCCTCCAGATTGTCCTCCACTTCATTATTCCAGAAGCGGATAACTTCATACCCAAGCTTATTAAGATATTTTGTGCGCGCCGCATCCTTCTTGCTCTCGCAATGTTGCCCGCCATCAACTTCAACGATCAGTTTAAGTTCGAGGCATACGAAATCGGCGATGTAAGGACCAATAGGAAGCTGGCGGCGGAAGATGTACTTCAAATGATCATTGCGAAGGCAATTCCACAACAGACACTCCGCATCTGTCTGCTCCCGTCGTAGCTTCCGCGCTCTTTGAACAGACTTTGCCATTTTACGTTCTTCCGTAGGTAGTACCCTCACCCTAGCCCTCCCCCAGAGGGGGAGGGGACTAACGACTTTCGCTACGCGAAAGGAAATATAATCCTTAACTTGCAGCCCTGACTTACTTGCCCTGCGTCTTGGGCAGGTCGAGCTTGATATGCACGTCACGCAGCTGGTGCGCCTCGGCGGTCGAGGGCGCGCCCATCATCAGGTCTTCGGCCTGCTGGTTCATCGGGAAGGCTATGACCTCGCGGATGTTCGGCTCCTTCGCCAGCATCATGATAATGCGGTCGATGCCGAAGGCGCAGCCGCCATGCGGCGGGGCGCCCAGCTTGAAGGCGTTGAACATGCCGCCGAATTTTTCCTGCACCGCGCCCTTCGGATAACCCGCGATCTCGAAGGCCTTTTCCATCGCATCGGGATTGTGGTTGCGGATGCCGCCGGAGCACAGTTCCAGCCCGTTCGCGACGCAGTCGTACTGGGTCGCCTTGATTTTCAGGGGCTCCTGCGTCTGCAGCGCCTTCAAGCCTCCCTGCGGCATGGAGAAGGGGTTGTGGGAGAAATCGACCTTGCCCGTCTTGTCGTTGATCTCGAACATCGGGTAATCGACAACCCAGCAGAACTTGAAGCAGTTCTTCTCGATGATATCCATTTCCTCGGCGATCTTCGTGCGCGCCTTGCCGGCGAGCGATGCAGCCTTGTCGGCCATATCGCAGGCGAAGAAGACGGCGTCGCCGCCTTCGGCGCCGGTCGCCTTGCGCAGTTCTTCCTGCGCGGCAGCGGGCAGGAACTTCGCGATCGGGCCCTTGCCTTCGTTGCCTTCAAAAAGGACATAGCCGAGGCCGGGAGCGCCTTCGCTCTGCGCCCAGCTGTTCAGCTTGTCGAAGAAACTACGCGGACGGTCGGAGACTTTCGGGGCGCGGATGGCGCGGACGACGCCGCCCTTGTCGATGATGCCCTTGAAGGCCCTGAATTCGACATCGGGACGCGCAAAGACTTTTGTTACATCGACGATGATGAGAGGGTTACGCAGGTCCGGCTTGTCGTTGCCGTATTTCAGCATGGATTCATCGTAAGGGATGCGCACCCAGGGCGCGGGCGTGACGCTGTATTTCGTGCCGGTGAATTCGGAGAATTCCTCGAACACGCCGCCGATGACTTTTTCCATCACCGTGAAGACGTCTTCCTGCGTCACGAAGGACATTTCCATGTCGAGCTGGTAGAACTCGCCCGCGGTGCGGTCCGCGCGTGCGTCTTCGTCGCGGAAGCAGGGCGCGATCTGGAAGTATCTGTCGAAGCCCGACATCATCAACAATTGTTTGAACTGCTGCGGAGCCTGCGGCAGCGCGTAGAACTTGCCGGGATGCAGGCGCGACGGCACGAGAAAGTCGCGCGCGCCTTCCGGCGACGACGCGGTCAGGATCGGCGTCGTGAATTCGCGGAAGCCCTGTTCGACCATGCGGCGGCGCATGGAATAAACCACATCGCTGCGCAGCACGATATTGCGGTGGATGACGTTGCGGCGCAGGTCGAGGAAGCGGTATTTGAGGCGTACTTCCTCGCCGTAAGGTTCGTCCGAGTTCACCTGCAGCGGCAGCATCTCGGTCACTTCGGAGGAGAGAAGCTCCATCGACTTCGCGTCCAGCTCGATCTCGCCCGTGGGCAGCTGCTTGTTCACGGTTTCGGGCGTGCGCATGAGCACCTCGCCCGTAATGCAGATGACGTTCTCGAGCTTCAGCTTCTCGATCTCTTTCGCGATGGGATTGTTCTGCTTCACCACGACCTGTGTCAGTCCGTAATGGTCGCGCAGGTCGACGAACAAAACGCCGCCATGGTCGCGCACGCGGTGAATCCACCCCGAGATGCGAACGGTCTTGCCTTTGTCCCCCGCCCGGAGCTGGCCGCAGGTATGGGTGCGATAGGCATGCATAAGAGAATCCCTTTGAATTTCCTTGGTCTGGGTGGCGTGAGCGTGCATAAGAGAATCCCTCTGATTTCCGTCCAAAAATGGCCTATATTTTTAGCATAAAACAGTGCCGGGAATAAACTTCGCGATTTAAGCGGCTGTTATTATACATAATTAACCAGCGGCGCCCGGGGAATGCGGGGACGGTTCCTGTTCAAAATTCCTTAAGGAAATCAGGTTATGTTTCTTTTATTGCACCTTTGACCGTCCTCCGCAAAGATAACGGGTAGGATGAGACTTTCGGAGGCGCCCATCGCCTCCCTTAAACAGGGGTTTGAAAAGATGCGCAGTTTCGTGTTTGTCGTGCTTGGCTTGTTGATCTTCGCGCCTTCCGCCTTTGCCCAGCCGACGCCGGAACAGGGCCTGGATATCCGCAGCCTGCTGCATAAAGTCGGCCTCGGCGAGGCGGAGGCCGCCTATACGCTCGGTTACTACTACCAGACCGGCACCGGCGGCGTGCGGCAGAACTACCAGACTGCCATCTATTACTACGAAATCGCCGGCAAGAAGGACTATGTGCCGGCCGAGGTGAACCTTGGCGCGATTTACCTGCAGGGCCTCGGCGTCGAGCCCGATCCCGCCAAAGCCGCAAGCTGGTTCTTCTCCGCGGCGAACCACGGGCACCCGACGGCGGAAAACCAGCTGGCGCTCCTTTATTACAAAGGCACGGGCATTCCCAAAGACTTAAAGAAAGCTTTCGAGCTCTGGACCCGCGCGCAGAAGCACGGCAGCGTGGAAGCCTCCCGGCGCCTCGGCGATATGTACCTGAACGGGGAGCACGTTCAGCAAAGCGACGAAGAAGCCATCAAGTGGTATTCGCTGGCCGCCAAGAAAGGCAATGCCGCCGCCCAGAGCAAGCTGGCGGAGCTTTCAAAATCGGGCCGCGGCGCCTCCATGGGGGAGAACGGCCTCCTGAACCTTTACCGCAGCGCCGCGATGAAGGGCGACGCGCTGGCCCAGTACAACCTGGGAAAGCTGTATGAAAAGGGCGAAGGCGTGGCAGCCGACTGGGGCACGGCGATCAAATGGTACCGCAAGGCCGCGACGCAGGGCCAACCGGACGCGCAGCATGCGCTCGGCAAGGCCTATGCGGATGGAACCGGCGTGGCGCAGAGCAACACCAGCGCCTGGTACTGGTACGCGCTGGCGGCGTCAAATTCGAAAAACGAGACTTATGGCAGCGACCGCGACCTGATGGCCCTCAAGCTGACCCCCGAGCAGATCACGGCGGGTCAGAAAGACGTGGCCGAGTTCAAGCCCAAGCTCGAAGGCGCGCAATAAATCGGCCCCCGGTATAAAATTAACCGTGGCGGAACGCGGGCGACTGCTCTAGTTTACTTGGCACAATGACACTGATCACCACCTCCAAAGACCTGAAATCCCTGTGCACCCGCCTGAAGAAGGCGGATTTCGTCACGGTCGACACGGAATTCATCCGCGAAAAGACCTATTGGCCGCACCTCTGCCTGATCCAGGTGGCGGGGCAGGACGACGAGGCCTATGCCATCGACCCGCTGGCCGAGGACATGGACCTGGAACCCTTTTACGAGCTGATGCAGAACAAGGAAGTGCTGAAGGTCTTCCACGCCTGCCGCCAGGACCTCGAGATTTTCTTCAACGAGGGCGGCAAGCTGCCCACCCCGATTTTCGACACGCAGGTGGCCGCCATGGTCTGCGGCTACGGCGAGCAGGTGAGCTATGAGGTCCTCGTCAATTCGATTTTGAAGAAACACCTCGACAAATCCAGCCGCTTCACCGACTGGGCGCAGCGCCCCCTGACCTCCAAGCAGCTGAAATACGCGCTGGCCGACGTCACGCACCTGCGCAAGATATTCCTGAAGCTGGCCGAGCGCATCGAGAACCTCGAGCGCACCTCGTGGATACGCGACGAGATGAAAAAGCTTTCCAACAAGGAAAACTACATCAACCGCCCCGAAGACGCCTGGGAGCGCATCAAGCTGCCCAACCACAAGCAGCGCACGCTCTGCATCGTCAAGGAGCTCGCCGCCTGGCGCGAAACGATGGCGCAGGCCGTCGACGTGCCGCGCGGGCGCATCCTGAAAGACGAGGCGATCTCCGAAATCGCGGCGCATCCGCCGACGACCAAGGAGGCGCTGGGCAAAATGCGCAACGTGAACCACGGCTTCGCCGAAAGCGCGCGCGGGGACGAAGTGCTGGAAGCCGTGAAGCGCGGCATGGAAATGGAAGAGAGCGACGGCCCGCAGCGCGAGCCGCGCACCCAGCTGCCCCCCGGCCTTGCGCCCACCATCGACCTCCTGCGCGTGCTGCTGAAGCTCAAATGCGAAGAAAACGAAGTGGCGCCGAAACTGCTCTGCTCCGCAGCCGACCTCGAGCTCATCGCCGGTTTCGGCAAGGAAGCCAAAGTCGCCGCCATGTCCGGCTGGCGTTTCAAGGTTTTCGGCAAGGAAGCCCTCGAACTGCGCGACGGCAAGCTCGCCATGGCCGTCGAGAACGGCAAGCTGAAGCTGGTGAAGACCGCGGAAGTCGCGGCGGCGGAGTAATCCTTATCATGTCATTCTGAGCGCAGCGAAGAATCTCTCTTCGCATGCCAAGGGAGATTCTTCGGTCGCTTTGCTCCCTCAGAATGACAAATAAAATTAACTCGCTATCCCCGCCTCTTTCCCCATCGCCTGCGCGAGGCGGTCGAGGGAGCGGCCGATGACTTCGGCGTTCAGCATGTGGGAGCCGGGGTCGAGCTTTAGGGTCAGCTTCTGCGGCGTGACGACGAGGCTGCTGTCTTTGAGCAAACTTAAAGCGCCCCCCGTCAGCAGATATCCCATGCGCTGCGCGAGGCCGGCCACGACCGCAGTCATCGTCATTTTCTCGTCGATGAGCTTGGCCGTGATGTTATGCACCGTTTCCGCATCGTCGCCCATGTAGCGCGCGTATTGCATCAACGCCAGGAACGCGCGGCCCGGGTGGTCGATGCCGTAGAAGGGCATGACGAGGATGCGCTCGAAAGCATGGCGCGCCTGATAGTCTTCATGCTCGAACCAGCTGATATCGGAGAGCAGGCAACCCGCCTGCAACAGGCGCTGCGTCTTCGCGTCTTCCTTCGCGAAGAGGGGCGACATCCAGCGCGAGAGCGCCGTAAAACCCTCGACATCGCCGAAGCGGCTGACCTGCCGCGCCACCTTGCGGCAGGAGGCGATCAGCGCGTCTTCCTTCTGCGTATCGGGCGACAGCACGTCATAGAGCATCCCTTCGCGCAGGCCGGTGCCGGAAAATATCAGGCGCGACGGTTTCAGCACCTCGAACACGCGATGCATGGCCAGCGCCGCCACGCCCATGTCGTGCAGGCGCTTTTCCATCATGCCCACGGTTTTCTGCAGGGACGCCACGCTCTGGTTTGAAATCAGCTCCGCGAATTCGGCGGCCTTTTTTCCCTCGACCGTATAATGGTCGAGCACATGCAGCGGGTGCTTGACCATATGCATATGCGCGCGCGCCATCGATCTCCACGCGCCGCCCATGGCATAGAAATCCTTGCCGGTCAGGTTCTGCAGGAACGGCAGGGCCGCGAGATGATCGTCGATGGCCTTCACGCGCGCGTCCCGCGTCTTGATGGCATGCAGCCGGTGCGCGCCCAGGGGCAGGCTCGCCTTGTGTCTTACAATATCGTTCTCGATGACGATCAGTTCCAGCGAACCGCCGCCGTAATCGCCGATAACACCCTGCGCGCCGAGGCCGTTCATCATGACGCCGTGGGCGGCAAGCCGCGCTTCCTCCTCCCCCTCGATAATCCGGATCTCGAGCCCGAAGTCGTCTTTCACTTTTTTGATGAAAGCCGCGCCGTCCGCCGCGTCGCGCATGGCGGCCGTGGCGACCGCCCGCACCTGCTTGATTTTCATGGCGCGGATGAGGCCCGCATAGCGCCCGATGGAATCGAGCGCCGCCGTGATGCCCTCGGGGTTCAGCTTGCCGGTGGTGGCGAGATGCTTGCCGAGATGGCACTGCGTGCGCTCATTATGGATTTTAAACGGGGCGCGGTTCAGCCCGTCATAGACCACAAGCCGCACGGCGTTGGAGCCGATATCGATGACGGCGACATAATCTTTTGTGGTTCCTTCAGGCATGACAACCCGTTGCTGCTTCGATATAGTTTATACAGCATTTTATACGACAGGCTATAAGGAAATGAAAACGCTCTGCCTGCTCAGGCACGCCCATTCCGACCACGCCACGACGCCCGACATGGACGACCATGACCGCATCCTGTCGGCGCGCGGGCAAAGGGAGGCCGAGAATGTCGGCGCCTTCATGAAAGAGCAGCGCATATTGCCCGACGCCATGTTCTGCTCCTCTTCCGTGCGCACCGTCGAAACCGCGCGCATCGCCTTCGCGGAACTTTTCAGGGGCGGCATGGATTCGCTGGCGAGCCGCTTCGACCGCGACTTCTACCTCGCCCCGCCCGAGGTCATCATGGACGAGGTGCGCGAGGCGGATGACCGCTACAGCCACATCATCGTCGTCGGCCACAACCCCGGGCTCGAAGACCTCGCCGAAAAACTCGCCCGCGGCAGCGACCAGGTCATCGGCAAATTCCCGCCCTCGGCGCTTGCCGTCTTCACCTGCGACGTCGATAAATGGCAGGACTTTTCGCCCAAGAAGGCGCAGCTGAAAACGGTGTTTATGCCGTAGCGTACTTTTCCTCACCCTCTGGGTGAGGAAGGGGCCCGCGCCGAAGGCGTGGGAAGGTGGGGGTACTTTGTGCAGGGATTGGAATGATTGAATGACGACGATAAGTAAAGAGCTGAAGGAGCTATTTGCGAAGATCAATTCGACAGCGGATTTTTGTTACGTTGAATTCTCAGATGTCAATACGACGAATGCCTTGGGTGAGAACGCCCTTCATATTGCTGTTAGATGGGGCGAGATTGACGCCGTAAAACTGCTGATTTCGTCGGGAGCCGACATTAACAAACACGGTGAATACGGATACACCCCTCTTCATTATGCAGCCGAATGCGGCTACCAAGAGATAGTAAAACTGCTACTTGATTCAGGGGCAAACCCGTTCGCCCGCACCGAAGGAGATATACCATCTACATTGGCACGATTTAAAGACAATAAGACCATTTGTGATTTGTTAGATGAGTACATGCGTAAGTCGCCGTACCGGCCCAAAGGGTGGATATTCAGCGGAGAAGACCTTATAAACCGGAAAGACTAAATCGTGTAAAAATGGCGGAGCTTGAAACATGGATGTAAAAGTTATCACACTCCCCACCGATCAGATTACAGACTGGAATAGCTTTCATTCCGTGTGTAAGGACGTTTTTGGTTTTCCAGACTTCTACGGCAGGAATATGAATGCTTGGATTGACTGCATGACCTCCGTCGATTGCGCGGAGGACGGCATGACGACTGTAAATGTTGCTGATGGAGGGCTATTAGTTATCAGAGTCGACAATGCAGCAGAATTCAAAAAGCGTTGTCCGGAAGAGCATGAAGCATTGATAGAGTGTGCAGCTTTCGTAAACTATCGGCGCATAGACGTTAAGGGGCAGCCTGTTTTGGCGCTCATGTTAATAGGCGATTATCCGAACCCATAGAATTCATTGCACGGAGTACCCCCACCTTCCCGCGCTTCGCGCGGGCCCCTTCCTCCCTCAAAGGAGAGGAGAAAAAATTGTCGTCCCGGACAAGTGAGGCCGCAGGCCGAACGCTGAGCCGGGATCCAGCAGTTACTCGCGCCGCGAGGCGCTCATCAAAGACGAACCGCTGCGCGGTTCGAATTCACTCCTGGGTCCCGGGTCGGGCGCTTCCGCCTACGCCAAGGCTTCGGCGGACGAGAAACTCTCGCCCTCCATAGCTTTAGCGAAGGAGGGTCGCGTTGCTCGCTGGCCCGGGATGACAATGATTTTTGATTATTAGAGAGTCTTCAGAAACATCCGCACGCGCGTGACCGGGGTGCCGTTGCTGTTTCTGGCGAAGAGGACCACGCAGGCGATAAACACGCCGACCGCGCCGGCCACGACCGAGGCCGCGAAGGCTTTGGAGACGACGCAGCCAGCCATAATGGCAAGCGACATGAGCAGATTGAAGTTGATGCTGGCGAACATGGTATATCTCCCCGTATTTGGTATCGGAGTACAATGCCGTGAGTCGCGGATTCTGTCAAATGTGAAATTTTAAGAGGTTGGTTTTGTTTGATTATTTTCAAAAATTTACGTCACCCCCGCGCAGGCGGGGGACTGGCCGCCGCCGCAAGGCGGCCTTTATAAAGGCGCTTCGCGCGGGCCGGATGCCCGCCTGAAGCGGGCATGACGAAGGTTAAAAGAAACTCTGCGGGTCGATATCGACCTTCAGTTGCAATGACGACGGCACTTTGACCGCAGCCAGCCATTCGGCCAGGTATTTCTGCAGCGGAATCGCCTTGTTCGCCTTGATAAGGAACCGGCGGCGGTGACGGCCGCGCAGGTAGGCCATGGGCGCCGGCGCGGGGCCCAGCACGCGGATGTCGTCATACCTCGGCGCTTTCTGCGCAATCGTGCGGCAGAAGAGGTCGAGCTTCATTTCGTCCGCACCCGCGAGAATAAGCGCAGCTAACCTCCCAAACGGCGGCATCCCGGCCTTTTCGCGTTCGCGCGCTTCCACAGCCAGAAAATCATCGCGGTCGTTTTTCGCCAGCGCGCGTATCACGCTTTGCTCGGGCATATAGGTCTGCAGATAGACGCGTCCCGGCAGTTCGCCGCGGCCCGCGCGGCCCGAGACCTGGTGCAGCAGCTGAAACGTGCGCTCGCCCGCCCTTAAATCGCCGCCGGATAATCCCAAATCCGCATCGATCACGCCCACGCAGGTCAGCGCCGGGAAGTGGTGGCCTTTCGCGATGATCTGCGTGCCGATAATCACGTCATGCTTGCGATCTTCGATATCGCGTACCGCGCCGCGGATCATATTGGGGCTGGTGATGACATCGCTGGCGAGAATAAACGTGCGCGCGGTCGGCATCAGCGCCGCGACTTCTTCCTGAATCCTTTCCACGCCGGGGCCGCAGGCGGCGAAACTGTCTGCTTCGTTGCAAGAGGGGCAGGTTTTCGGCACCGGCTGTAAAAACCCGCAGTGGTGGCATTGCAGGCGCGAAAATCTTTTGTGCTCCACCAGCCAGGCGCTGCACGACGGGCACTGGAAACGAAAGCCGCAGGTGCGGCACAGCGTTAAGGGCGCATAGCCGCGGCGGTTCAGGAACAGCAATGACTGTTCGCCCGCCGCGAAAGTTTCCTGCAGCGCTTTTTCCAGCACCGGCGCGATAAATTTCCCGCGCGCGGGCAGCGCGGATTTCAGGTTGATGACATGGATAGCGGGCATTTTCGCGCCGGCATGCCGCGCGGGGAGTTTCAGGTAATGGTATTTTCCCTGTTGCGCGTTCACCATGGTTTCCAGCGACGGCGTCGCGGAGACGAGGACGACCGGAAAGCTCCCCAGTCGCGCGCGCACGATCGCCATATCGCGCGCATTGTACAGCACGCCTTCTTCCTGCTTGTAGGACGCGTCATGTTCTTCATCGACCACAATCGCGCCGAGATTGGCGAAGGGCAAAAACAATGCCGAGCGCGCGCCGACCACGACTTTGGTTTTTCCTTCCGCCACGCCGGCCCAGGTCACGCGACGCTGCGCCGTGGGTACTTCGGAATGCCAGAGCGCGGGCGCGGCGCCGAAGCGGCGTTCGAACCGCTCGAGGAACTGGGCGGAGAGGGAAATTTCAGGCAGCAGGATCAGCGCCTGCCGTCCCTGCCGTATCGCCTCCGCCACGGCTTCAAAATAAACTTCAGTCTTGCCGGAACCCGTCACGCCATCCAGCAGCACGGTGGAAAATTTGTTTTCGCCCGCCAGCTTGCGCAAGGCATCGGCGGCGGATTGCTGGTCTTTCGAAAACGACAGCGCGCTGTCGCCCGTGTCAACCTCGCGGCAGGGCGCTGGCGCGGAAACCGGGCGTATCATCAATTGCCCCGCCGCCGCCATGGAGCGGATGAGGGCCGCGCTGCAGCCCGCTTCCCGCGCGATATCGACGGCGCGGCGCGGCAGCCCGTCCTTCAGCAGGTTGACGATTTTCTGGCGCGCGGCGGGAAGTTTTTCGGGGATGTTTTCGTTCAGCGTATAGGCATTGGCCGATTTGGGCGGCTGCAGCGCTTCGGGTGCGCTTAAGGACATCTTGAGCACCGAGCCGAGGTCGGACATGGTGTAACGCGCGACCCATTCGAGGAACTGCCGGTGCGTCTGCGGCATCGCCTCGAAGGCATATTTCTGCTGCACATGCTTGAGTTTCGCGGGGTCCACATTATCTTTGCCATCCAGCGTCCAGACGACGCCGGGCGTGTCCCGCCTGCCAAGGGGAACCCTTACATAATCTCCGGGCTGCGCTTCCATGCCGTCGGGCAGGAGGTAATCGTAAGCCCTTGATAAAGGATAGGGGACCAGCACCTGCGCCCGTCTGCCGGATTTGGGCGTTTCGCCCGCTATTAAAAGGCTAGATTGGGACATGGCCATTGGGTACTATAATCCAGCTTTAAAAGATAGGCCTTGAAGAGGGAAAACAGCCATGAAATTTTTTGTCGACACCGCAGATATTGCCGAAATCAAGGACTTAGCCGCCACCGGATTGCTGGACGGCGTGACGACCAACCCGTCGCTGGTGGCCGCTTCGGGAAAGAATTTCCTGAAACTCATCGAGGAAGTCTGCCATGTGGTCAAAGGGCCGGTCTCAGCCGAAGTCGCCGCCACCGATTACGCGACCATGCTGAAGGAAGGCCAGAAGCTGGCCAAGATTGCAAAAAACGTCGCCGTGAAAGTGCCGCTGACGCCCGACGGATTGAAAGTCTGCAAGGCGCTCTCCGACAACGGCACGATGGTGAACGTGACGCTGTGCTTCTCCGCCGCGCAGGCGATACTCGCCGCCAAGGCGGGCGCCGCGTTTATTTCGCCCTTCGTGGGACGCCTTGATGACGTGGGCCAGGACGGCATGGTGCTGATCCGCGATATCGTGCAGATATACAAAGCTTACCCCGCGTTCAAGACTGAAGTTCTCGTCGCCTCCGTGCGCCATCCGATCCACCTCGTCGAGGCGGCGAAAATGGGCGCGCATGTGGCGACTATCCCGCCCAAGGTTATCCGCCAGCTGTACTCGCACCCGCTGACCGACAAGGGCCTCGCCGCCTTCGTCGCCGACTGGCAGAAGACCGGCCAGACCATCCTGGATGCCGCATGACCGCAGCGAAGAAAGACCTTTCCGAAGAAGACGTCATCGCCTTCCTGAAGAAGAAGAAGAACTTTTTCCGCGACCACCCGGAAGTGCTGGAGCATCTCGACGCGCCGGGGCAGAAACATGGCAAGGGCGTGGTCGATTTCCAGCAGGCGCTTGTCGAGCGTCTGAAGGCCGACAAGAGCGCCGCGCACAAGGTGCAGAAAGAGCTCATCGAAACTTTCCGCGCCAATATGAACAACCAGAACCGCATCCAGACCGCGGTGCTGGTCATTCTTGAGGCCGAGACCTTCGAGGAATTTATCGAGACCATGACGCAGGACCTGCCCGTGCTGCTCGATGTGGATACCGTAAACCTTGTCATCGAGGCGACGTCGAAGGAAGTGCCCTTCATCAACCAGTCGGGCATCCGTTTCGCGCGGCAGGGCTTCGTCAAGCAGTGGCTCGGCACCGGCGATGCGCTGTTGCAATCCAACATCAACGGGCATGAAGACGTTTTCGGCCCCGGCGCGGGGCTGGTGAAAAGCCATGCGCTGCTGCGCCTTGAAATCAGCCCGAATACGCCCGCCGGCATTATCGCCTTCGGCTCCCGCGACCCGGAAGCCTTCGGCCCCGAACAGGCCATCGACCAGATCGGCTTCCTCGCCCAGGTCGTGGAGCGCTGCTTCCGCATATGGCTGGACGTGACGGTTTAAGTCCAGTTATAATCACTTTATAGGCGTCATGCCCGCGAAGGCGGGCATCCGGCACACGGCAACGCCGCATTGATAAAAGCGCACTTTCGTGCGCTGCCAGACCCCCGCCTTCGCGGGGGTGACGTCGAGGGGAAAGACGTGAACGAAACGACACCCATCTCCGCCGCTGCCGACCTCTCGGAAAAATTCGACGCGTGGGTAAACTACCTCACCCACGAAAAGCGTTTCTCGAAACACACCCTGCGCGCATACATCGCGGACCTGCATTATTTCTTCGAATTCATGACAAGACATCTGGGCAGGCCGCCGTCGATGAACGACCTGGGCGATATCCGGTTGCAGGATTTCCGCAGCTGGCTGACCAAGAAGATGGTCGAGGGCTCCGGCGCCGCGACGCGCTCGCGGTCGCTGTCCAGCGTGCGGAATTTCATGACATGGCTGGACAAGAACGGCTATCTGCATAACCCGGCCATCGGCAATATCCGCACCCCCAAGCTGCCCAAAAAACTGCCGCGGCCCTTGTCGCCGGATCACGCCAAAAACGTCATCGCGCATGCGGATGAAATTCCGAAGGAAGAAAACCACTGGACCGGCCTGCGCGACCGGGCGCTGTTCATGCTGCTCTACGGCTGCGGATTGCGCATCGACGAGGCCTTGAAACTGAATTACGGTACGCGCCCGCAGCAGGGCGAAGTGCGCGTGATGGGCAAGGGCTCGAAGGAGCGCATGGTGCCCGTCATTCCCGTCGTCGACCGGATGATGGGCGAATATATCGCCGCCTGCCCCTTCCCCTTCGAACGCGACACGCCGCTGTTCATGGGCGCGCGCGGCAAGCGGTTGAACCAGGGCGTCGCCCAGCGCGACATGCGCAATCTGCGCAAGTCTATCGGCCTGCCCGAAAGCGTGACGCCCCATGCGCTGCGCCATAGTTTTGCCACCCATATTTTGATCAACGGAGGCGACCTGCGCACGATTCAGGAACTTCTCGGCCATGCTTCAGTTTCAACCACCCAGCGCTATACGGATTTCGACAACGCACAGTTGATGCAGATCTACATGAAGGCTCACCCCCGCGCGAAAAGCTAAAGATTTTAATAGCTTGGGCATTATTTATTGACATAATATTCTGATAAAGGTATAACTTCCTGACACTGGAAGGCCTTCAAATCATGGAACTATCCGCCAAAAAACTGTCCGTTATTTTCACGATCGCCGCCAGTCTGGGCGGCGTCATTGGCGGCACAGCCGTGTATGAACTCACCGCCCCCACACCCGTCACGCAGACGCAGCGCAGGGATACCGGTTCGACGCGCGTGAAGGTCGCGAACGACAGTGGCCCGGCGGTCGAAGCGGAAGTTTTGAAGGCGGAGGGCAACGATATCACCGTGCGCGCCCATACCTGGGTCGGGCAGTTCACGATCGCGAGCGTCAATCCGAAATCCGCCGCGGCGAAGACCAGCCATTACGCGGCCGACATCACCGACGCCGCGGGTAACCTCGTCACCGGCGTACAAAAAGGCCAGGTTGTCTATCTGCACGGCCTCGAGGAAACATCCGGCGCGGGCTTCGCAGTGACCACCGAAATTCCAAACTTGCGCCCGCGCAGCGACGTCGTGGCCGGCCCTATCCGCGCCCATGTGGTAAAAGTCGTCGACGGCGACACCTTCCAGGTCATAGCCGAAATCTGGAAGGGCACTTTCGTGCTGACCGACATTCGCGTGAACGGCATCGACACGCCCGAGAAAAAAGGCCGCGCGAAATGCGCGCATGAAGCCCAGCTGGCTGAACAGGCGAGCGCCGCAACCAGGGCCCTTATCGACGGCAAGGACGTGCTGCTCTATAACGTCCAGTACGAAAAATACGGCGGCCGCGTGCTGGGCGACGCAAAAACCACGGACGGCACCAGCGTGGCCGACAATCTCGTCAACAAAAGCCTCGCCAAACCCTATGATGGCGGCACCAAATCGTCGTGGTGCAAATAATTTCCTAGAATTTTATTTTGACCTTGCCGGCGCGCTCTTTGAGCGTGCGCTGGTTGAGTCCCGCGACGACGCCGGCGAAGTCTTCTTCGGTCATGCCGCTCATCTTGCGGACGGCGGGCGGGATTTTGTCCCAGGCCTGCTGCACATCGGCGATCGTGCCGGGCCAGAGGTCGGGGTCGAACAGTTTGGTGAGCGCGCCGTATTCGGCGGCGAGCACGCCGAGCGGGCGCTGCTGGCGGTCCTTCAGCTCGCTTAAGTCCGATGTCGTCAGGTGGTCTCCGGTTTCCTTCATGCGCGCCACGACCTGCGACACGCAATTCATTTTAACCGCGCGGATAAATGCGGACTCGCCCGTGTCGCTGTAATTCGCGCGCAGGAAATTCCGCGTCGCGTTATTCTGCAGCTCGAACAAAAAAGCCTCGCGCTGGCGGTTCATTTCGACGGCGAGGTATTCGACGACCGGCGCGTATTTCTCGCTGGCCGCCAGCTCGGCCGCGCTGCCGCGCATCGCGAAAAGGTCCGCCTTGTTCTGCGCCAGCGCCTGCACGATTTCAAGATGCCCGTTATAGGCCGCCTGCCGCAAAGCCTGGTCGTCCGCGATATGCGGATCGGCCTTGTGCGCGAGCAGCGATTTCGCGACCGCCGCAAAGCCTTTCGTCGCGGACTGGATAAGGGGATCGCCGTCCTGCGCGTCGGGATTGGCGCCGAGTTCCAGCAATTTTTCTGCCACCACCGCCCGGCCGTTCTTGGCCGCCGCGCGCAGGGCCTCGTCGTTCAGCGCATGCACATTCGCCCCGGCGTCATTCACCAGAAATTCGATCATGCCGATATGCGCGGCCTTGGCGGCGCTGCGCAGGGCCATGTCGAAATTGTGGTGGACGTCCGCGCCCGCCGCAATCGCGGTTTTCGCGGCTTCGATATCGCCTTTCATCGCGGCATCGTTCAGCGACAGGTTTGTTTTCTCGTCGGCCATTTATGCCTCCTTCAGATCAAGCACGACCGGCACATGGTCGGAGGGTTGCGTCCAGCCGCGCACGTCGCGCAGAATCTGCTGTTTCTGCAATGCGGGTTTTAGTTTCTGCGTGACCCAGATGTGGTCGAGACGCCGGCCCCGGTCCGATGTATCCCAGTCGGCCGCGCGATAGCTCCACCACGAATAGAGTTTTTTATCTTCCGGCACGAAATGCCGTACGCCGTCGACCCAATCGACCCCTTCATAAAACCGCTTGAATTTCTCGACCTCGATGGGCGTATGGGAAACAACCTTCAGCATCTTCTTGTGGTCCCAGACGTCGTTTTCGAGCGGCGCGATGTTGAAATCGCCGACCGCCACCATCGGCGCCTTTGCCGAACGCTCTTTCGGGAACCATTTCGCGAGCTCATCGACGAAATCAAGCTTGTGCCTGAATTTTTCATTCGCCACCGGGTCCGGCTCGTCGCCGCCCGCTGGAACGTAAATGTTATGCAGCTCGAACGCGCCGGTCTTCGCCTTCACTTTGGCCGAGATATGCCGCATGTCGTTCTTGCCGCAGCGTTGATGCGTCTGCCTGTCATCCAGCGGAATTTTTGAAAAAATCGCGACGCCGTTATAGCCCTTCATGCCCGCGAAATGATGATGCGAAAAACCCGCCGAGGTCAGCGGCTCGACCGGAAAAAATTCGTCAGGCGTCTTGGTTTCCTGCAGGCACAAAATATCCGGCTTCAGCCGGTCGGCCACTTTCAGCACAAGGTCTATCCGCAGGCGGACGGAATTGATGTTCCAGGTGACAAGGCGCATGTTTATTCCAGCGTTGAATCGGTTTTTGATAATACGGAAAAAGCGGGCAGCAAGGGAAGCGAAAAATAACCCCGTTAATTCTCAGCTATTTCATTGAGATAGACGAAAATGCCCCGTCAACAAGCAATCCAGAGGCCCGATTTTCGGGTGAAACGGGCTGAAACGGCAGAGTGCCCGGTTTCAAAAACTTTTCCCCCGGGCCACCGGTGTTTTTCCGCATAAAAGCAACCTCTTCGCCCTGCGCGTTACAGGGCGTTACACAGAATTACATTGACCGCAGCGGCAGCCCTCGGTCAGACTTGTTTTTAAGGCTGAGTGAACGACATAACTAGAAAGGCGGCCTTGAAAATGACGCAGTTCGCATTGAAAATTTTCAGGTTTTTCGTTTTCATCGGCCTTCTTGCGCTTATGGCGCCGCGCGCCCAGGCCGCCGACATCCCCGCCTATGCCGGCCCCGGGTCGGAAGACCTCACGAAAACCATCACGTCCGGCCCCAGCCCGTCTGCGTCGGAGGAAGTGCCGCTCGACAAGCCGAACATCGAGATCACCGCGCTGCTGCCCTGGGTCGCCGATACGGTGACCGGCTCCCTGAACCTGCAGCCGAAGGATTACAAGGAAACCCTGCATAATGCGGCGCGCAGCTTCACGCGCGATGGCTGGGTGGATTTCACGCGGATGCTGCAGAAGTACCGCGTCATCACGAACCTGCAGCAGAACGACCAGACGGTCTCGGTCGTGCCCGGCTCGCCGTCGCTTTCGCGCGAGGATATCGAAGACGGCATCTACCGCTGGAGCATCACGATGCCCGTCACCATCAACTATTTCAGCGAGAAGGATTCCCACACCGACTACATCATCCTCAACCTCATGGTCGTTCGCGTCCCGCGCAAGGACAACATCCTGGGCATCAGCATTTCGAAGTGGCTGGAGGCGGAGAGGTAGCATCACTCTTCTGTCATGCCAGCGAAAGCTGGTATCTCTGAAATTTAAAATCATCCCCGCTCCGCGGGAATGTCCCTATTAAATAGAGCGATGCCAGCTTTCGCTGGCATGACAATATATCCGGGGTGAAGTTCGGGATAGCAAAAAAACCGCCCCGGTTGTGACACCGGGGCGGCTTTGTATTCAGTCGGGGGACTTCACTTACATCCCGTGTCCGCCGTGGCCGCCGCCGAAACGGGGGGGCTTCGGCTTATTCACGTTTTTTGGCTGAGCCGCCGCCGCTTTGTCCAGCGCTTCGAGGGCTGCATGTGACTTTTTCGCGGCGTCTTCGAAGACGGTGTCGAGGGCCGGATCCTGGCCTTTCACGGTCGCGAACTGGCGCTCGAGGTCGTTGAGGATATTCCAGCGCGTCTGGTGGTGGGCGTCGATCCTTTTGCGGTTGACCATCTGGTCGTTCATGGTCGAGATGCCTTCGCAGATGAAGATGCGGTTCATGTCGCGGGTCATGTTCGCGTCGGGCGTGACGGAGGGATCCACCATCGCCTGCAGCAGGTCGACCGTGCGGTCGCCGAAGATATGGCGCGCGGCGGCTTCGGTTTCTGCGTTGGCGAGCAGCGTGCCCTTGGCGGGGCCCAGCAGCAGCAGGTTGATGCTCTCTTCCGAATAATCCGGGCAGTTGTCGATCACGCGTTTCGCGGCCGCGATGGGCTGGTTGTGCATGAAGTTCTTGATGCGCTCCGGGCCGAACATCGACATGTTTTCGTTCAGCCATTCGTAGCAGATGCCGACGGCGACCTTGAAGCGGTTGTTGTCGGGCAGACCGGAAGTCGAAAAGTCAAAGGTATCTTCAGCCATTATCTTCTCCTTAGGGGGTTAATGATTAAAACGGTAAATCCATGTTGGGCGGCAACCCCATTTCCTGCATGAGCCTGCCGGTTTCGTCGGCCATCGCCTTTTCCGCACGCGCGCGGGCGTCGTTGACGGCCGCGATGATCAGGTCTTCCATCACCTCGGCGTCATCCGCCTTGATGAGGGAGCGGTCCACTTTCAGGGCTTTCAGCTCGTGCTTGCCCGTCATGCGGCAGGTCACCATCCCCTGCCCCGCTTCGCCCTGCACTTCCATCTGGTGCGCCCGGTCCTGGAGGTCCTGCATCTTCTGCTTGAACTTCTGGGCCTTCTGCATCATCTGGGCAAAATTGGTCATGGCTTTAGGGTCAGCGATCTGGTCACGTGTTAAGGTTTTGGAACTGGGACGAACCGTATAGACGGAGGGCGGCGGAGTCAACCCGCCTTGGCCGGTATAACGGTTTGTTTTTGCTCAGCATTTGAATGACACTGATTTTCAGTTGAGCGGCTGTTCGGTTTATGTTAAATTTGAGCCGGAATACCCCGGCAAATCAAGGCGCTGCGGGAACAAAGAAACAGTCACCAAGAGGGTGCATGCCAGCACAGGATTTCAAGGACGCCGCTGCCCGGGACCAGTTCAAGCTGGAAGTGGCGCGGTTCTTCTCCTCCGTCTCCGCCAACGAGGTGGACGGCGTGCTGAAATTCGTCATGAACCACCCGAAGGAAGCAGCCACGCTGAAAAGCAGCGATGGCATCACCGCGCTGATGTTCGCCGCGCGCGAAGGGTATAAAGAGACCGCCTGGCTGCTGATCCATGCCGCGCCCCAGGACCTGGAGGTCGGCAACGCCAATGAATCAACCGCGCTGATGTTCGCGGCCCATGCCGGCAAGGCGACCATCGTGGCCCTGCTGCTGGAAGCGGGCGCCGACGTCAACCACGTCAACAAGAACGGCCATACGCCGCTGATGTCGGCCTCCGCCAACGGCTTTAAAAACACAGTCGAGCAGCTTTTGAAATTCAATGCCGACATCACGCCCAAGGACGCCGAGGGAAATACCGCGCTGGATTACGCGCGGGAGAACGGCTTTACCGACATCGAAAAAATGATCGCGACCGCCGCCGTGACGCAGCAGGCGGTGCGCGAGAAGGCTGCCGCAGAGGCCAAAGCCCGCGCGGTGGAGGAAAACCGCCCCATCATCTCCGACGACAACGGCGAGTCCCTCAAAGACCTCGAGCGCCGCATGATGAAGGCGAATCTCGCCTATCCCGTCAAGCCGCAGGACGACCCCGACAAGGCGAAAGACGACGCCAGCGCCGCCGAAGCCCGCCGGGTACTGAAAGATCTTTCCAAGGATATGGGGCGGTAGCCGCTCTCCTCCCCTTTGGGGGAGGAAGGGGCCCGCACGAAGTGCGGGAAGGTGGGGGGTACTCCGTGCAACAGAGTGGCTGGTTAGAAGTTTAAATCACGACTGAACACGAATGCTCATGAGTCTTCTGAGTGTCAATGCTTCTTCCGAAAAATCGAGCTCATTTTGCGCTTTTTGGCCCGTGCAATATTAGCAACCACGCTTCGTACAGCTTCGCCAATGTGCAGGGCAATAAACTACGTGCCCATTGTCTTTTGTGTTTTTTAGTATCGTTGAAGTTTAACTCCTCGACAAACGAAACATCGATTGCATTTTTTAAATCATCATTACCGTTTTCGTAGGCCCACTCTGCCAACTTATACGCTTTTGTCACTTGCTCCCGGTCACCAGAATCTATCAGCTGTTGCACTAATCTGCGAAAGACCGCCATTTCAAAATGAAGTAAACCTTGTTCCTTGTTGATTTCCAGCTCAACTGCGGGAAATGTTGCCTTTAGCTGTTTGAGAAATTCACTCCTATGGACTTTTGTCATTTTTTCCGGCGCCCCCGCCCGTTTTCCACAATCTACTTTATCATTCATTCATTTTTATTCGTAGTTCAAACTATTCACTATCTATGTAACTTCACAGAGTACCCCCACCTTCCCGCACTTCGTGCGGGCCCCTTCCTCCCCCAAAGGGGAGGAGATTCTCACGCCGCCTGATCGCGGTAGCGCAGCATCGAGAACCCCATCAGCAGGAACAAGACGCCCACGCCGCCAAGACCGCCCGGCAGCAGCCAGTTCATCCAGCCGCGGTCGATGACGGCGGAGGGCTGGGGCATATCCGGAAGGTAGAGAACCGTCACATCGTCGCCGGTGCGGTAGGACGGATGGCTGGACCCGAAGCCGTCGCGGAACCGCACGTTGCGGCCCTTGTCATCCCGGAATTCGACGACGGGATAATAAGAAGTATCGCCGTCGCTGTTGCGGGAGGTCTCCAGCGCTACGACCTTGCCCTCCGCGCGGGTGCCGTGCTCGGTCAGGCTGATCATTTTCTGGCCGAAGTGATACCCGCCGTATATCATCGCGCAGCCGATAACAAGAAGGATGGGCATGGCGATGCGGGCCTGCTGGCGTTCCTGCACAACCGCCCGGATGCCCTCGGGCGTGTCCCGGAATTCCTCCATCGTGGTGAGCGAGCTGCTTTCCCATTCCTTCGCGCGCTCGGCCTTGCGCTTTTCCTTCCACTCCGCCACCGTGCCGCGCTGTTCTTTCGGGATGATGTGCCGGCGGATTTTCAGCGCAGCCATCAGCACAAGGACGCCGATCATGCCATAGGAATAGACCGTCAGCGGATAGGAGAACAAGGCGATTTTCAGGAACAGGATTCCGGGGCCGAGAAAGAACAGGCCCACAATCAGGTAGAGAATGGAAGCGGCGGGCCGCGCCTCCTCCGGCTTGTCGGGAAAAATCATCAGCCGCACCGCCTTGCCCGTTTCCATGCCGCGCATGCTGTTGGTGCCGGTGGAGGAGATCGTCTCGCGCTGCTCGCCCGAGCCGAGGATGTAACGGTAGACGGGATAATAATAGATGCCCTTTTTCCGCACGCCGATGATGGTGGCGTCGACGCGCTCTGCCTTCAGCCGCCAGTACAGCCCGTTGCCGATGATGCCGGCGCCGATCAGAAAGCAAAGCCCGCCGCCCAGAATCATGGCGGCCTGCTGGAATGCCATCATGCCGTTAAAGAAAAGGTCTAACATCGAAGACTTAGGACTTTGTCCGGATATCGATGATCTTCGCGCCGGGGAAGATTTTGAGAGCTTCGGCGACGACGGGGGAGGATTTGACGTCGTCCATCACCGACTGCGCCTCGGTCTGGATACGTTCGCCCAAGGTCGGCTCGCCCTGCTCGCGGGAGAGGCTGACGATCCAGCGCTCACCCGTCCATTCCTTTAGGCGCTCCGACATCTGGCCGATGAGGTTCTGCGGCGCGCCTTCCTTGACGCGAACGGCCAAGTGCCCACGCTCGAACTTCACCAGATGCACGAAGTTTGAAATCTGCTGCTGCAATAAAACCTGCCGCTTGACGCCGAACAGCGCGACCGCTTCAGCGAAGGAATTGATGGCGACCGCCTGCCCTTCCTGCGGTTCGGCGATGGCCTGCGCGGTGGCGGACACGGCCGATACGCTGCGCATCACGGTCGCCCCGCGCGGGGCCCCGCCGCCTGCGGGCGCGCCGCCGCCCATGCTGACGGTCGAGCCGTCTTTCAGCTGCTTGAGCACGTCGCCCGGCGTCGGCTGGTCCGACACATACAGCAGGCGTATCAAAATCATTTCCAGCGCGTTCTGCGTGTTCTGGGCATAGGAAACTTCCGATACGCCCTTCAGCAGCATCTGCCAGGCGCGCGTGAGCACGGGAATGGACAGGTTTTTCGCCAGTTCCGCGCCGCGCACGCGCTCGGCTTCCGGCAGGGCCTTGTCCTTCGCGGTTTCGGGCGCGACCTTGACGCGCGTGAGGTAATGGTTGAGGTCGAGCAGGTCCTGCAGCACCATGAGCGGTTCCGCGCCCGCCTTGTAAAGGCTGTCAAGAAGCCCCAGCGTGCCCGCGGTGTCGCCCTTCATGAGGGCCTCGAACAAATCCAGCGTGACGGCGCGGTCGGCGAGGCCCAGCATGTCGCGCACGCCGGCTTCGGTGATCTTGCCCTGCTCGCGCGAAATCGCCTGATCGAGCAGACTTAAACCGTCACGCGCCGAACCGTCGGCCGCGCGGGAGACAAGGGCGATGGCGCCCGGTTCCGCCGTGACTTTCTCTTTCGCCAGCAATTCGCCGAAATAGGCTTCCAGCACGCCCGCATCGATGCGGCGCAAATCAAAGCGCTGGCAGCGCGACAGGACGGTCACCGGAACCTTGCGGATTTCGGTGGTCGCGAAAACGAACTTCACATGCACCGGCGGCTCTTCCAGCGTTTTCAGCAGCGCGTTGAAAGCGCCCTTGGACAGCATATGGACTTCGTCGATGATGAAGATCTTGTAGCGGCCCGAAACCGGCGCGTATTGAACGGTGTCAATCAGGTCGCGGATATTCTCGACGCCGGTGTGGGACGCCGCGTCCATTTCCAGCACGTCGACATGGCGGTCCTCGGAAATCGCCTTGCACTGCTCGCAGGCGCCGCAGGGGGTGGGCGTGGGGCCTTTTTCGCAGTTCAGCGCGCGGGCGATGATGCGGGCGGTCGTCGTCTTGCCGACGCCCCGGACGCCGGTCAGCATAAAGGCATGGGCGATGCGGCCGGTTTCGATGGCGTTGGTCAGCGTGCGCACCAGCGCATCCTGGCCCTTGAGCTCGGCGAAGTTTTTGGGGCGGTATTTGCGCGCCAGAACGCGGTATTCGGTCGACTCGGCACCCTGTTTGGCCACGGCATTTCCCCCCTGTTTGACGGTCTGTGAAGAATATAGGATTCACCTGCCCTTTTCAAATAATCTTGCCTGTATTACAGAAAACAAACCCCATGCCGACCTTGCCTTGCCAGAGGCGGACATATTATTATTTATCAGGGTCTAAGGTCAGAAAGGTCTGGGGCGCTGTGGCGATTACAATCGAAGAGCTGGACGGAAAATACGAAGTTTTCTCGCAGAAGATCGGGGGCGGGACGAACGTGCCGGACGGCGACGGCACCACCGAGATTCGCAACGGCCTGACCTACCGCAAGGACAAGAACGGCTTCATCTGGGAGAGCGCCTTCACCATCGCGGGCGCCGACCAGGTGCAGATGGAATCGACCATCGACCCCAGCCACGCCGGCGCCGACAAGTTCATCAAGGATGAAAAGGGCAACCTGACCAAGGGCATGCTCACCTACCGCGCGATACTGAATGCGACGCGCGACAACGGCAAGCTGGTTTTAAAGGGCGATATCAACCACGGCGGCGAGATCACGCGCCTGACGCTGAAGAAAATTTCTTAAAAGGGTATTTTAGGCGCTATGGGCATCAAGCTCGAGGAACTGGACGGAAGATACGAAATCCGCTCGGAGACGAGCGACGGCGGCCCCTATCGCATCAACGGCGACGGCGTCACCGAAGTGAAAGACGGCCGCACCTACCGCAAGGACCAGAACGGCTTTATCTGGGAGAGCCGGTTCAGCATCTCGGGCAAGGACAAGATAATGCTGGAATCCACGCTCGACCCCAGCCTCGCCGATGAAGACTTCTTCATCAAGGACAACAAGAACAACCTGACGCGCGAGAAAGTCACCTACAAGGGCGAGCTTATCGTGCGGGAAGAGCGCGGACGCCTGGTGCTCCGCGGCGAGATAAAACACGGGATCGTGACCACGCGCATCACGATGACCAGGATCAACGCTTAATAGTGATTTCAGCCCCGCTTGTGCTTCGGCGCGGAGGCCTTGGCAGCCGGACTCTTCTCCGCCGCCAGCTGCGCCTTATAGGCCTCTTGGTCGATGGGCCCCAGCGCCTTGGTGAGGAAAGCGCGGACGGAAGCGATATCCGCATACCGCTGGCTCTCGGTCATGCCGGCGCTGTGGCCGCCGTCGGTCCGCACTTTCAGCAGCGTGACGGAATCTTCATCTTCCAGCGTCTGCAGCGTCGCCGCCATTTTCAGGCTGTGCCAGGGCAGCACGCGGTCGTCGTGGATATCGGTCTTGATAAGGAGCGGCGGATGTTTGAAGCCCTTCTTCACGTTATGCAGCGGAGAATATTTCGCCGCGATGTTGAAGTCCTTCATGATATCCGGGTCGCCGTAATCGGATTTCCAGCTGAAGCCTTCGAAGGAGCCGATGTGGAAGCGGAACATATCAGCGACCGGCACTTCCGACACGACGGCGCCGAAGAGGTCCGGCCGCTGCAATATCGTCGCCAGCGTCAGAAGGCCGCCGTTGGACCCGCCCTGGATGGCAAGGCGACTGTTTGATGTGTATTTTTTATCGATGAGATGTTCGGCTGCCGCGATAAAATCATCGAAGACATTCTGCTTGTTCTCCCGGCGGCCGCCGTCGTACCAGTCCTGCCCGTATTCCCCGCCGCCACGCAGGTGCGCCTGCACGTAAATGCCTCCCGACCTCACCCATTGGGCGACGGAGGGGTTGAAGGCAGGCTCGAGCGGGATATTGAACCCGCCGTAGCCGTAAAGCAGCGTCGCCGCCGTGCCGTCGAGCTTGGTGTCCTTGCCGCGGATGACGGTCAGCGGCACCTTGGTGCCGTCTTTCGAGGTCGCCTCGATCACCTCGACGATGCAGTCCTTGAGATCGATCGGCGTGGCGGTCTTTTTCTCGAGCGCCAGCGTGTTGGCCACCGAGTCGTATTTGTAAATGCTGTTGTCTTCGTGGAAATTGCTGTAGGCGACAAGCGCCGTATTCTCGCCGTCGCGCGTCTGCCCCAGCGTAAAGGTTGAGAGCGGCGGGATGGGCGCATCGTGCAGGTGTTTCCCCTGAAGGTCAAATACTTTCAAAACCTGCCCGCTGTCATGGCTGTAGGTGGCGTAAATTTTATCGTTCCAGACGAAGACGTCTTTCAGCGGGTCGGTCGCGCTTTCCGGCAAAACAGTCTGCCATTTGTCGGGCGACGGATCATTGATGTCGATGCTGATCAGCCTTGAGTTGGGCGATTTGTAGTTGGTGAGCGCGAGAAGCTTTCCGCCGACCTCGCGGATGGGCGTGACCAGCCCTTCCTGCATCGGGAAGATTTCGCGGAATTCCTCATCGCTGCCGCGCGGGCGCACCAAAATGGCGACCTTGTCCGTTTCGTTGACGTTGATGGCCTTGTATTTCGCAATATATTCGTAAGCCCCGGGCGCGCCCTTCTCGTCCGAGATCATATAGAATTCGCCGCCGCATTCGGCGGCATGGGGCGCATAGATCGTCTTGTCAGTTTCCGGCGGCGTGCCCATTTTGTGATAGCGAACATCGCTGGACTTGGTCGCCTCATCGCTGCTGTTGTAATAGAACCCCTTGCCGTCCTTGTCCCATTTAATAGTGGCGTTGACGTTGGTCTGGAAATTCCTGTATTCGAGGTCGATGTCCTTGCCCGTCTCCACATCCATGAGCTTCAGCGTGCCCTTGTCGGCGCCCGAGACGCTCAGGGCATAGGCCACGGTTTTTCCGTCAGCGGTAAAGCTCGCGAATTTGATCGCGGTCTTGCCGCTGGGGTCGATTTTCGCAGGATCCAGCAGCGCCCGCGCGGGTGCGCCGTAATCCGGGACGTCCTTGACGTAGTAGGAAAAACGCTTCTCGTTTTCCTCCTTGCGGCGGACGATATACTTGTCGCCGTATTTTTCCGGCATCGTCTCGCGCATGCCCTTGGGCGCGGCGTCGTTAAAAAATTTTATCGCTTCATCTTCGGCAGCCTTCATCGGCGCCATGTAGTCGTCGAATTTCCTGTTTTCACGGGCGACCCATGCCGAGGTCTCCGGCGCATCCAGCTTTTCCAGCGGGCGGAACGGGTCTTTAACGGTCACGCCGTGCAAAACATCCTGCGTATCGTCATGCGGGGGGAACAGAGCGCGGCGCAGGCTCTTCCTTGAGAAGTCAGAACGCGGGGATTTGCTTTTCTTCATGTGATGCACGCCTTGAAAACGATGAATGGCGTAATATACATCATTATTCATAATATACTCAAGGCGAGTTTTTATAACCCTCTTATGGATTAATTTATCATTTAATTACAGCAGGTTATATCCCCAGCTTCTCCCGCATCCCGTAGTACCAAGCGCCCAGAGCCGTCAGGGGCACGCGGAAGGCGCGCCCGCCCGGAAAGGGATAGTTGCGCATGGAGGCGAAAACGTCATAGCGCGAGAGCTGGCCCTTGATGGCTTCTGCCGTCAGGCGGCCCAGCAGGTGACAGGTGGTGACGCCGTGGCCGGAATCACCGTGGATGAAATAGACGCTGTCAGACAACCGCCCGATATGCGGCATGCGGGTGAGCGTCAGCGCGAAGTTACAGCTCCAGGCGAAATCGATCTTCTTCCCTTTCAGCGAGGGGAAGGTGCGCTCGATATGCGGAACAAGGCGGCGCTGGATGTCCTTGGGCTCCGCCCCGCTGTAGATGACGCCGCCGCCGAACAACAGGCGCTTGTCGCCAGTGATGCGGTAATAATCGAGCAGGAAGTTGCAGTCTTCGAGGCAGTAACCCTTCGGCATCAGGCCGTCGGTGATTTCCGCGCCCAGCACTTCGGTCGTCACGATCTGGCTTGAGACAGACATGAATTTGGAGGGCAGTTCCGGAACCGCATCGCCGATATAGGCATTGCCGCAGACGACGAGGATATCGGCGGTCACCTTGCCGCCCTCCGTATAGGCGACGGGGCGTTTGCCTTTTTCGATGCGCGTCACGCGCGACTGTTCGTAAATCTTGCCGCCCAGGCTTTCGAGCGCCGCCGCCTGACCTAATGTTAAATTCAGCGGGTGAATATGCCCGCCGCGCTTGTCGAGAAGCCCGCCGATATAAAGCCCGGTCGCCGAGACTTCGCGCGCCTTCGCCTTGTCGAGCATTTCGAGGTCTTTATTACCCGCGCTTTCCCAGACTTCGCGCCTGCGCTCGAGGAATTTCATCTGGCTGTCGGTGAAGGCGGCGAAAAAAGCGCCAGCCTTGTGGTCGCACTTTATATTGTACTTCGCGATACGCTCGCGAATGATGTCGCCGCCTTCGAAGCTCATGTTCAAAAGCGCCTTCGCCGTCGCCTCGCCGTAGCGGCCCAGTATCGTGTCGTAATCGCGGCTGTAGCCGTTGATGATCTGCCCGCCGTTGCGGCCCGAGGCGCCCCAGCCGACCCTGACGGCTTCCAGCACGACGACTTTCAGTCCCTTCTCCGCCAGATGCAGCGCGGTCGAGATGCCGGAAAAACCCGCGCCCAGCACGCAGACATCCGCCGTCACATCGCCTGCCAGAGCGGGGCGCGCCGTCGCGGGGTTCGCGCTATGGGCGTAATAGGTTCTGACGTAATCGGTTTTTGAGTTGGCTTCAGGCTGCATGGCGCGGGCGGGTTGTGTCATTTTACATTCTCGTTTTTCTTTACACCCGTAACCCCGGCGAAAGCCGGGGTCTAAACTCTCTCAGTCTTCCGGTGGTAGCTGTGCAGGACTATAACCACCGGAGAGCGGATAAACCTTAGACCCCTGCTTTCGCAGGGGTTACGGATACACTTAGATATCCCTCAAATACGCATCATATTCGAGGCTGGAGACCTGGCGTTCCAGCTGGGCCTTTTCCTGCCGCTTGGCGGCGAGAAAGACTTTCTGATAGGGTTTGCCGAAATATTTGGCGGTGAATTTCGAATTTTCGAAACGCGCCAGCGCCTCGCCCCAGTTCGTGGGCAGGTTTTTTGCGCCGGATTTATAGACGTCGCCGACGACGGGCTTCGAAGGCTCGGTCTTTTTCGTCAGGCCTTCGTAAGCGCCGGCGAGAATGGCGGCCAGCATCAGATACGGGTTGGCGTCAGCCCCCGCGCAACGGTGCTCGATGCGCGTGGCGGCGATGCTGCTTTCCGGGATGCGGATCGACGCGGCGCGGTTATCATAGCCCCAGGACATCGTGGTCGGCGCATGCGACCCGATGGCGAAACGGCGGTAGGAATTGAGGTTCGGCGCGAAAAGGGCCGTGCAGTCTTCCATCGACTTCAGCAACCCGCCGACGGCATGGCGCAGCGCGGGCGTGCCTTTGTAATCCTTGCCCGCAAAGATATTCTGGCCTTTTTTGTCGAGGATGCTGAAATGCACATGCAGCCCGCTGCCCGAAAGGCCTTCGTAGGGCTTGGCCATGAAGGTCGCGTCCATGCCGTGCTTGCGCGCGGTCGCGCGGACGGCGCGCTTCATCAGCGTCGCGTGATCGGCCGCGAGCAGCGCGTCGGAGACATGGCGCAGGTTGATTTCATGCTGGCCGGGGCCGTTTTCGGAGATCGCGGCGTCGGCGGGCACGCCCTGCAGCGCGCAGAAGCGGCCGATGTCGTCGAGCAGGGGGCCGAATTCCTCCAGCTCGCCGATGCTCAAGATCTGCGGCGCGCGGGCGCGGCGGCCGGTGCGCGGAAACAGGGGCGGCTGCGGGTTGCCGCGCTCGTCGCGCTTTGAGTCGAGCAGGTAAAATTCCAGCTCCATACCGACGACAGGCGTGAGATTCTTTTTCGTGTAAAGGGCGATCACGTTTTTCAGCACCTGGCGCGGGTCGGCGAAGAAGGGCCTGCCCTTGCGGTCCTGCATGGAGAGCAGCACCTGCGCCGTCGGGTGGTCCGCCCAGGGCGAGGGTTTCAGGCTGCCCGGCACGGCGGTGCAGATGCCGTCGCCATCGCCGGTTTCGAAGATGAGGCCCGAGGCCAGCACGTCCTGCCCCCAGACGTCGAGCGCATAGATCGAAAACGGCATGCGCATGCCGTCTTTCAGAACATAGGCCGCGGACTCGCGCGGGACCTTTTTGCCCCGAAGCACCCCGTTCACGTCGACGATAAAGGCCTCGAGGGCCTCGAACTCGGGATGTTCCTCAAAAAACGCCTGCGGCTGGGCCATGATGCTTGAAACCTCTGATAAAATGGCCCTCAATCTGGCATGCCGCCCCGAAACGGGCAAGATGGGGCGGCTATTTATTGATTTTAAAAGGAAATTTCGGGACGGCGGCGCCTGAAATTCGCATTCCCCGCTTGAAAACGGGCGCGATTTACCTTATCTTCCCTCTCCAGCGCCGTCGTAGCTCAGTGGTAGAGCATTCGCTTCGTAAGCGAGAGGTCGCGGGTTCAAATCCCATCGACGGCACCATTCCCCTTCTTCCTGATCTTTTGGTTATTTCAGTTTCGCCAGCAGCAGTTCGATATCCTTATCGGTCGGCGTGCCGTCTGCATTGCGGATTTTAACGGAGGGCGAGTCCCAGGTGATTGTGACCTTGCCGTCCTCGCCCAGCTCACCCACAATCAGCCAGGTTTCGCCGGCCTCATGCTTTTTATAGCGGCAGGGGTGTGCGGGCGCGACGACCGTCGCCTGCCCGGTTAAATTGCCGCGGTATGCTTTATCGACGGTAAATTGCAGGAGCTCGTCGGCATCTTTTTCCACCGGTTTGCTTTCCCTGATCGTGCCGGTAAAGGCTGCCGTCGCGGATTCGATATGCATATCTTCGCTCACGGCCTCGCAGGCAACGGCGCCATGCGACAGGATCGCAACGTATAAACCGATGAGGGCTCCGGTAATTCTGGTCATTCCTTATTCCTCTTATGCGTATTCAAAAGGGCTGGGAATCTGGGGACATGCAGGAAGTATAGATAAATAATGGTCTTCCCTCAATATAAGCGCGTGCTCCCGGGACACCCCATTTCCGCCGCGCGGGAAACGGTTGCATGTGCTGAAGCACCGTGTCTCCAAGCTCGACGTGCATCGGCAAATACAAAGTCATCGGCTGGAACCAGTAGCGGCGCTATTTTAAGGGTAAGCATCGTTTAAACATTCCCTGCGTCCATAATTATATAAAAAGCAGCAAATCAGCCACAGTACGTAAAGTATGCGACCGCCCATTTTCCATCTTTCCGCCCGTTGCAGGGGGATATGTTTTTCTGCCCCGGAGCGCGGTATCTTGGTGGGGCCGGTTTTTAGCGCAATTGCCAGGAGGAAAAAATATGTCGACCAAGGCCATGAATTGTCTGATGTGTAAAACAGAAATGGAAATCGGCTATGTCCAGGATAAATCGCGCAACCTTTGTTATCAGACGCAATGGCTGAGCGGCGTTCCCGAGACAAAGGTGGTGTTCGGCGTGAAATGCGGGATCTGGCACAGAGATGACGGCATCTCCATGATTGCCTACCGGTGCCCGGCATGCGGGACCGTGGAATTAAATGCCCCGCAACCGGCTGCGCCCCAATCCGCGTAAAGACCAGCGGTTAAGCCTCCATAAGGAAGGAAAAGATGTCAGAAACGATTATCAATTGCCGCAGATGTGAAACCGCCATGGTGCCCGGCTATATTCCGGATACGTCGCGCAAGCTGGTTTATCAAACGCAGTGGTTCCGCGGCGTTCCCAAGGACCGTATCTGGCGCGGAAAAAAATACGGCATCGAGGATTCCCATGACGGCTTGTCGATGATCGCCTACCGGTGCCCGGCATGCGGCGCCATGGTTTTGAATGCCCCCGGCGGTAAAACCCCGGAAGTCATCCGCAAAATTTTCGACTGACAGGCCGGAGAAGGTCTATCGCGCCTTCCTCGATGCGGAGGCCATGCCGAAACTGGTTGAGCCTGAAATTCCGAGTTAAACTTGAAAATTGCGGCCAATTTTACCTATTCTTTTGCCTGCGCCCTCTTCCCAGGGGGATAAAGACGCCTGTAAAACCTTCCATCAGGCGTGATAAGCTTTACATCTGCCGCACGACGGGAGACCGGGATGCTTTGGGAAATTATGTTCGAAATGCTCGGGGAGCTTTTTTCCTCCCTGGGAGAAATTATCGCCTCATTCTGGAAGGTCCTCAAAAGCATCTTCGGGCTCAAGAAGAATGCGACGGAAGCAGAAAAAAAGAAACATCGGGAAAAGCTGTTTTACGGTTTCGCCGCCGTGCTCATGGTGGGCGGAGTGCTCATGATCCCGCCGGTGCGCGCGTTCCTTTTCAAGGGCGGCGCCCAGCGCCTCGTCGCCGCGCATGGTCCGCCGGTCGTCGAAACGCCCCGCAACGCATTCCCGATGGCCCAGTACACGCTGCCCCAGCTCTACAAAAAGAAGAAGGTCATGCTCGAGGACGACGACGGCATGCGACGGGTCGTTTACTATTACTGGCACGCGCCCGCGGTGGCGCCCGGCCAGAAGCTGCCGCTCGTCGTCATATTGCATGGCGGCGACGGATTGAGCCATGCGGCCATCTACCTGCGTTCGGGCGCGATGCAAGCTCAGTTTCCCGCCTTTCTGCTGATCCCGATGTCTCCGTTCGGGAAGATCTGGGACGCGCCGGCCGGGTATACGGGCGAGGAAGGCCTGCCGCCGGACAAGAACCCGGCGCCAGGCGAGAACTTCCGGTCGCTGCGCGACGCCATTGACATTGCGGCGCAGGCCACGGTAGACAGCCCCATCGACCCAAACAGGATGTACATCATCGGCTGCGACGAGGGCGCGGCCGGCGTTTACGGGGCGCTCGCGCATTACCCCGGCATCTTCGCGGGCGGCGTGGCGGTCGCGGGAAAATGGAGTTTCGTCGACGTCAGGGCGCTCGCCAAGACGCCCCTGCTCATCCTCCAAGGCGCGAAAGACCCGGTTGTTCCGCCGTCATTCGCGAGCACGCTGGTGCGGCTGATCACCGCTTCGGGCGGCAAGGCCTCCTATCACGAATTTCCCAACGTGGAACATACCTGTGAATCGCCCGGCTTTTATTCGCCGGCGGTCTGGAACTGGCTTTTCTCGCAGATCCGCGCGCCCGCGCCACAGGCCGCCAGCGCGCCTGCCCCCACGGCCGCCGCCGTCATGCCCTGAAAATAAAGGGTCTTTTCATGGCCGTCGCCCCGTGGTCTAATGACCGGCATAGCAGTAAAGAGTGTGCGTTAAAGTTGAAGGAATGGGTCTTTTGAAGAAAAAGCCTGACGCCGCTGCGCCCGATTATTACCCTGTCGTCATCATC
>SCTB01000124.1 GCA_004297545.1 Alphaproteobacteria bacterium
CTCAGAAGCAGGAAACCGGAACCAAAAAGAGCAAAAAAAGGCCATGAGTGAGAAGCCCGATTATTACCAGGTTCTAGGCGTCGACAAGAAAGCTTCGAAAGCCGATATTCAGGCTGCCTACAAAAAAATCGCCATGAAGAACCACCCGGACATGGTGAAGAACAAGCCGTGGCCGCAGAAGCAAAAAGACGACGCCATCGCCCTGTTCAAGGCAGCCACTGACGCAGAAGGCGTGCTGACGGACGATGCCAAGCGCGCGGCCTACGACCAGTTCGGGCATCGCGGGCTTGAGAACCTTGCCGCCGGCAAGAATGCGAATTCCGGCCAGTCCTATACCGAAGCCGCGGGCGGCCGCATGAAGCGCGGCCCCTTCACCGAGGAAGATACTTTCAGCTTCTTCGAAAAACGCGCCGAGCGCGAAAAAACATCCTCCTCGACCGAAGACGACGGCCTGACCGCCGAAGAAAGGCGCGCGAAAGCGCGCGAGGAACGGCTCAAGCGCCGCAATGGCGGCGGGGGCACGACGCCCTCGGCGAAAGAGCCGTTTGATTCCGCGTCGTCATCCAATGTTTTCCGCGATGTGGCGGACAAAGTGCAGGAGGCCGCAGAAGGCCTCAGGAGCGGCGTCACCGTTCCCTTCGACGTGCTGGAGAAATTCCGCGACAACCTGCAGGATTTCGTCCGCGAGGTCGACAAGGCGATCGCCCGTGCGCGTCCGCCCGGACCCAAACATTCTTAATCACAAGGTATGACTATCATGCGCCCCTCCGGCCGCGCGGCTGACCAGCTTCGCAACATTATCCTTGAGCCCGGTTTTTCGAAGCACGCGGAAGGCTCCTGCCTGGCGCGCTTCGGCGATACCCATGTGCTCTGCACGGCGTCGGTCGAAGACCGCGTGCCGCCCTGGCTGAAGAACAAAGGCAAGGGCTGGATCACCGCCGAATACGGCATGCTGCCGCGCTCGACCGGCTCACGCACCGACCGCGAGGCCGCGCGCGGCAAGCAGTCCGGCCGCACGCAGGAAATACAGCGCCTTATCGGACGCGCGCTGCGTGCTGTCGTAAACCTTGAGAAGCTGGGAGAAATCCAGATCATTTTCGACTGCGACGTCATCCAGGCCGACGGCGGCACGCGCACGGCGGCCATCACCGGCGCCTACGTCGCGCTGCAGCAGGCCTGCAACCATCTGGTCAAGATCGGCGCGGTGAAGGAAAACCCGATCGTTGATTCCGTCGCCGCCGTTTCCTGCGGGCTTTACCAGGGCGCCGCCGTCCTCGATCTCGATTATGCGGAAGATTCCACGGCCGAGGCGGACGCGAATTTCGTTATCACCGGCCAGGGCGGGCTTGTCGAAGTGCAGGGCACGGCAGAGCATCGGGCGTTTACCGAAGAGCAGTTCATGGACCTCATGAAGCTGGCGCGCAAGGGCATCGCAGAGCTGAAGAATATCCAGGGCAAGGCGTTAGCCACGTAATTTCAATCCCTTAACAGCACTATCCGTTCATTGACATAATCCAAAGGTGCGCGTATTATCGCGGCGTCTGAGATATGTCAATTTCCGCATCAGGATGCCGCACATGAAACCCGCAAAAGATATGAAAGACACCCTCCGCTACAAGCATATGGTCGCCCGCCTCTCGTCGCTGCCCATTTACAAGAAAGAGGCGTCGCTCATGCAGGAAATCGCGAAAGGCCGCCAGTGGCGCATCGACGCCGCGATGGAGGCCATCGACAGCGAGAAGTACGGCTGGAAGCAGGGGTATATTCGTAGCATGGGCCCGGCGAACCTCCTGAAACAGGCTGCGATGTTCGGCCGCCTGAAGACGATGGAGCAGCTCTGCAAGCGCTTCGGTTTCGAGGTTCCCGAGGAGGAACGGGGTTTCACCTGCCATGAACCCGCCGTCACCGCCTTCCAGCTTGCAACGCTGCACGGCCATTTCCGCGTCGCGGACTACCTGTACAAAGCCTGCAACGCAGGTCCCGACTACCAGACGCGCGATTGGGTGCCTTCCTCTATTGCCTGCGCGCTGGACGAGAAAGACATCCGCAAGGTGGACTACCTGCTCAAAAAGGGCGGCGACGCCGGCCATGCGCTGCGCCTCGCGATCTCCGCGCCTGACGCTGACATGAACATCGTCCGCCATCTCGTCGAGGACAGGAAGGCGGACGTGAATGCCGCTGCCGAAGGCTTCTGGACGCCGTTCCTGCAGGCGGTCAAATACGGGCATAACGAAATTGCCAAGTACCTTCTTGAGAAGGGGGCGATGCCGCAGAACGACAAAAGCAAGGGCGAGGCGATGTACACGGCAGTCGATCGCAACAACGTCGAGATGGTGCGCGTGATGATGGGTCTTGGCATCAGGCCGGACAGCCAGGACCTTGGCCGCGCGCTGTTTTCCAAGGCTTATGATGCCGCAACGGTCGTGGTCACCGAAGGCGGCGTCGATATCAACGGCAAGGATTGCGGCACGCTGGTTTATGCGATCCGCTCGCTGACACCCGACGCCGTCAAATTCTGCCTCGACCATGGCGCAGACGTGCAGAAGACGATCGAATGCGTGAAGGCGAACACGGAATGGCAGCGGCGCGAGGCGACCGCGTGGCAGGAGATGCTCGCGCAGCTGGAAACGCTGAAGCCGCAAGCCTCCGCAGCCGCTCCCGCACCGAAGCCTCCGCAGCCATGAAGGAAGGGGCCGTGAAAAAGGGGGAGCCGCCCGCGCGGAAATTCACCGGAGACGAACTTGTCGTGGCGACCCATAACAAGGGCAAGCTGCGCGAGTTACGCGAATTGTTCGGCGACAAGGTGAAGAAACTCTCCGCCGCCTCCGACTATGGGGTGGAGGCGCCGCCCGAGACGGGGACGACTTTCATCGAGAACGCGCTGATCAAGGCGCAGGCCGTGGCGAAAGCGACCGGAAAGCCCGCGCTCGCGGACGACAGCGGCCTTTGCATCGACGCGCTGGACGGCGCGCCCGGCGTCTATTCCGCCGACTGGGCCGAGGAACCCGGCAAGCCGCGCGACTTCGGCATGGCGATGGAAAAAGTGAACAAGCTTATGGCGGGCAATCCGGATAAGAAGGCGCATTTCGTTTCCTGCCTCGTGCTGGCATGGCCCGACGGTCACTATGAAGTGGTGGAAGGCTTCGCGCACGGCAAAGTCACATGGCCGCCGCGCGGCGCGAACGGCTTCGGTTACGACCCCATCTTCGTTCCGGACGGCGACAGCCGCACCTATGGCGAAATGACGCCCGATGAAAAGAACGCAACCAACCACCGCGCCGCCGCGTTCAAGAAAATGCTGGCGAAATGCTTCTGAAGCCAAAAGAAGACGCGGCGCAAGAGCAGCTTTCCGTTTATGTCCACTGGCCGTTCTGCAAATTCAAATGCCACTATTGCGATTTCAACAGCCATGTGCGCGAGCGCGTGGAGCATGCGGACTGGACAGCGGCCTATTTGCGCGAGCTGGCGCATTACCGCAGCCTGACGGGCGCGCGCCATATTCAGTCCGTTTTCTTCGGCGGCGGGACGCCGTCGCTGATGGAGCCGAAAACGGTCGAGGCCGTGATCGGCGGCATCCATAACCTCTGGGGAATTCCGCAGGGGACGGAAATCACGCTGGAGGCGAACCCGACCTCGGTCGAGGCGGAAAAGCTGAAAGGGTTCAAGGCGGCGGGCCTCAATCGCGTTTCTTTAGGCGTGCAAAGCCTGCGCGACGCGGACCTCAAAAAACTGAGCCGCCAGCATTCGGCCGCCGAAGCCGTCGCCGCCGTGAAAATCGCGGCGAATATTTTTTCCCGCTATTCCTTCGATCTTATCTACGCGCGTCCGGATCAGTCGCCGGAGGCGTGGCGGGATGAGCTGGCGGAGGCGTTGCAATACGCGGGCGGGCATCTCTCCCTTTATCAGCTCACGATAGAGGAGGGGACGCGGTTCCACACGCTGCACCAGCGTGGCGAACTGAAAGTGCCCGACAATGATGCCGGCGCAAAGCTTTACGAGATCACACAGGAGATGACGGAGAGGGCGGGCCTGCCCGCTTACGAAATCTCCAACCACGCGCGCCCAGGCGACGAATCGCGCCACAACCTTGTTTACTGGCGCTACGGCGACTACGCGGGAATCGGCCCGGGCGCCCACGGGCGGCTTACTCTTCAGGGTGAAAAGCAGGCCACGCGCGCTCATCGGGCGCCCGAGTTATGGATGGAGCGGGTGCGCCAGCACGGGCATGGTGCACATGAGTTTGAAGTGGTTACGCCGGATCAGCGCGGCCGGGAAATGCTGATGATGGGATTACGTCTAATGGAGGGCGTCGACCTCGATGCCTTCACTACGGAAACCGGGAAAAATATTTCAGACTTTGTTAATCCGGGAAAGGCTAAACTGTTGTTAGAAGAGGGCCTGCTGGACCTTTCCGGCACAACACTCGCGGCAACGCGGGCGGGAAGGCAGCGGCTCAACGCCGTTCTGGCTTTTCTGCTCTCCTGACAGCACATGATGCAGATCGCATTCGAAAACAACCCGAAGAAATTCCTGAGCAAGCATGGCGGATATCTCCACCAGTACGAGGCGGAGCATAACCTGATCCTGTCGCTGTGCCAGGCGGCGGAGCAGAAAATCGCACGCGGCGAAAACTGCGATATCCGTTTCGCCACCCTGTCGAACGACGAGGGCATCATCCTGGCGACGGCGCAGACGCCGCCGCATAACCTTGTGTTAAGCCGCGCGACGCAGCAGGACGTGCAGCCGCTGGCCGAGATGCTCGCGAAGCAGCATACGCATTTCCCCGGCATCGTCGGACCCAGCGACATCGCGGCTTCCTTCGCGGAGACCTGGGGCAGCCTGACGGGCCAGAAGTCCGTCGAATACATGGACCAGATCATCTATTCGCTCACCAAGGTCCTCATGCCGCCGCCCATACAGGGCCTGATGCGCGCGGCCAAGCCCGGAGAAGCGCCGCTGATCGCCGGATGGATACGCAGCTTCGCCGCAGATGCGTTGCCGAAGTCCGAACAGCTGAGCGAAGCGGACGCGCTGAAAAAAGCCGAAGATGTTATCAAGGCGGGACGGATGGCTGTCTGGGATATCGGCGGACGGCCCGTCGCGCAGGCGGCGGTGTCCGGCACTGAAAATGTCGCCCGTATCAGCATGGTCTATACGCCGCCCGAAGAGCGGGGGCACGGCTACGCCAAGGCGGTGGTCGCGCACCTGAGCCAGCAGCAGCTTGATGCGGGAAAGACGATGTGCTGCCTCTATGCCGACGCGCGCAACCCCGTGTCGAATTCCATTTACCGCAAGATCGGCTATGAATTCGTCGGGCGCTCCAGTTTGTATGTATTGGACAAGCAGGCGGCGAAGTAACTTACGTCTTCATTTTCAGCCTCAGCACGAATGGCTTCGGCGCATTCTGGGAGGAGTTCTCGGCCTTCGGCATGAGCGTCAGCGGTTTGAGCGCGGTCACGTTATCGCCGGCGCCTGCCGCCATTTCCCGGTCGACCATCTTGGGGGTGGCGGGAAGCAGGACGCCGCTGTAGTACCATTTGTGTTCGCTTTCGACCACGCGGGCGTTGGGAACGTGCTGCCCCAGCTCATAGCAGAAGTCGCTAAAATACCGCGCTTTCCTGAAGTCTTCGTTTTCAATTGCGTCGACGATCTCGATCAGGGTGAACACGCCCCTGGGGCCGGAGCCGTTGTACTCGTTCTCGACGGTGATATGATCGGCATCCACATATGTGACATGGATGCTGCGGTCATGCGTGCCGTTCCATGAATCACCGCTGATTTTGTCGACGATGTCGTAAAGTCTCGTTTCTTTCACGGAGGCCCCCTACAAATCGAACGACTGGTTCTTCAGGCCGGGCTTCGGGGGGGGCTGGCTGAACAGTTCCGCGATCTCGCCTTTCAGCGTCGCGGCGGCCGGCGCGTAGACTTCGCAGATAAGGTTAAAAGACAGCACGGCCTGGCGGCGAATGGCAGCGAGAATATTGTCTTCCCCGGCTTCCTTCGCGGCGGCTGATTTCCGCGCGGCGTCGAAAACGCCTTTCAGTTCCGGGTCAGAGATGCCTTCGCCCGCGTCGGGCATCGCGAGCGGCGCCGTGAAGCCAAGTTTCTGGCGGATCAGCTGCTGGCTTTTCGGCGCGTCGGCGGTTACGGCTTCCATCAGGCGGCGGCTGCGGAAAACCGCTTCGGCGGCCCCGCTGTCGAATTCGATGTCGACATAGTTTTCGTCGAACTGCGGCGGTTTGACGCCCAGCGTGGACGCCATCGGCGCGTTGCGCAGGCTCGCCCTGGTGACCGCGCCCGCAAAGCTGCCGGGCGCGTCCATCTGCCCGCCGTTCTTCAGGTGCCGGATGCCGCTCTGGAACAGCTTCCAGACGTCGCGTTCCGCGGCATCCCGCGCTTT
Source organism: Alphaproteobacteria bacterium (assembly GCA_004297545.1). Classification (GTDB taxonomy): domain Bacteria; phylum Pseudomonadota; class Alphaproteobacteria; order Micavibrionales; family UBA2020; genus JAPWJZ01. The sequence goes on from SCTB01000124.1 coordinate 6,401, forward strand.
GGAGGGGGAAATCAACGACAGGTCGAGGGTCATTTCCACGGGGATGGCATCGATATGCCGCTGGACAAGCGACAGGATGCGGTCATAAGCCGCATTGCGATCCTGCTGGTACTGTTCTTCTGCCATCGTCATGCCGGATTTGAACCTCGGTGTATGAAAAGCAAGGGATTTCAACGCCCTATACTTATTTTATAACAAATAGAGCCTCTGAATGCAAATATATTACATAATAAATTAAAATGAGGCAACTGAAGTTTACGTCCCGCCAACAAAAAAGCAGCCCCTTTCAGGGCTGCCTTTTGTCATTAAACAGTTAATTTTTAAGGCGTTTTTTCCTGTTCCAGATCCTCAGGCGCCTTGGGGGCGCCACCTTCGGGGCCGGGCTGGCCAACCTGCGGAGCACCCATGCCCCCCATCCCCTGCATGGCATTGCTGAAATCAGCGCCGTTCAGCATAACCTTGCCGTCTGCCGCCACTTCCAGCTTGTAGGTGCGCTGGGTGCGGCCGTCCGGGGCCTTGCCGAGCTGGCCCATCATCTGCAGCATGCCGAGACCCTGCGCCCAGCCCAGAAGTTTGGGATCCGGATTTGCGCCCTGACCCATGGTTTGCAGTTTGAGGATCAGTTCGTCAAGGCCGGTGATCAACAGCGTAACGCTGCCCTGCGCCATGACGGGCGAAGCCGCATTCGCCGTGAAGGATCCGTCCAGCGTCGAGCCGACATCCGGCGCCTTCGCATAGGTGTTCACGATCGACAGCTTGGAGCCCGCGGTCGCCAGCTGCGCCGGGATAGAGAGCATGGCGGCCCCCACCTGCGCCTGGATCTGGCTCTGCAGCGCCGTCTTCTGCGCGGTATCCGTCACGCCCTGGGAGGCGACGGCGCTGTTCACGACCGTCGCGAACAACCCGGAAAGCCCTTTCGAGAGCTCCTGAATCGGCAGGTTGTCCAGATGGACCTCGACATTGGAGGCTGTCGGCACGATGCTGGCCGTGCCGGCATCCATATTCGACACATTCAGGCCATCCATGCCGAACTGAAAGGAGACGCTGCCCTTTTCCTGCTGCATGCCGTTCATCTTGAATTCCCACGAGACGGAAGACAGGTTCACGTCGATAGGTTTCTCGGGCTTGCCCTCCGGGCCTTTTTCGCCGCCGGGATGAATCTTCATATGGATCCCGCTCATCTTGAAAGAAGAGCCCATGCCGTCGAGATAATTCTGGAGGCTGCTGATGATGGAATTCAGCATCGCCTGCATCTGCACCGGATCGGGTTTCTGATCCTTCGTGATGCCGGCCAGCGCCTGCTCGGTCTTTTCCTCCATTTCCTTGCGTGTCTGCATGTTCAGCTTGCTGTAGGTGGCGCTGCCTTTCATGCTGTCGATGGCGAAATCGACTTCGCCTTTGTCGCCGGCCGTCATATGCAGGTTTGTCAGTTCAAAATTCGCGGGACCCGACCATATGTCATTGCCGTCGGGCGTCAGCTCAAGCGTGCTTTTCACGCTGCCGACATTGATCGCGACTTTTTCGCCGGCTTTCGGGCTTTGGATGGATATGTCCTTGTATTCCGCGTCGATTTTCGTGAAGGAGCGGTATTTCGGCAGCCAGATGCCGTTGAACTGCTGTCCTCCGACTTTGATGATGGCAAGCGGCGCTTTCGCGGCATCGTAGACGTTGACGGTTTCCGGTATAGCCAGGGTTGTTTTGTATTCGTCGCCGGAAGGCGTGACGTTCATGACAAGCGTGCCGAAATCGGCTCTTATTCCCTCCATCGAATAGGAAACGGAAGGCAGCTTCACTTCGTAATAGTCGTCTTTCGGGGTCACTTCGATCGGACCGCCCAGCACGAGGCCCATGCCGGTGGACTTCTGCATCTTGAGGGGGAACGAGATGGCGTCTTCCACCTGCTTCTTGACGTCGACCGCGCCTTCGCTGGAAACGGCGGCGAAACTCATGCTCGCCTGCGCCGCCAGTATGGCGGCGGCAAGAATCATGGCGGTTGTTCTGGCGGAAAAGAACTTCTTCATATAGGCACCCCTCGATAAAAAAACCGCCGCAAAATGCGGCTCCTGATAAGAGAATTAACGGTCACCCCTTCAGTATGCAAGGAAACTGTTAAATAAAGGTTATTGAACTAGCCATAAAACAGGACTAGAACTATGCAGAAATCCTTGAGCAATGAGGGCAACATGACAAGGGCCGCACAGGCCATTCTGCTGACAGGTCTGCTGGCGCTTTTGTTGCCGGTCAGACCGGCACACGCGGCCTATATGACAACAGCGGATCTGCAGCGCGATTGCCTCTCAGGAAAGAAGGAGCAGATTTCCGGCTGCCTGAACTACATTGCCGGTATTATCGATTACCATATCCTGATGCAATCGCTGGGCACTAATCCAACCATTGATTTCTGCCTTCCGGCCAACCTGTCGCTGGAAGACGCGGGTGTCGCCGTCATGATGTACTTGAGAAAGTATCCCCAGCACGACGCCTTCATCGCCTCCGCCGCCGTGCCGCTTGCCCTGAACAAGGCCTATCCGTGCCGCCCGCCGCCGCCCAAGAAGGCCACGGCAAAGCGCCGCAAGCATTGATACCCGCTGCCGGAAGAGTAGATTAATCGTATGGCCAAGGCACAGGAAAAATCCGCGGAATACGGTTCAGGACACCCGTTCCAGCTTGTGACGGACTTCAAGCCCGCCGGCGACCAGCCGCAGGCGATCGCAGACCTTACCGCGGGCCTGAAGAAACTCGAGAAGAACCAGGTGCTGCTGGGCGTGACGGGTTCGGGCAAGACGTTCACCGTTGCGCATGTCATCGCGCAGCTGCAGCGCCCGACGCTCATTCTTGCGCCCAACAAGACGCTCGCCGCGCAGCTCTACGGCGAGATGAAGGAATTCTTTCCCCACAACGCAGTCGAGTATTTCGTTTCCTATTACGATTATTACCAGCCCGAAGCTTATGTGCCGCGCACGGATACCTTCATCGAAAAGGATTCGGCCATCAACGAGCAGATCGACCGTCTGCGCCATGCGGCCACGCGCGCGCTGCTGGAGCGGCGCGATACCATAGTCGTGGCCTCCGTGTCCTGCATCTACGGCATGGGCGATGTCGAAACCTACCAGCGCATGTCGTTCGAGATCAAGGTGGGCGACCGCATCGACCGCAACGATCTTTTGAAGAAATTCATCGAGCTGCAGTACGACCGCAACGACATCGACTTCCAGCGCGGCACGGTGCGGGTGCGCGGCGATGTGGTGGAGCTCTTCCCCGCCCACCTTGCCGACCATGCATGGCGTTTTTCCATGTTCGGGGATGAAATCGAAGCAATCTCCGAAGTCGACGCGCTGACGGGCGAGAAATCGCAGGTGTTCGAGAGCGTGCGGATTTTCGCCAACAGCCACTATGTCACGCCACGGCCCACCATCCAGCAGGCGATCAAGCAAATCAAGATTGACCTGCAGCTGCGCCTCGCCGAATTTCGCCAGCAGGGAAAACTGCTGGAAGAACAGCGTCTCGCGCAGCGCACGGCCTTCGATCTTGAAATGATGGAGGCCACGGGTGTCTGCCCCGGAATCGAAAACTATTCGCGCTACCTCACGGGCCGCAAGCCGGGAGAGCCGCCGCCGACGCTGTTCGAATACCTGCCGGAAGATGCGCTTCTCGTGGTGGACG